>JAXGRZ010000035.1:0-16878 GCA_040765305.1 Hyphomicrobiaceae bacterium | reverse complement strand
CGAGATCGGCTGCGGCCGATTTCATCCGCTCTTCCATGTCGGCGATGACGGTGGTGAGGTTGTGGCCGACGCTGGCGCCGTCCGCCACCAGTCCGACATCGACGGTGACGTGATCCTGCTCGTAGACCGAATGCAGCACATCGTGGATGTTGCGCTTGATGCTCTCCGGCGTGATGCCGTTCTGCGTGTTATAGGCGATCTGCTTTTCGCGCCGCCGGTTGGTTTCGGCGATGGCGCGCTCCATCGAGCCGGTCATGTGGTCGGCATAAAGAATGACGCGGCCATCGACGTTACGCGCCGCCCGGCCGATGGTCTGGACCAGCGAGGTCTCCGAGCGCAGGAAGCCTTCCTTGTCGGCGTCGAGAATGGCGACGAGCGCGCACTCGGGAATGTCGAGCCCCTCGCGCAACAGGTTGATGCCGACCAGGACGTCAAAGGCGCCCAGCCGCAGGTCGCGAATGATCTCGATGCGCTCCAGCGTGTCGATGTCGGAATGCATGTAGCGCACGCGGATGCCCGATTCATGCATGTACTCGGTCAAATCCTCGGCCATGCGCTTGGTCAGCGTCGTCACCAGCGTCCGGTAGCCGCGCTTGGCCACCTGGCGCACTTCGTCGAGGAGGTCGTCGACCTGTGTCTTGGCTGGGCGAATGATCACGTCGGGATCGGTCAGGCCGGTCGGGCGGATCACCTGTTCGGCAAAAACGCCTCCCGTCTGCTCCAGCTCCCAGCCGCCCGGTGTTGCCGAAACGAACGTGGAGGAGGGCCGCATCGCATCCCATTCCTCGAACCGCAGCGGACGATTGTCCATGCACGAGGGCAGGCGGAAGCCGAACTCTGCAAGCGTTGCCTTGCGCCGGTAGTCGCCGCGGAACATGCCGCCGATCTGCGGCACCGTGACGTGGCTTTCATCAACGAACACGAGCGCGTTGTCGGGCAGGTACTCAAACAGAGTCGGCGGCGGCTCGCCGGGCGCGCGCCCCGTCAGATAGCGCGAATAGTTCTCGATGCCGGCGCATGAGCCGGTGGCCTCCATCATTTCCATGTCGAAGGTGGTGCGCTGGTCGAGCCGCTGCGCTTCGAGCAGCTTGCCGGCGTCGTAAAGCTCGTCGAGCCGCGCCTTCAGTTCCGTCTTGATCGCCTTGATCGCCTGTTGCAGCGTCGGCTTGGGCGTCACGTAGTGCGAATTGGCGTAGATCTTCACCAGTGACAGTTCGTCGGACTTCTGACCGGTCAACGGATCGAACTCGGTGATCGCCTCGATCTCGTCGCCGAACAACGAGAACCGCCACGCGCGATCCTCCAAGTGGGCCGGGAACAGTTCCACCGTGTCGCCGCGCACGCGGAATGTGCCACGCTGGAAGGCAAGATCGTTGCGCCGGTAGTGCAATGCCACCAGGTCGGCCAGCAGCTGGTCGCGCGACAGGCGCTCGCCGACCTTCACCGCAAACGTCATCGCCGTGTAGGTTTCGACCGAGCCGATACCGTAGATGCACGAGACCGAGGCGACGATGATGACATCATCGCGCTCCAGCAGGGCGCGCGTCGCCGCATGCCGCAGCCGGTCGATCTGCTCGTTGATCGAGCTTTCCTTCTCGATGTAGGTGTCGGTGCGCGGCACGTAGGCTTCGGGCTGGTAGTAGTCGTAATAGGAGACGAAATATTCAACCGCGTTGTCGGGAAAGAAGCTCTTGAACTCGCCGTAGAGCTGCGCTGCCAGCGTCTTGTTGGGGGCCAGGATCAGGGCCGGGCGCTGCGTCTGGGCGATGATGTTGGCCATCGTGAACGTCTTGCCCGAACCGGTCACGCCGAGCAGCACCTGGTTGCGCTCCTGCCCGTTGACGCCCGCGACCAGTTCCTTGATCGCTGTTGGCTGGTCGCCCTTTGGCGCGTATTCGGAGACCAGATCGAAGCGGATGCCGCCCTCGGACTTTTCCGGCCGCGGCGGGCGATGCGGCGTGAAGTCGGTGGCGCTTCCCGCAACGATCGGGTGCGTGGCCATCAGCGGCTGCTGCGCCAGGATCTGCCGCGCCGTCTCCGAGCGCTCCTGCGGCTTGGCCAGCAGCGCTTCGAGGTAGGCCGTCGTCGAGGCTGCCGAGGCGACCGGGCGCGGACCCGACTGGCGCAGGGCGGGCAAGGTGGAGGTTGCCGCGCGTTGTGGCGCTGAAGGCGTCGCAGGCGTGCCCTCCTCTGGGCTCGGTTCAGCCATGAACCCTGCCTGCGCCATATCGGAGAACCCGCGCGGCAGGGGTGTTCCGGCGGCGGTTTCAGGCGGCGGCGGGGTTGGTTTTCCCGATTTAGCGCTTGCGGCGCGCGGCTTCGCAGCCGCAGCCTTGCGCTGGGCAGGGGCAGACGCCTTGGCGGCGCGGGGTGATGACGGTGATTTCGGAACCTTGGCCATTGCTGCGGAATATGGCCCGCCCGCCCGGCCGCGGCAAGGTGGGTGACGGCAAGGCGGGCGTGCCGTTGGCCGCATCAATCGCGCAAAGATTGTGTGTGGACCGTGTGCCGGCGACCGCGCGCGTGGTTTAAGAAGCTGCACTTATGACAGCGTGCGCCAATTGGCGTTCATCTCTTCTACCCACGTGTGATGAGCCTTCCCCAGTGGTTGGGCGCGGCCCGGGGCAAATCCGGGTGTGATGTGATCAAGCCTCACAGATCTCTCTCTTATCAGAGCGTTGGCATTGCCAGCGGGGGAGGGGGCGCTATGCTCTGCAGTGAATCGTTATCATTAGGATCGACGACGGCCGGAGATATTGAGCATGACTGAAACACGTGTAGCTCTGGTGACGGGGGCCAACCGCGGAATTGGTCTGGAAATCGCCCGCCAGCTTGCAAGGTTGGGGCTTCTCGTGGGGCTGGGCTCGCGTGATCCCGAGAAAGGGCGTCGGGCAGCCGAGGTGCTGCGCGCGGAAGGGCTGGAGTTACCCGTTATTGGACTCGATACCGCTGACCCTTCCAGCTGTCGGCGTGCCGTGGATGAGATTGTATCGATATTCGGGCGCCTCGATGTGCTCGTCAACAACGCCGGTGTCTTCCTCGATTCAAAGGCAAAAGGCGAAGAGAGCGCACTCACTGTCCGTCCGGAGACCGTGGAGCGAACGCTGTGGACCAATACGTTGGGCCCGCTCATGCTTATGCAAGCTGCGGTTCCGGTCATGGAGCAGCAAGACTACGGGCGCATCGTCAATGTCTCGTCAAGCCTCGGCCAGCTGTCGGAAATGGGCCCGCATAATGTTGGCTACCGCATGTCGAAAACGGCGCTGAATGCTGCGACGCGAACGGTTGCTGCCGAATTGGCCGACAGCCCGATCAAGGTCAATGCGATGTGTCCAGGCTGGGTGCAAACCGATATGGGAGGACCGAACGCACCAGGCACAACGGAACAAGCCGCCGAGACGGCGGTTTGGCTTGCGACGCTGGAGGAGGACGGTCCGACCGGTGGTTTCTTCCGCGACAAAGCTGCAATCGCCTGGTGAATTCGGTGGCAAAGCTTGCCGTCGTACTGGAGTGGATCGTCGTTTTGGGGCGGCTGTAGGGGCGGGGATCAGTGGATCATAGTCCCCGCACCAACGTGCCCGTCATCAAGATCAAATAAGCGCTAATGGCGAGCCAGAAATCCTGGTGCGGCAAGTAAAGCGGCATGTGCACGATGCCCAGCTTCATGACCAGTGCAAGCACTGCAAGCACCAGCGAAATCAGGAAGATGACGATGGTCGGGGGATTAAGCCGCATGGATTACACTCCGCAGTCAGGCCGCCATGCGCGGTCGGAAACGCTCTGGTCGGGTCGCTCGTCAAGACAGGCTCCAGAGCGATCTTGGCCGCTGCGCAGTGCGCCGTGCAGCCTGCCCTCCAGAAAGTGCACCAAAGTTAGCATACCTGTGCGTGAAGGCGAGATCTGCACGCAAGCGGTGGCTTTCATCAGGGTGAGCACGTGGCAACCGGCTCACACTCTGGCGTGCGTGCATCAAACCCAACCGAAGCCAAAAAGGCACACAGACAGCCGGCACGGACTGGGTTGGAGGCCGTTGATGAGCGGGTTCACAGATTGGCTTGACGCGAACGCTCCAGCGGCACGAGCCCAGCCACCGGTGAATCAGCGTCGACAAGCATGCGTACAAGTGCCGCCTGTGGGCTCCCCATGTCGCGCAACGTGATCATCATCAACGGTGCTGGGGCATTGCGTGCGGTGCTTGCTGATCCAATTGGTGCCGGCATGGGTATTTGCCGCACGTCCGTTACTTCGAGAATGCGGTGCTCGCGCCCGCCGCCGAACTGAAACCGATCACCGCGGGTGATTGTGCTGGTGCGCCATGTAACGGGTTGAAGCGGTGCGGAAGTCGCAGGCGTATCGAGCCAGAACGCTTCGCTACCCGAGACCGGCGCGGTGCTTTGGGTGGATGCTGCTGTTTCAATCTGTCCGGTTGCATCGAACGCTGATCTTGTCGTCAACGCCTGCTCCAGACCCTGGGCAAACTGGCTCTGGCTGGTTGCCGCCGCCATGCCAAGCCCGCTCAGACCCACCGCAATCACGGCAAACGCCAAATGTGGAAATCGGCCGTGCGCTCCAGCCTTGGGCAATTGGGGTTGGCAGACATCGCTGATCGGCTTTTTCGACATCATGGGGCCTCTGTTTCCGGGGCGGTTCGACCGGTTACGCGTGGGCATGAACTTCTATCAATATAGGCTCATGTCTGCGTTCCGCAAACCCGACGACGATGCATGTGCAAGTGAAGTTGATCGGGCGCAGATATGCATAGGGTGTCACAGTCTGCAGCGGTTTTATGACCGCGATGTTAGCCAAACAATGGCTTGGAATTCTATCCAGCCCAAGTCAATCCGGCCCAAGGGAATGGGATTAGAGCTATAGCCTCTTGGGTTATCGCACTTTTTTCGACCGGATTTTTCCCAGGCACTGGTGTCGACTTCGTCAAAAAATACTTTAAACCCCCAATAAATCCCTAATCCTTCAAACGTAGACAATGAAACGGCAAAACCGTGGCACGCTTGATTGCTACGTGACGTGCCTAGCGACGCATCAAAATACCGATCTGACGGGTAGACTGTGCACGGATCGGCGTGCCTGTAGCTGCTGCCACCATCACTGCTCCGGTGTGGTGTTGGCGTTGACGGCGGCTTCCATTTGTTCGGCCTGATAGATCTGCCGGGCCTCCTCAATCGCAGTGCCGACGGCCGTCGAATCGCCCTCGAACTCGAAGCCCTCTGCGGAGCGCGGATCGGGCAGGTGGTCGAGGAACAGGTCCCACTTGGCATCCAGATGTGCTGCCGCCTCGCGCGGGGACAGAGTGTGCAGATAACCGTCGGAACCTTCGGTAACGATGCCGTCGGCGAGCAGGCGCTGCAACGCATCTTCGAGGTCAAAATCGACATTGATGCCGAACTCGGTCTCCAGATACTGCTCGATCGCCGCATCAATCGCGGGCAGGTCGGAATGGCGCGCGCGCTCCTTTACCAGAACGGTGTAGAGTAGCATTTCCTCTTTCACGTCTTCTTCCGCGGCGCGGTCGGCAAGCGTCACCATCACGCCACGGTTGTCGGCAAGCGAGTGGAAATAGAGGTTTTGCGCCATGATGACCATGTAACGCTGCTTCTGATTGAGGAAGCTCATGATCTGGCGCACGGCGACCGCGCCAAGGCTGGCGACCGCGCCAGCAGCGGCGATTGGATTGGAGAAAACCAGGGCCAGCTTGCCGGCCGCGCTGGCCACGCCCATGCCAAGGCCGCCAACAGAGGTCGCGCCCAGCTTCAGTTTGTCCAGCAGGCGGAATTTCACGATAGTGTTGGGAAACACCATTTCGAGGTCGGTGCGGGGTATATTCTTGAACAGCTTGAGGTAGATGTTGTCCTCGCGCACTTCGGGGGGCAGCATCGAGCGCAACTTGGCGACGATCTTGCGAGCCTCCTTCAGGCTGACGTGTTCCTGCTCCATCACCTCGCGGACACGGACCTCAAAAGGTTTCAGTTTGAAGAGCAGGAAAATGCGCTGATAGATAGGGACGTCAAACTCCACCTTGCGCATGAACTTGCGCAATACGCGCCGCTCGCGCTGCATGGTGGAGGCGCCGCGATAGTAGATCATCACCTCCTCGAAGGCGGTGAAGTCAACGTGCAGATCCAGTCCGTAATGGGATTCGCGCGTCAGGATCAGTTCTGCGTCGTCGGGCGCGATACGACGATAATTGGCCTGCACGAGCAGATGGTGCATGTTGTCAATGACGCGGTGCTGCATCGCGCGGCGGTCGTCTTCGGTGTACTTGCGCGTCAGCAAAAGGTCTGTGTCGGGGCTAAACGGCTCGTAATCTTGTTCAAGAGCCAGCGTGCGGCAGGCATAACGCTGGTGGCGCCAGTAGTCGAGATACTGGAAGAAGCGGCGCGCGTCATAACACACCGAGCCCGGCCAGCTTTGCGGCGCGGTCAGTCTGTCCATCAGCGCAAAGCGCGTGACAGGAATGAAGGTCTCGCGATCAGGTTCGCAGATGGACTGCGCTTCAGGTGCGGCCACTTTGGCAGCGGCTTTTTCCTGCTCAACGCCTTTCAACGAGATGGCGAGCGAACGTGGTGGCCGTGCCCCTACCCCATGGGGCCTTTGCTCCGCTGCATCGCCTGGCAACGATGCCATGGTTTCAGCTGCCGACATTATTTCTCGTTTCCCTCCCATCCACGCGACAACGGGCTCTGGAACCCGAGCAATCGGAAACTTTATAGCACCTACGGAGACAAACGAGGCCTACTCCTGCGACGCTGCTTATGGGATAGGGTAATTCGCAAGCTGTGCTGTATTTTGGCAATACTTTGACTGGATTCTGACCGACCTAGGTTCATTTCCATGCACGGTTGCCAAAGGTCTGGCGGGTGCTACCTGTAGACGCTTGAGCGGGCATTTTTGGTCCTGATGTGCCGCCCGCCCCGACGATGTCCATGTGGATTGGTGGCCGGATATTGGCATTTTGCCGGGTTCTTCGCGGGATTGATGATGCATCGGTCGCCGGCGACCCAACAGTCGGTTGTACAAATCGACCAGATGCAATTTTTGCGAGATTGTGGAGATTGATCCGCTAAGGCTTTCCAGTATTCGCAGGCAAAGCCTGTTAGGCTCGTTTCGTGCCTAAGTAGGGTCTCAGGTTAAATGCACAAAATGCAAATGATTCGGTGTGTGGATGAGGTCATCATCTCAAGTCGCTCGGTCACAGTGGTGACACGGTTCAGGGCGCAACTACTCAAGGTTTTGCAGTAAACCGGCACAAAGGGGGGTGTGGGTGCGCGGGCGACAAGCAATTTTTCTCATTCTTTTTGGATTACCAGCGGCATTGACTTGGGGTGTTCATGCTGCCGCAGCAGGCGCACGGTTGTCGCTGCCTTTCGCGTGTAAAGTTGAAGGCGGCGATATTCGCCTGACCCCTGCCGGAGAGCAATCGATTGCGATCGTCGGAACGCGCCAGGAGCGCGTTGTGCTGGCTTGCGCTGATGGGCGCCCGGTGCAGTGCCGAACCATGATCGCCCACAACTTTGCCGTGTTGTGCGGTGGTGAGCGCGTGCCCTGGGTGCGCGTGGCAGAGGCCATAGGCGGCCGGCGCACGTCGCGCGTATGGCGTGATGGTGACCGGTTGAACATCGCGCTGCGCGAAACCGATCCCAAAGGGACCGCTGCCTCGGCGGTACCATGCGCGCACCAGCAGTCTGCCGGCGCCCCCTCGGGTGCGGCGCCCGATAATGGCAACTTGATGGAACGTGTGGTGCTGAACCCGTGCAAGGCACACGGCGCGCGGGAGCTTCACTTTGTTCTCCCGGCGGGTTTCGCACCGGTTTCGCATTTCGGCGCCCGCATCATTGACGATACGATAGTGGCGGACGCCACATCGGGAGCAACAGCCAAAGTGCCGCGTCATCCTGTTGTTGCCGCAGCTGCGCGTGCGGACGCCGCCACGCCCGCAGTGCATCAGCGACTACTTGAGCGCACCATCCTGACCGAGCCGCTTCCCGACATCGATGCCGCGTCGGGTCCATCCTTAGGCCCATCGCCGGCTCCATCCAAGGACACAGCGGACGGTGTTCTGGCTGGGCGCGAGCTGGAGAGCAGCGCCGACACGACACAGCGCTTATCGCGGATCGGTGAAGGGCTGCGCCGCAACACGATAATAAGCAGTGCTGTTCCACGAGCGGCAGGCTCGACAGCCACCGCCAATGAAAACTCGCAAC
Source organism: Hyphomicrobiaceae bacterium (assembly GCA_040765305.1). Classification (GTDB taxonomy): domain Bacteria; phylum Pseudomonadota; class Alphaproteobacteria; order Rhizobiales; family Hyphomicrobiaceae; genus JAEUMD01. The sequence continues at coordinate 8,659 of JAXGRZ010000035.1, read as the reverse complement.
GGCTGCGAACCGCTTGGAGCGTCACCGTGACGCCAACGGGGCAGGACCATTCCGCAGACTTACCTTCCCCTGCTACAGCTCATGCTCCGACCTATACGTCTGCTTCGGTCGCGCCCCGCTCGTTATCGCAACGTGATGTTATGCTGTGGCTCGTGCTGACGAGCATGTTCGTGACGGCCGGGTGGATGGTGTGGTCGCGTCCGGCGCGATTTGCAACGCTGGCACAGCGAATGGCTGGCGGTGCGGTCGGCGGGTTTTTAGACAAAATTCCTCGCCTTAAAGTGCCTTCAGGTCTTGTCAGTCGGGCATCACACGCCCTGGTGTTGTTGCTGCCTGCTGGGCGACAAGCCAGCTCGTCAGGTGGTGGCTTTCCTGCAACCGGCCTGGAGGCGGCCTATGGCGCGGTTTCTGGCGTTGTCGATGCGCTTCCTGTCGACGTACCATTGCGCAGCGTATTGGATGATGAAATGCGGCGCGTGCGCCAGCGGCTCTCGTTGGCCAAGGCCGCCTGCCAGGACGGGCAAGTCAGCGCGACGGCCTATCGCGTGCTGATGCGGGATTTGGAGCGCATCCGCCGGATCGGCGAAAGCGCCCGCGACAGCGTTCGTGCCGGCGTGGGTGCTGTGGGGGCGGCGGCATCAGCGAGCGGGCAGATGCCGCGCAATCGTACCGAGGCGCTTCAGGTGTTGGGGCTGAATACGAAGGTCAGCGACGCCACTGTGAAAAAGTGCGTGGAAGCCTTGCGGATGAGCTGGCATCCCGACTTGGCGCACGACGCGGGCGATCGTGTGCTCAGGGAAGAGCGCACCAAGCAGATCAATATTGCTATGGAACTGATTTCCGGCAAGCCACGGCAGGATTGATCCTGGGGCGTACCATGGTCCGACCGAGAGCAGCAGCGGTAACTGCAAGTATTGCCGTGCTGTCGTCTTGGTTTGCGCTTTGTTTTGCTGTGCAGCATCAGCTACTTTATGGAGCTAGTGCCGTGAGTGGAAAGTGAAACTCCTCTGGCCCACCTGGAGCCGGACCAATATTGCGCGCCCTTGATGAGGATCTGGATCCTAGGGGCATCCTTAAAATGGACAGTCGCTCGTAGCGCGGGAGCGCTTTTTGGTATATTGCACACCAAAAAGCGTGCGTCTGCTGTCTGTTGGCTCGTCAGCTTTGCTGGGCTGGCCGTCACCGGCAAAGATGTGTTCGATCCGGCAGGGAGATATCCCGTCAAATAGGAGGAACGCCATATGGCCATCAAGGATCTGCTTGTTGCCTACGACGGTAACGAGGCCGCCCAGCATGCCCTCGAGTTCGCCGTGCAAATGGCGAAGAAATATCAGGCAACGGTTACCGGCATGACGGTGACGCGGCCTGATCCCTTCGAGAGCCATCTGCAGCGATGGATACCTGATAATGTCAAAGAGAGCATGGTGACGGCGCGGCTCGAGGCGACCAAGTCGATCGAGATCAAGTTTCGTGAGCAGGTCAAGGCGCTGGGTTTTGACGGTGAGACGCAGTGGCTGGTCGAAGAGGGGCAGCCTGATCTGACGCTGGCGCGCTCGGCGCGCTTTTTCGACATGTTGATCATCGGCCAGTTTCTCACCGCTTTCAAAACGGAGCATCGGACCGTTGATCCTCAGGAACTCCTGCAGCGCGCCGGCAAGCCCATCATCATTGTGCCGAAGGGCTATCAGCCCAGACCGTTTCGTGAAGAGGCAGCGGTGGCTTGGGACGGGAGTCGCCACGCTGCACGCGCTCTGACCGATGCGATGCAGATCCTCGAAACGAAGAAAAAGCTCTACATCCTGACGGCCGAGTCGGAGAAACAGTCCCGCGACATTGGAGATTTGCCCGGTCTCGATCTGCAGGTGCATCTGAAACGCCACGGGATCGCAGCGGAGTTCGTGACGTTCGAAACGAAGGTCCATGATATTGGGCATGCAATCTTGGAGAAGTGCAAGACGCTCGATCCGGACGTGCTGGTCATGGGTGCCTATGGGCGCGCCAAATTCGGTGCACAGTTCTTCGGTGGCGTGACGCGGCATGTGCTGCAGAACCATACCGTGCCGGTGCTGTTATCGCACTGAGGCGCGACGAGAGCATTTTCCGACGAAGTGGACACCGGTTCGTCGAAGAAATGCGACCAAACAAGAAGCTAGAGCGCCGATCCGATTCCATCGGATCGAAAAGCGCTCTAGATGTGAACTTTCACGAGGTTGTCCATTCGGTCCGGAGGAGATCAGCTGATGTCACCACAGCGTCAGTGATTGCCCGGAGGGCCGAATGGACGTTCACAACAATGCAAGCCTGACCCCGCGCGGTCGAGAGGGCATGGCCGTTATCGCGCTGGCGCGAGATCGACCCGCAGGGCGGGGTGAAAATGATGACAGTCTGTGTCGCGCCTCGATGTGTTCGGGGAACTCAGTGCGTGCCTGGAATTTGAGTGTATGGGGCGTGCGCAATTGCTCATCGCACGGCATCGCCTAGTGTCAAACAGAGCCAGCGCGTGCAACGTCAATGTAGCTGGCGGTGAGTCTCGCGAATACCTGCGGCAGTGATATACCACTGGCCATCATCGGCGTGGACAGCCAAACCATGCCGCGACAGGCCCTGCGCATAGGCCAAGTGCATTGGCGGTATCAACGCGCGAGGCGTCTCCACCAATAGCTCAAGCATAGCGCGCTCGTTATCGGTCAAGCGGACCATGATACTAACCTCGAACCAAAAAAACCTACAAAACACGGACTGAACCTTGTGGCGTATTGCCGATTTTTACCGGCACGCCAAACCTAGTGGATGCAATTACACAAAACGTTCACAAGAGGCGCGTGACAGAACGTAACTTAAGGTGTGACTTGGTGCCGCAGACTCTGTTGACACCAATGTTCAGATTCTTGTCGCGTGATCATTGACTGTGCGATCGTGCCCCTAATTCGACCGTGATGCTCCTTGCAATTCAGATTGGAAAATGAAGCATCATTTGGTGCGCTTGTATTAATTTCGCGAACGGCTAATAGCTGTTACAGTTTGTAGAGAATGTAAAAATCCTCATTTTTTCAAAGCACAATGCTCTGCTGATAGTGCGTTCTTGGCTGAATAAAGCTGTGGGAAATTTTTTTACTGTTTTCCGTAGCGACCAGATGAGGTTGGGGTAAGTGGGAAAGGCTCTGAGGAGCCTTAGGGTCCCGCCCCATTGTTCTTGGGTCTGGACCCTAGGCTGCACGGCTTTTCAGTTTGCGTGTTTGATCGGCAGTTTTTGCGGGGACAGCGAACACTTTCAATTTGACCGATCAGACATCGGGTGACGGTTGGTAGGACATTTTCCAGGTACGGTTTCATGTTGTCCAAGGGCTTCAATTTTGCCAAGGCGCGTTGCGATCTTGTTGCCGAAATCAAGTCTGAAGCGGAACAGTTTTCTAAGAAGATTCGTGACGCGATCGCCTGGCCAGGGGTCCTCGATACGATCGCCAGTGTGCCGCGCGAGCGGTTCGTCGACCAGGGTGACCGCCGTGTTGCTTATCGCAATGTGCCGCTGCCGATCGGGTGCGGCCAGACCATCTCGCAACCGTTCATCGTTGCGTTGATGAGCGGTGCACTCCAGCCGCGGGTTGGTTGCCGCGTCCTCGAAATCGGGACTGGCTCGGGATATCAAGCAGCCGTGCTGGCACGTCTGGTGGGTGAGGTTTTTTCAATCGAAATCGTCGGGGAATTGGCCGAGCGTGCCGAAGCAGTGCTCGCCGGGCTCGGAGTCAACAATGTTGTCGTGCGTGTGGGTGATGGCCACGATGGCTGGCCGGAGGTTGCGCCATTCGACGGTATCATCGTGACCGCAGCCTCCGAGGATGTCCCCTATAGATTGGTTGAGCAGCTAAAGCCGGGTGGGCGCCTTGTCGTTCCGCTGGGCCGCACATGGCAGATGCTGGCGGTTTTGACGCAGGATCAGGCGGGAAACGTCTGTCGCGATGATCTTCTGCCGGTGCGCTTTGTCCCGTTTGTCGCCGGGCTGCACGGAGCAGGTTCAATTTGACGTCTTCTTTGATGTCGTGTCGCCACTCCGCCCTTGCGATACCTGTTGACGACAGCTGAACGGGTCGTTGGCCCGTTCATGCGCGCCAATGTCGCAGCTGCGAGGACGGGCGCCGCCAACAGCCCGTGTTGCATGTGTTGCGAGTGCTGCAATCTATTTTTTTTAGAACTTTCCAGAAGATACAGAGTGTTAGCTTGTGCTGTTTGCTATTTTTGTTGCGCTGTTGCAACTCCATGAAGCCGTTAATAGTTCAGAAATGTATTAAATATCAATGCATTCGAATGTTGGCATGTTCATTGCGATGATGAATTCATGGGCAGCGCCCGACAGCGAAGCCACCAGAGCCGGCCAAACCAGGAATGCGGCAACGGAGGCGACGCCCCGAGTGGGCGCGGTCTGGCAAGCGTTTGCACCTTATGACTTGGATCAGGAAACTCAGGGAGTTGAACAATGAACCGCATTATCAAGTCCGCCGCGGCGGCAGCAGTCCTCGCAATCGGCGCCGCTGGTCTGAGCACGTCGGCCAGTGCCTGGGGCTGGGGCCCCTGGAATGACGGCGGCTGGGGCAATGGTTGGGGCGACGGCTCTGGCTCGGGCAATTTCTCGATGAACTTCGGTGGCAACATGGCCGGCCGCGGTAATGGCTATGGAAACGGCTATGGCTATCCCGGATACGGGTATGGCTACCCTGGCTACGGCTACGGTGCTCCTTACAGCTATGGCGCTCCCTATGGCTATGCGCCCTATGGTTATGCACCGGCGCCTTATGCCTATGGCCCCTACGGCGCTCCCGTTCCGCCCGCAGCGCCGGCTCCGCAGGCTCAGGCCCAGGTTCCCGCCCAGCCCGCTCGCTAACGGCACACGCCATCATCTCCGGACGCCGGTCCTTCTTCCTCCTGGACCGGTGCTCCACCCTGAACGCCCGCTATCCCTTAGCGGGCGTTTTTTTGTGTAGACTTTCAGCTGATGCGTTCGACGTAGCTATCCATCACCCGCTTTTCGCCCGCCTTGTCGAAGGCGATGGTGAGCTTGTTGCCATCGATGGCAACAATCTCGCCGTTGCCGAATTTCAGGTGGAACACGCGCTCACCGACCTCAAAACGCGGCTTGGCCGACGAGGAGGCGACGAGTTCGCCCTCGATGGTCAGCGGTTGGCGGGCGCGTTGGGCTTTGGCCTCGCGGTTCCAATCGGCCGCTGTACGTTTCTGGGCGCGCTGCCAGCCGGGCGTATCGTAGGTGGATGAAAAACCACCCGCGGCTGGCGAGGATGATCCGCTGCTGGCGCGGCTGGTTGCCTGTCGATCAAAGCGGCTGGTGGCGAACGGATTGCGGTAGGTGCCGAAATTCTGGTAGGCGCCGCCGAACGGTCCCTTCCTCTCGATCACCTCGACATTTGCCTCGGGAAGCTCATCAACGAAACGCGAGGGGATGGCCGATTGGTAAAGGCCACGGTTGCGGCGGTTTTGCGCAAAAGAGATGCGCGCGTTCTTTTTGGCGCGCGTGATGCCGACATAGGCAAGCCGGCGTTCTTCCTCCAGTCCGGCCAGTCCGTTCTCGTCGAGCGAGCGCTGGCTGGGGAACAGACCTTCCTCCCAGCCAGGCAGAAAGACGGTGTCGAACTCCAACCCCTTGGCGGCATGCAGCGTCATCAGCGATACGCGATCGCCATCGTTGCCCTGATCGACATCCATGACCAGGCTGATGTGTTCGAGGAAGCCTTCGAGCGTATCGAACTCGTCCATGAACCGTATCAGTTCCTTGAGGTTCTCCAGCCGGGATTGGGCCTGCGGGCTCTTGTCGGCCTGCCACATGGCAGTATAGCCCGATTCATCCAAGATCAGTTCGGCCAGCTCGGTGTGGCGCATCTCACCGATGAGGCCGCGCCAGCGCTCGAAGTTCAACACGAGATCGGTGAGCGCCTTGCGCGCCTTGCCCGCCAGTTCTTCGGTTTCGACGATCTCGCGGGCGGCGTGGAACAGGGGGATCTGGCGGGCGCGCGACAATTCGACGACGCGCTTGACCGAGGTGTCACCGATGCCGCGCTTGGGCACGTTGATGATGCGCTCGAACTTCAGGTCGTTGGACTGGTTCAGCGTTGTGTCGAGATAGGCGATTGCGTCCTTGATTTCCTGGCGTTCATAAAACCGCGGACCACCGATGACGCGGTAGGGAAGCCCCAGCGTGACGAAGCGGTCTTCCAGAACGCGCATCTGGAACGAGGCGCGCACGAGAATGGAGATTTCATCAAGCCGGTGCTGGCGCCGTTGCAGTGCCTCGATGTCCTCACCGATGGCGCGCGCTTCCTCCTCGTCATCCCAGACGCCGGTGACGGTGACCTTGTCGCCGGCATCGCCATCGGTGAACAGCGTTTTGCCCAGCCTTCCTGTGTTGTGCGCGATGACACCGGATGCGGCCGCCAGAATGTGGCTCGTCGAGCGGTAGTTGCGTTCGAGACGAATGACGCTGGCGCCGGGAAAGTCGGTCTCGAAGCGCAGGATGTTGTCGACCTCCGCGCCGCGCCAGCCGTAGATCGATTGATCGTCATCGCCGACGCAGCAGATGTTGGGCGAACCCTGGGCGAGCAGACGCAGCCACAGGTATTGCACGGTGTTGGTGTCCTGGTACTCGTCGACGAGAATGAAGCGGAAGCGCTTTTGATAACTTTGCAGGACGTCCGGGTGGGTCAGGAACAGGCGCAGTCCTTCCAGCAAAAGGTCGCCGAAGTCGCAGGCGTTGAGGTCCTTGAGGCGGCGTTGATAGGCGGCGTAAAGCTCCGCCCCCTTGCCGGCCGCGATTGCCTTTGCTTCGCCCACCGGGACCTTGTCGGGCGTCAGGCCGCGATTTTTCCAGCCGTCGATGTGGCTTGCCAGTTGCCGTGCCGGCCAGCGATCCTTGTCGAGGTTGGCAGCCTCGATCACCTGCTTGATCAGGCGCAGCTGATCGTCGGTATCGAGGATCGTGAAGCCGGGCTTCAGGCCGACCAGCTCGGCATGGCGGCGCAGGATCTTGACGCCGATCGAATGGAACGTGCCAAGCCAGGGCATGCCCTCGACGGCGCCGCCGACCAGATGGCCGATGCGCTCCTTCATTTCGCGCGCCGCCTTGTTGGTGAAGGTGACGGCGAGCACCTGGGATGGCCAGGCGCGGCCTGTGGCCAGGATATGCGCAATGCGCGTTGTCAGGACGCGGGTCTTGCCGGTGCCCGCGCCGGCCAGAACCAGCACCGGGCCATCGAGGGCTTCGACGGCGGCACGCTGCTCGGGGTTGAGGCCTTCCAGATAGGGGGGCACCGGCGGTCCGCCCGAGGCTTGAAGGGCGCGTGCGGAGATCGACAGTTTGGGCGGCTCGCCTTCGGGCACCGGATCATGGGCGGGATCGTGGCGCGGCGGCAAGGGCGGTGGCGGGCTTGCGGCTAGCGGCAGGCGCTGGGAGATTGGGTGTGCCCCCGATTGAGGGCTGGGAGAGCGCCGACCAGAGCTGTCGCTTGGCATGTCGGTGGAGGCGGTAGTCTTGGCACGCGCTTTCGCGGCCTTGGCCGGGGCTTCCGGCAGGTCGAAGGGCAGCTCGTCGAACAGCGTGCTGGCGCTGTCACGATTTTCAGTCGGCTTTCGATTCGTGGCCATCTCAGGCGGACTATAGCACCCTGATGGAGGCGGAAAGAGGCAGCGAGCCTGGGTCCACAGTACGAGAGGCAGGACGAGAGGCAGGCCGGCGCGAATTTCGGCCCGCGTTGAGCGGTTTTATGCCGGTTGCGCCATTCCCTTCCCCGATCCGGGGGTGCGCCCGATCCGTCTGAACAGGCGCGAGATGAGCAGGAAAAACAAACCCATTCCTCCAATCGCCAGCGGAAAGGCCCACTTTTCCGAAAATACGTCGATGACGCCGGATTCGGGGGCGCTGGAGCGGTAGCGGACGGGGACGATCTGGCCAACAACGTAGCTGGGGTCACGTTCGTAGAATTCGCCGACAATGCGCGTCGGCTTGCCATCATCGGCCATGAATTCAACGACGGGCGCGCGCGCTGCGTCGGCCGGCGCGTTGGTGCCGGCGCGTGCTGCTTTGGGTGAGATCTGGAAACTGACAACGTGCCCGTCGGCCGCGTTAGAACTCAGCACGAAGGCCGCCGCCGCCGCGTAGCCCAGCAGCGCAATCACGATAAGGAACCAGCCGAAGCCCATCAAGATCAATTCGAGCGGCGATTTGGTATCGAGTGCGTTGCGAAACATGAGGCCTTCCTAGAGCATTTTCCGACGAAGTGGCTACCGGTTCGTCGCGGAAAATGCGACCAAACAAGAAGCCACCGCATTTTCCGACGAAGTGGATACCGGTTGGTCGCAGAGAATGCGACCAAACAAGAAGCTGGAGCGCCGATCTATCCATCGGATAGGCACTCTAGAGTTCAGCGATAGGCGCCGCCTCGGGCGCCCGGCTTGTCAATTGTCAAGACCAGGGTCACTTGTGTTCTTCCACATGGGCATCGATCAGCGCCTTGTTGAAGGCGTTGAGGGCGTGCATGCGCTCGGCCCAGCCGACGACAAGCGTCTGGTCGTTCTCCGAGACGACGGCAATGCGTGTGCGTCCCGTTCGATCGAACGTGCGCAGGGCGCGCTCGAGGGTGTCGGATGCGAGCAGCCAGGG
>JAXGRZ010000034.1:0-17103 GCA_040765305.1 Hyphomicrobiaceae bacterium | reverse complement strand
CCTAGCCAGGTGCGCGCTTCGAGCCAGATCACGCTCAGATGCCGCCGCTGCCGCGCCGAACCCGGCAATTGCCGCCACGTTCTCGGTCCCGGCGCGCAAGCTGCGCTCCTGGCCGCCACCTACGAGCATTGGATCAATAGATGCCTCATTGCCGATCACCAGGGCTCCAGCGCCTTGCGGTCCACCGATCTTGTGCGATGACAAAACCATGAAATCGATGCCCTGGCCGCGCTGATCGAGCGCCACACGTCCGGCTGCCTGCACCGCATCAACGATGAGGCGAACGCCCCGCTCGCGCGCAATTTCTGCGATCTTTGCGATCGGCTGCACGACACCGCTCTCGTTGTTGGCGTGCTGCACGGCCACCAGAACCGCACCGGCAACGCTCACGCCACCATCGCCACACACGGCGTCAATCAGTTCGCCCAGCCCTTCCGGGTCGACCCGGCCCGCGCCGTCAACCGGGATGATCTCGACACGCGCGCCACAGCGCAGCGCCGGCGCCATCACCGCGGCATGCTCGACCGCCGAAACGAGAACCACCTGCCATGGCTGCGCCATCACCCAGTTTGCCGCCTCCGTCGCACCACTGGTGAACACGACATCGCGCGGTGCAGCCCCGGCGAGCGCCGCAATCTTGGTGCGCGCAGCCTCGATCAGCGCACGCGCCGTGCGCCCCTCGGCATGCACCGAGGACGCATTGCCCGACACATCCAGCGCCCGCATCATCTCCTCGCGCGCCTCCGGCCGCAGCGGCGAGGTCGCGTTATGATCGAGATATGTGCGCACCGCACTCATTCAGCGGCCCAACCGATTCCGGAGGCTGCACGCTCGACCGCCGAGGCGGGAGCCAACTTTTCCTTGGGGATCCCGTCGAGGACTTCCGCCAGGCTGACGCTCCACAAGAAGGCAGCGATATGACCGCCAAGACCGCACCACAGATTGTGCGTCAGGCAACGCGCCTCGCCAAGACAACCGATGCCGCCGTCCATGCAGCGGGTCATCCGTGTCTCCTCCTCGACCGCAACCATGATCTCGCCGACAGCGATCAAGCGAGGTTCCCGTCCCAGCCGGTAGCCGCCCGTCCGCCCGCGCGCACTGTCAACAAGGCCAGCGCGACGCAGGCGCAGAAAGATCTGTTCCAGGTAGGAGAGCGAAAGCTGCTGGCGCTCAGCGATCTGTGACAATGGAACCGCTGCTTCACTCTGGTGCTTGGCGAGATCCGCCATTGCCATCACCGCATAACGGCCCTTGGTGTTCAATTCCACGACGATACCTGCCAATCGTTGCGAATACCCATTCAGCACCATCCCAGGCCATCGCCTGCCCGTGCACGCGATGAAGCTTGCAATTGTCACCCCCCGGTGTGGTAAGAAGCGCGACCAAACCTGATCGAACGCCTCTAAGCACATCGGCTTCTTTCGAACTATTCTAAAAACCTGCGGAGACTATGGGAATTCCGATTTGAGAAGTCAACTATAATGAATGTGTCGTGCCGCATCTGTCGCAGGAGACATTTGGCACAGGAGATGATTTTGCCATGCATGATGCGCCGGGAAAGGCCCTCGCAAAGCCCGGAAATCCCACCTTGTAATGCGCATGGGTAGGCCACCAGTGGAGTGACTAACAGCGATCGCCACCCCAGCGATGACCCTCGTTGAGGGAAATTGCGCTAACCGCAGATCAATCCCTACCCAGACACCGCCAGCGCGGACCCACCAGCACTTTTAAAGCGACGGAAAGAAAATGCCTGAGTTGATCATTAATGGCCCCGAGGGCCGCCGCATCGAGGCGCGTTACCACCACGAGAATCGCTCCGACAGTCCAATCGCCCTGGTGTTGCACCCGCACCCACAGTTCGGCGGCACCATGAACAACCAAGTCGTGTACGCGCTCTATCATACCTTTGCTGCACGCGGATTTTCCGTCCTTCGCTTCAATTTTCGTGGTGTCGGCCGCAGCCAGGGCTACTGGGATGGCGGGCCAGGGGAGCTGGCTGATGCGGCTTGCGCGCTCGACTGGCTGCAACTGGTCAAGCCTGACGCCAAGTACTGCTGGATTGCCGGCGTCTCATTCGGCACCTGGATCGCGATGCAGCTCCTCCTGCGCAGGCCTGAGATTGATGGCTTCGTCTGCGTGGCCCCGCCCTCCAACCTTTATGATTTCTCCTTCCTCGCCCCGTGTCCGTCCTCCGGCCTGATGATCAACGGCGAAAAGGACCGCGTCGTTCCTTCGCAATCGGTGGCAGAGCTGTCCGCCAAGCTCAAGACGCAGCGCGGCATCAAGATTGATCACGAGGTTGTCCCTGGCGCAAACCACTTCTTCGAAAACAAGATCGATGAGCTGACCGAGGTCGTTGGCGGATATGTTGATATGCGCATGGCAAAGGATGCTGAAGACCGCGAAAGCCGCCGCGCCAAGGAAAAAGAGCGTGACCAGGCGCGCGAACGCGAACGCGAACGCGCCCGTGAGGCTGAAGAGCCCGCCGCCCCGGCGGCCGATGATACAGACGATGACGCCGACGAGTGATAACGCGCCCCGTGCCGGCAGCCAACCTGCCTAACGGGACATCATGAATTGTAGCGTTCAGTTTAAAGCCGCAATAGCAGGCATTCGTCTAGAGCGCCGATCCGATGGAATCGGATCGGCGCTCTAGCTTCTTGTTTGGTCGCATTTTCTTCGACGAACCGGTGTCCACTTCGTCGGAAAATGCTCTAGACTTTGTCAGACTTTGAACGTCATTGTGCTTACCGCAACGACGTGCGTGCTGGTCTGAAAGGTCGCTGCATGAGCATCATTGTGGCCGTCGGTATCGTCCTGGTGTTGGGTGCAGCTGCGGTCAGCTACGTCATCGTATTACCCATCCAACCCCTCAAGACGCCAATCCCTGACGCACGTGGCTCCAAAGCACGTGCTGAGGAAACGGAATGCACGGCGCGCTTGCGTGAGCACATCGAGCAGATCGCATCCACCCCCCACAACCTGGCCCACTATCGCGATCTTGAAGCCGCCGCGAGCTATATCGAGCGGATCTTGTTGTCCTTCGGTCTCATCGTACGGATGCAGGACTATGAGGTGGATGGACGCCCGGTCCGCAACATCGAGGTCGTCTTGCCGGCGTCTGCGCCCCCAGACACGAGCGGCCCTCGACAAGCCCAACGCGGCGTTCTGGTCATCGGTGCGCACTATGATTCACCCGACGACTCGCATGGCGCCAACGACAATGGCACCGGTGTCGCCGCACTTCTCGAAATTGCGCGAGAGTTATCTGCAACCGCGCAGTCGTTTCAGTCAGCGCGCGAAGTGCGTCTCGTCTTCTTTGTCAATGAGGAGCACCCTTACGGTAAAACTGACGATATGGGCAGCCTGCGTCATGCCCGCGCGTTGCGCCAAGCTGGCATCCCGGTGTTCGGTATGATCGCCCTCGAAACGCTCGGCTATTTTTCCGATGAGCCCAACTCGCAGAAGTATCCGCCACCGTTCGGCTTGATCTATCCGACGACCGGAAATTTCGTTGCCTTCGTCGGCCTGCCCGGCGCCCGCCGACTGGTTGGGCGGTGCATCACGGCCTTCCGCCGCACGCAGGCGTTTCCATCGATCGGCGGCGTGGCGCCCGGATTCATTCCTGGTATCGACTTATCCGACCACTGGGCCTACCACCACTGCGGCTACCCCGCCTTGATGATCACCGATACCGCGCCATTCCGTAATCCCCATTACCACACCCGCACCGACCTTCCCGATACGGTGAACTACCCGGCACTTGCCAAAATAACATCGGGTCTCACCCAGATGATCCGCGATCTTGCCTCGTAAGTCCGCATTGTACAGCCCCCCAGTCGCAAAGCTCCGCTCAAGGGTTTGCGATGAGCCCGCCCGTGGTGGGAGCAGGCACACCCGTTGTGCCCGGAAACGTCAGCGCCAAACCCTCCAGGGCGCGTACCGCCAGGTAGCCCCAGGCCTCCGCCTCGATGCTATCGCCGTTAAGGCCGATTGCTTCGACCGGCACCACCGCATTCTCCACATGCGCGGCAAGCCGCGTCATGATCGCCTTGTTCTTGCGACCGCCACCGCAGACCACCCAGATCGCCGGTTCGCGCGGAAAATGCTCGCGTGCCTTGCCGATCGCTTGCGCCGTGAATGCCGCAAGCGTGGCCGCGCCATCGTTCAGCGAAAGCCCCTCAAACAGCGCACTGTCAAATGCATCCCGATCCAGGGACTTGGGTAGCGGCGCGCTGAAGTAATGGGCACTGAGGGCCTCGTGCAACCGGTCTTCATCGACCCTGCCACTGAGCGCCGCCGTGCCATCCTGGTCATAGGCACCAGCCCCATGCCGCACCATCCAGTCGTCGATCAGCGCGTTGCCCGGCCCCGTATCGAACGCGATCAACTCACCCTCTTGGCCAACATAGGTCACATTCGCCACGCCGCCGATATTGACGAACGCCGCCGGCATTTTTCCCAGCTTGATGGCCAGCGCCTGATGATAGACCGGCACCAGCGGCGCCCCTTGCCCGCCCGCCTGCACATCGGCTGCCCGCATGTCGTAGACAACGCGAATACCGGTGAGCTTGGCCAGCCGCTTGCCGTCCCCGATCTGCACGCTCAGGCGCTGTTGGGGCGCATGGTAAACCGTGTGGCCGTGGAATCCGATCACATCGATCTGCCCAGGGTCGATCTGGATGTCCTGGAGAAACTGCAAGACCGCCTCGGCACTCAAGTCGGTCAGGTATTGCTCGGCCAGCTTGAGCACCCCCGGTCGTGCGTTACGGTCCTTGAGGGCGCGGGCCGCCGCCTGCGATTGGCGCAATCGTTCGCGAAAGGCTGGTGAATAGGGGTATGTGAACGAGGGCCCATGCCTGAGCCCCGAACGCCCATCCGATTCGATCAAGGCGACGTCGATTCCGTCCATCGACGTTCCGCTCATTAGCCCGATCGCGCGCTTCAGCTTGCCCAATTGGTGAAACCTCGTGCATGGTGCCGCCGATTCCGGTGACCCTACACCAGCCCGCCAGCCGCGTCCGGTACAATCCGCGCCGAACCGTGCCGGCCGCTAAAACGACGACAGATAAACGACATGACGAGCTTCAAGTCCGATTTCCTGAACATCCTCACCGAGCGCGGCTTCATTCACCAGTGCTCCGATAGCCAAGGCGTCGACGCGCTGGCGTCCAAGGGCGACCTTGTCGCCTATGTCGGCTACGACTGTACCGCCCCTTCGCTGCATGTCGGGCACCTGCTCTCGATCATGATGCTGCACTGGCTGCAGCAGTCCCGCGCAGGCCGACCGATTACGCTGATGGGCGGCGGTACCACGCGCGTTGGCGATCCATCGGGCAAGGACGAGACGCGCATCATGCGCACGGTTGAGGAGATCGACGCCAACAAGGACGCCCTGAAGGGTGTCTTTGCCAGGTTGCTGCAATTTGGCGATGGCAAGCACGACGCCCACATGCTCGACAACGCGGAGTGGCTTGCCCCGCTCAACTATATTGATTTCCTGCGCGACGTGGGCCGACACTTCTCGGTCAACCGCATGCTCACGATGGATTCTGCTAAACTGCGGCTGGAGCGCGAGCAGGAGCTATCGTTCATCGAGTTCAACTACATGCTGCTGCAGTCCTACGACTTCGTCGAACTGGCGCGCCGCTACGGCTGCAATCTGCAGATGGGTGGCTCGGACCAATGGGGCAACATCGTCATGGGTCTCGATCTTGGCCGACGCATGGGCGTGAAACATCCGCTTCACGCGCTGACGTGCCCGCTGCTGACCACCGCCTCGGGCGCCAAGATGGGCAAGACCGCGGCCGGTGCCGTCTGGCTCAATGAGGCGCAGCTATCTGCTTACGACTACTGGCAGTACTGGAGAAACAGCGAAGACGCCGATGTGGCGCGGTTCCTGAAACTGTTCACCACGCTGCCCCTCGATGAGGTCGCACGGCTCGCCGCCTTGCAGGGCGCTGAAATCAACGAAGCGAAAAAAGTGCTGGCGACGGAAGCCTGCGCGCTCATTCACGGTCGCGACAAGGCCGAGGCCGCCGCAAAGACCGCACGACTGACCTTCGAGCAGGGTCAGACCGCCCATGACCTGCCGACAGTCGAGATCGCCCAGGCCGAGCTTGCCGCCGGTCTTGGCGTGCTCAGTGCCTTTGTCACCTGCGGCCTGGTCAAGTCGAACGGTGAAGCACGTCGCCAGATTCAAGGCGGCGGCCTCAAGGTCAATGACGACACCGTCAAGGACGACAAAATGTCATTGACGCCGGCCCACCTCACGGCCGAGGGCATCATCAAACTCTCGCTCGGCAAGAAGAAGCACGTGCTGCTGCGGCCGGTCTGAAACACCGCCGCCAGAGCCGGCGACAATGATTTGCCCGCAGATCGGGCAGCTTGCCGTTGCCGCCGGATGCGCCTTACGGCTTCTTGGTATCGGAAGACCAGCCATCGATCGTCACGCCGGGTGCGCTGGCACCCGGGCGCTTGCGGCCTTTGCGTTTGGATGCAGGTTCGGGCTTGCGCAACTGCACCTTGGGCGAAGGATTGGTCATCTGGAACATTTCGCGGAAGATTCCCGGCGCCACCAGCGACAGCGGATTGACGATGACCTGCGGATTGGCCATCGCGCCGGTGATTGCGAAGGTGATGCCAAAAATTCCCTCACCGCGCGGACCTGAGAGAATCTGTCCCAGCACCGGGATCTGGCCAAACGCATTGTTGAGACCCTGCAATGGAATGTAGGTGCCGCCCAGATTGACCCGTTCGGTCTTGTAATCGACCTTGCCGCGAATCGTTGCACCCACAAGCGGCCCTTTCATGTAGGCGTCATCGAGCACAAACTGCCCATGCCCAAGTGAGAACGGCACGCGCATCGTATCGAACTCGAACACCTGGCGCACGACGCGCTTCTTGCCCCCGATCGAGGGACGCCCATCATCGAGGCCGCTGGAGAAGACTTCCGACACGACCGGGTCGCCAAGAATGCGGAAGTCCTCGACCCAAAGCGTTCCCGATTTCTCCGCCGCGCCTCGCGCATCGACATTCATCTCCAGGCGGACGCGCCCGTTCTGCATGTTGGGATAAAATCCCACGAGTTTGAACGCCTGACCCGCATCCGTCGAATCTGCACGAATGCGCCGTTGTCCATTGCCGTCGCGGTCAAGCACCAGCGCCAATGGCGCCCCGCCATCGAGCGTACCGCGCGCTTCAAGCGCGCTGAGCTTGCCCTCGCGCGTCTTCGCCTGCACTTTCAATCCACGCAGCGAAATATCCCCGAACCCGAGCACGTTGTCGATTTT
This sequence comes from Hyphomicrobiaceae bacterium, assembly GCA_040765305.1. Taxonomy (GTDB): domain Bacteria; phylum Pseudomonadota; class Alphaproteobacteria; order Rhizobiales; family Hyphomicrobiaceae; genus JAEUMD01. The sequence goes on along the minus strand of JAXGRZ010000034.1, from coordinate 9,811 downwards.
CGCATCCAGATCAACACCGCCGCCCAAGCTGTCCGACTTACCGGCTTCACCGCCGTCCCGGCCAACGGTGAACAAGGAGCGGAAGTAATCCTTGCCGTCGAACGTGCTGCCGCGTGCCTTGATATCCCAGACATTGTCATTGCGCAGCGTTCCTTGCACATTGAGCCGTGTCACGACGTTGAGCGAGAAATCAGGGAAATAGAATTCCCGCAGTTTTCGATCCGCCCCGATCGACACCCAGCCTTCGATGGCAATGTTGTCGCCCGCGATACGGAAGTTCTGCAGCTCATGCTTGTTGTGTGCCACCGAGGCAACGTCGAATTCGGCAAATGCCGAGCGGCCGGGCGGCTTGCGCCAGGCAATTGCGGCCAGCGAGATTTCGGCGCTGGAAAGATCAGCCCTCACGTGAATCTTGCGCTCGCCCGGTGCCACCCCTTGCACAACCTGCAGGTCGACAGGGACCTCTCCGGTAATGAAATGGCTGAGATCAATGCCGAGCTGCCGCCTGTCCGTGTTGTCGAGCGTCGCCGTGATTCGAAGCGGCGGTTGGCGCTCGGGCGCGGCATCGAAAATATGCTGCCATGAGATCCGCGCGAGCACACCGCGAACGATCGCCTCGCCCTTGGCCTCCACCGCACCGTTATCAAAGTCGAAGGCGACCGAGGCGCCTTGCACATCGTATTCGCCGAGCAGCTTTTGAATGCGCCCTTCCTTCAGTTTCACGCTGCCGGTGGTTTTTATCTCGCTTGCGGTGAGTTGGTTCTTCATCGGGAAGGCCAGCGAGATCTGGGCATCCACACGTCCATCGATCGACTTGAATGGCAGCCCACTCTCGCCAATCAGAGAGATTGGTGCCCGGCTCACCAACTCGACACCGCTCATCGCATCCATCTGCGCCTTGAACGAGAGCATCGCGTCGGATGGCTCGGCAATGATGTCGTTGGAAACGAGCCGTCCCGCCTTGAGGGTCACCACCTTGCCTGATTCCAGCTTCATCACCCCCTCAGGGATGGCGATTTCAAGCCGCTCATTCTCGATCGTGAAAAGCGCCCGCGGCACCTCGACAGGCGCCAGATGCACATCTGGCTTGAAAACCCCTTGCTCGGTTTCGACAATCAATGACAGATGGCCTGTCGTGGGCGAACCGGCCGGTGCATAAATGCCCGTTTCGCGACGAAGCTCCAGACGCCGCAACTCCCCCGACGTCACATGCTCACCGACCCACGTGCGCGACCTTGCGGCCAATCCGACGGGCCACAGTGCTTTTGCGGTTGCAGCTGACATCGCTCCGGCAGAAGCGGTGAAACGCACACCCGGCCGGATGTTGTCGAGACTGGCCTCGCCGTCCATCGTCACAGCAGCGCCACCAGCCTTCATTCCGCCTTTGAAGGCCAACAGCTGGCGCCCCGGCACGAACTGACCCTGCAGCGCTAGTGAATCGAGCGCGACTGGAGCAGTTCCAAATTCACCCGATCCCATCGCCCCTTCGATCGCGGCGATGTCGAACGCCCAACCCTGATCGCCATTGAAGCTGCCGGTCTGGATCAGTCCCTTGAACGTGATGGTCGAGCCAGCGGCTTGGAGAGTCGAGGGCTCCAACAGCACGATCCCTTTTGCCGGTTCGTAGTTGAGTTTGATGCGCCCGGCACTGACCGGTATGGGCTCGGGCCGGCCGGCTCTGTCACGAACCGCCAGATGGCCTTGGCCTATACCGATATCGACGAGCGCATCCCGAACGCCCCCCTGTGGCTCCAGCGACAGTGTCACGTCGGCGCCAACGGGCAAATCGAGATATCCCAGCAGCGATCCGCCATGATCGGCATTGAACAATGCCGTCGGCAGGAAGTCGCGGATCGAGGCGCGCACGATGATCTCCCCGGCGCGATCCTCGCTATGAAATGCAAGCCTCCACGACCCGTTCGCGGACGCCACCCGCGCGCGGCCCGCAACAACCGAGTGGCTGGCGCTGTGATCGAAATCGATATTGAGTTCGGGCAGCTGCCAGGTTGTGCGGCTGCCTTGCGCGTCAACATTCAAGACCGCATCACGCACACCCAGTTCGCGCAGATACGTTGCAGCTTTCCCCGCCCCCCGCGCCTCAGACGTGGCACGCCGGATGAACGTGTTGAAATCAAGTGACTTGAGCAGTCCTGCATCGCCCGGCGTTGCTGGGTTCGGACTACCCTTTGAGAGTTTCGCGCTGGATTTTGCTTGCGGCTCCGCGGCAACATCTGCGTCAGGTAGCTCATTGAGCGCTGAGAAACTCACCTGGAGGCCCTTGTCGGGGGCATAGGTCAGGAACAGCTGAGGCTCGATCAATTCAACGCGCGAGGGAATGATCATTCCCTTGAGCAGGGCCTGCCGGCTGATCTCGATAGAGGCCAGCGGCGAAGAGGCGACCGTATCGCCATCGGCTTCGGCAAAACGAATATTCTGCAGGCGAAATTCAAGCCGGCTGTCATCGGTCAGCCGCACGATCGCATCGTCGATACTGGCAACATACCCCTTCAGCACAGCATTCAGGCTGCGCTCGATCGGCGGCACGAGAAATGACAATGAGATTGGTCCGTGCTTGAGACGCACGAAGGTAAGTGCGACCGCAAGTGCGATCATCACGAGGAACGGAACAAAGGCAAACACGACGATGCGTGCCCCACGTCCGGCATGACGAAGCGCGCGCCGGCCACGCGTCGGTGCCGATGCGTTCTCCTCCCGCGCCAACGCCCCACGCCCCACGCCCCGCCTACGCAGAGCCCGGCGTGGGTTGCCGCCAGCCGTCCTCATCTCAGATCCTTGAAAATCGTTTTGGCGCACCACCCAACACCACGTATCCGCAAACAGCCATTCCTTGAGAACGACCGCCCCGGCTATCCCCAAATTTGCGTTGCCAATCCTAACGACCCGCTGAAGCGTGGCGATCGCCAAAACGTCAAGGTCGGTCAGAACAGCATCAAACCACCTGCCAAAACCCGGCGCTCCGCTTCCGCTTGCGAGCGATGCCTATATACGCGATACCTTGGAAGAGAACCTCGCCATCCCCGACCAGTTCGAGCGCCCCCCGACAAGCTCGAGGCCCGGTCACCGATCCGCCAGCAGCGTCGGGTCAATCGACCAAATCGAGTGCTTCGCACCCGCGATGTGCCGTGCAAAAAACGACGAAAGAAAGGCACCTTATCAATGCCTGAGACAGGTGAACGCGCCCCCGATTTCACATTGCTGACCGATACAGGAGATCGGTTGAAACTCAGCAAGCTGAGGGGTTCGCCTGTCGTCCTCTTCTTTTATCCGAAAGATGACACCTCCGGCTGCACAGCTGAGGCCAAGTCGTTCACCGACCTCGCCCAGCAATTTGCCAGCGCCGGCGCGAAGGTGGTCGGCATCTCGCCTGATAGCGCAGCTTCCCATGCCAAGTTCAAGACCAAGCACGCTCTTGATGTCGTCTTGGCCGCCGACGAAGAAAAATCGGTCGTCCAGGCGTATGGGGTGTGGGTCGAGAAGTCCATGTATGGACGCAAGTACATGGGCGTCGAGCGCTCGACCTTTCTGATCGATTCAAAAGGTCAAATCGCCGCGGTCTGGCGCAAGGTCAAGGTTCCAGGTCACGCAGCACAGGTTCTCCAGGCCGTCCGCGAACTCACCGGGCTTTCATAGTCGGAGTTACGCGTTTCAATCCGGGTGAAGGTCAACACACGTTTGGCAACCTTGGGTCGAAAAAGGAGCACGGCGCACTAGACTTCTTGTTTGATCGCATTTTCTGCGACGAAACGGCGTCCACTTCGGCGGAACATACCTTGGTGCTCAGCGCTCGTGGAGCGCGTCCTGGCGCATCCGCGTCAGCGGCTTGGTCAGGTAGGACAACACGGTCTTTTGCCCGGTTTTGACGTCGACCTGGGTGACCATCCCAGGAATGATCGGCAAGTTGGCATCGCCATGACGCAATTTGTTCGATCCCGTGCGCACACGTATCAGATAGAAGGTCTCCCCCTTTTCATCGGTAATACTGTCGGCGCCGACCCGCTCAACTTGCCCATCGATGCCGCCATAGAGTGAGAAATCATAGGCGGTAATCTTGACGAGCGCGGGCTGCCCAGGATGGAGAAATGCGATATCGCGTGGCTTGATGCGCGCCTCGACCAGGAGCGTGTCGTTCACCGGCACGATCTCGACCAGATCACTGCCTGGCTTGACCACCTGGCCAATCGTATTGACATGCACGGTCTTGACAATACCGGCGACCGGCGCACGCACAGTGGTTCGCTCCAGCGTATCTGCTGTGCCTTTGTTCTGCTCCTTGAGAGCCGCCAACTCGATACGCGCGGTGGTGAGTTTCTGGAACGCATCAGAGCGAAACGACGACAATCGCTCCTGTTTGTGATCAAAAACCTCGCGCCGCTGTGCTTCGACACGAGGCAGGGCCAGTTCGGCAGCCTGCAGTGCGCCGTTTGCCTCGTTCAACTGCTTTTCAGCGGTCAGAAGTGCCGGCTTGGATACTGAGCCCTTCGCCACCAGCGGTCGAAGGATTTCAAGTTCCGCCGTGTTGATCGCAACCGCTTCCTTCTGGGTCTTGATCCGGGCCTTGAGCTCCAAGAGCTCTTGTTCACGCTGACGCGCCTGACTGTCGAATGCAGATAAAGCCGCCTCAAGTTCGAGCGCCCTGGTCTTGTGGTATTGGCTTTGCTGGTCGACGAGAGCGGGCGCACTTTTCACTAAGTCCTGGGAAAACTCCAAGGGCCGATTTTCGACCTCGGACTCCAGTCGCGCAATCTGTGCGCGCAATCCCAAAATTCGCTCCCGGGTTTCACCAAGATCAGAACCCGCCTTGGTCGGGTCGATCCGCAGCAATATATCGCCCTTGGCAACACGATCGCCTTCATGCACATGAAGCGAACCGACGATGCCGCCTTCAAGATTTTGCACCACCTGCACGCGACTTGCCGGGATGATGCGTCCCTCTCCTCGCGCACTCTCCTCAATTGTTGCGAATGCTGCCCAAAGGATAAAAAAAGCAACAAGCGCGAGCAGGCTGATCAGCAGCGCATTGAGCATTGGCGGCGGCGCTTTCAGCAAATCAGCGCTGATCGCTGTCGGCAAGCCGAAGGATTGACTCGCCACGTCCTCACGGTCTGCCGCCGTTGAGGTAACTTTGCGCGCATGTTCAGGCGCAGCCGGCACGATTTCCAAAGCTCCAGGATCAAGCCTCATGACTGATTGCCTTGAGTTGGTCGTGTCACGCGAAGGGCTCCAGCGCGAACTTTGACAGGTTGAGCACGCGGGGTGGTGTGCGTCGCGCTGCTGCTTGGTGCCTCGGAGCGCCGTTGAGAGGCGCCCTTCAGCTTCTTGAGCACCTCTGCCTTGGGGCCATCTTCCACCTTGCGGCCGTTTTCCATGACGATGATCCGATCAGTCAATGCCAACAGCGACAGTCTGTGGGTGACGAGGATCAACGTTCTGCCTTTGAGTTGCTCGTTCAGACGCTTGATGAACTGTTGCTCCGTTTGATGATCCATGTCGCTGGTGGGCTCATCGAGCAGCAGAATCTGAGGCCGCCCCAACAAGGCCCGTGCCAGTGTAACCGATTGCCGCTGGCCGCCAGACAGACCCACGCCGCGCTCGCCGACCATTGTATCAAAGCCTTGAGGTAGGCGCGCAATCCAGGCAAGGGCAGCTGCCGAGCGTGCCGCAGAAATCACCTCTTCATCCGTTGCCAGCGGGAAGCCAAGCGTGATGTTCTCGCGGATGGTCCCGTGGAAAAGCGTGCCTGCCTGAAGGTGCAAGCCGACATTCCGCCTCAGCTGCGCTGGCTCGATGTGCGTGACGGCGACGCCATCGACGAGGAGCCTTCCCTGCTGTGGAAGCAAATGCCCTTGAATGAGTTTCAAGGCCGTTGTTTTGCCCGAACCGATGCCGCCGAGCATTGCGACATGTTCCCCTGGCTTGATCACGGCGTCGAATTCACTCAACGCTGGCGCCATTCCCTCCTCATAGGTGAACGTCACCTTCTCGAACGCCACCTCACCGGCAAAAGTCGTCTTATTCAAATATCTGCGCCCAACTCCACGCTCCTGTGGCGCCACGACGATCTCATTGAGCATCTGGTAGGCAAGATGGGCCTGATTGAAGCGGGCCAGAAGCATCGCGGCCTGGGCGAGCGGTGCCAGCGCGCGACCACACAGGATGGTCGATGCGATCAAGGCACCCATCGTGATCTGACCGCCCGCCACCATGTAGAAACCGGCAACAACGACGATGACCTGCACGAGCGTCTGCATCGTGTTGATGGTGTGCTGACCGGCATTCGACGTTTGGCGGATCTTCAGCCCCGTCCGGATATGCTCGGCAACGGATGCCTCCCACTTTTGGGCCGCCCAGCTTTCCGCACCGGCTGCCTTGATCGCGTCCATGCCGACGATTGTCTCGACGGCAATTGCGTTTTTCTGCGCCGCTTCCTTCAGGGATGCTGCCGTCAAACGGCGCAGCTTGCGCTGGGTGAGCCAACCGACCACCACGATGAGCGGAATTGCCGCCAGCACCACCAGAGCTAGCGGACCTGCAACGATCCCGATGATCGCGATGAACATGAAAACGAACGGCAGATCGCCGAACGCTGTCAGGGTTGCCGAATTGAAGAAATCGCGGAGCGTCTCAAACTCGCGCAATGTGTTTGCACGCACACCAGCTGATGCAGAACGCCCGGCCGCACGCGCGCCTATCAGGCGGGAATAAATCAGCGCCGACAAGCGCACATCCGCGCGCCGGCTTGCCGCATCGATAAAATGCGCCCGCAACGTGCGGATGAGGAAATCAAAGCCAACCGCCAGCATGACGCCGGACGAAAGTGCCCATAGCGTTTCCTCGGCCGCATTGGGTAGAACGCGATCGTAAACGTTCATCGAGAAAAGCGGCATTGCCAACGCCAGAAGATTGATCGCCACCGTCGCCGTAATTGCCTCGGCATAGATGTGGGTGGTGTCGCGAAATGCGCCGAAAAACCAGTTCCTCTCCTGCTCGTGAACTGAATGTTCAACGCGCTCGTCCAGAGGAGTTTGAGGCTTGAGCCGAATGATCTTGCCAGTAGCGGCTTGCGCGAACTCCGTTGCGGGAACGTCGATTGGAACATCGGCGCGTCCGGGAACAGACAACCTCACCGAGGTCAGTTCGCCATTTTGATCATGAACAGCGCTCCAAAGAATTTCGACGCCGCCGTCCTTCATCAGACAGACGAGCGGCAATTCATTCGAAGCAACCTGCAACAGATTCTTTTCGCCATGCTCACACGCAAGACCAGCACGTTGCGCCGCAATCTCGACGTGCTCGATGGGCAGTCGCCCTTTGCAAAGCGCAATACCGGATGTGAGGGCAGCGATGCTGACCGGCCGACGGTAATATCCCGCCATATCGGCAATAGCCGCCGCCAGCTGATCGGTCTCATGTGGCCGCAGCCCTTCGCCACCGCACTGCGCCTCGCAAGACTGACCCGTGCGCCGAATAGCAGCAGCTCTCCAGACCCCAGCTTCAGAGCCTATGCGCTCAAGCAATGCACGGACTGGATTTTTCGAGCCAGCTGGCTTAGCCGCCTTGCCTGCGGCCAACCGGTCCTCAATCGGCCCACCTTGCCCGCCTGCGCTCATCTATCCCAATCCCGAAATCCGGACCCGAATCATCCGGACCCGAGTCATCCGCGTCACCTCAGCGGGTCGCGCGAACGACGGATACCCAACCATCAAGAACCGAGGGCTGGTGCTCCCTGATCGCCTCTGAAGGCATTTCCAATCCAAGGGCCGCCACGAGCTGCCCCATTGCGGCAAGCACCCGAAACGTGTTGAAGCTGCCGTAGAATTTTTCTGTGCGGTAGGCTGCATCCGCCGTGAAGACTTCGCTTTGCGCGTCAAGCAGATCCAAGAGACGCCGGGTGCCACTGGTGAATTGATCGTAGTAGGTTTCCCGGGTCGCGCGTGCCAGATTCAGCTGGCGGCGCAGTGCGGGGGCGCGATCGCGCGCCCGCATCATGGCATTCCACGATACGCGCGTTTCACGCTCGACGATGCGTTTCGTGTTCTCGGCAACTTCAGCTGCCTCATTGGCACGCGCCTTGGCTTCCCGGATTCGGGCATAATTCGCGCCGCCGTCGAACAAGGACCAGCGCACCACGAACATGCCGCGCAAATCGTTCTGGTAGTCGTTTTTTTCGTCGATGCTCTTACCGTGATAGGTCGACATTTCGAAATTGAGCTTCGGGTAGAGGTGGGAATAGGCACTTCCAACGGCCGCATCCGCCGCCTTCGTGTCATGCTCGGTGGCAACAATTGACGGAGCTGCTTGACGCGCCTCTTCGACGGCCAGCGAAATACTGGAAGGCAAAGCGTGCGTGGGAAGTCTTGCGGCAGCAAGACGGGCGGGGGTGCGCCCGACAACCTCGCGGAACAGCGCAATGGCGATGCCAACACGCTCGCGCGCCTCAAATACCAGAGCCTTGGCATTCTCAACGCGCGACGCCGACTCCGTGCGGTCGCCCTGATCGCCATGACCGGCACTCACGCGATCACGCACGTGAGAATCGAGCTTCTGGAGAGCGGTTAGATTGGCTTGCGCTGCCTCCAGCACCGATTGCGCGCGCTGCAGCTCCAGATATGATTGGACCGTGCGCAATGCAATCGAGTTAGCCGTATCGGCAACGCGCCAGCGCGCCGAATCGACACGATTTTTCTGCCGCAACACTTCATTGCCGCGCTCAAAGCCGTCGAATATGCGCTGAGACATAACCAGGGAAACATCGCGGCCCGTACGCCAGGGGTCGTCACTGGTCAAGCCCAGCCCGTTCTTTGTCCGCGAGCGTTCCCGGCCAATTCCGCTTCTCAGATCAACACTTGGCAACCCAGTAGCGCGCGCCGCGCGAAGCTCTTCGTCGACGGCACCACGATTGAAACGGACCGCCCCCAACTCGGGGTTGGAGCGCAGTGCTTCAAGCACGACCGCATGCAGCGAATCGACCCCATGACCTTCACGAGCGTTGGCACCGAGCATCATCGGCAGCAACACAATCATGCTGGTAGCCAATACAATGAGCGCTCGCGAAAGACGTCGAAGCGTCATAATTCCCCCATCCGTTCCAAAGCAACAACTCTGTACCGGACGCTTGCGAAGACGCATCAACTCATCGAAACACACCCCGAATACCCATGCCATTCACCCGTTCAACGTTCGCGTGACAAGGGTAAACACTCAGTCGTAATTTTGCGCATCGGCGCCCCTGCGCATCACATTCGTGAACCGCAACTCCCGCACTCTACTACCGACATCAATGAACTGAATTTTCGCAGACTAGCCAAACATCACTGCCGCCCGCTCGGTTCATATGAACTGAATTTGCGAACGGTGAATAACGTACCTAAGCAGCAGCACGACTGGAGAATCACTTTATTAATCAAAGAATAGATGTTTTGGTTGTGAACCAACAATTGTTCGTTTGTGGAAATCTGTTTCGACGCCGCGTCGCATAATATGCGTGATAGGATGATAATGTTCGTGACGGGACAATTCGTCCACTGACGGTTGGCAATTTTTATTTGATTCAGCTTCAATCAAAGGCGAACCAAATGGGGCGCACTTCGGCAGGCAGGTGAAAAAGGCCGTTAGCCCCCACCCTGCTTCCCGGTTAGGAATGCAGGATGGAGGCGGTTGCCTGGAGTGAGAGTAATACCCGCCCGCGATTCATTTGACCTGTGGGATCCAGTCGAATGAACAGAGCGACGTGATGCGGCCGGCTTCGGCGATGAGGCGGTTCCAAGCGCAGTCCGCAGAGTCGACGATGGCT
>JAXGRZ010000033.1:0-17260 GCA_040765305.1 Hyphomicrobiaceae bacterium | reverse complement strand
GTAAAGTCGAGGCAATAGGGTAAAGCAGCGCCCTCGGCGGCCTCGGCAGAATAGCGACGGGGTGCAGCACGGCACGATCCGGGTGCCTCCTCACCGACAGCAAGACCGACAGCAAGATTAGGCAAAATCTGAGCGGCAAAGAAGCAAAAATTTACCGATTGGTAACCACGGCCAGTTCGGCCAGCTTGCTTTTGATCTGCTCTTTATCGCGAGGGAAATCCGCCTCAATCCACCAGCGCTCAAAAGCCTTCATCACGCCGCCGATGCGTGGACCAGGTGCGAGGCCATGCGCAAGGACGTCGTGTGCGCTGATCGGGAGTGCGGGGGCAATCCAAGTGGCTGCTATCGCCAGCATGGCGCTGAACGCGTTTGCCGGTGGCGAGTCTGCCGGCGGGCTTTCGGTTTTAATGGACGAAACGCTGGCGTGCCTCTTCGCCTCGTGTCGCGCCCAGCAAAGCGCGATGGCGTCGCAGACAGCGGCATTGCCATGGCGGTAGATGAAAGCGCGCAGACGTATCGGATCGCTTTGCGGGGTGATCGACTGGGCGATCGTAGAGGCAATGGCGATGCGCTCTGCTTGCGCATTGGAAAGGCGCAGGCGCTGCTTCAGCGCGCTGACATCGTCAGGCGTCACCACGGCGAGGGCGGCAAGGCGCAGGATCGCATCGTCGGGCGGCTTATGCGCCGCGGCGCCCGCGGCGTTATCAATCAGTGCCGACAGGGCCGCGGCGTTGCCGGCCGAGCCGACGAGGTCGGTGATAAAACCCAGTTCAACCATGCGCGCGATCACCGGTCGGCAGAAGGCAGCCCCCAGCAAGCGCAGAAGTTCGTGGCGAATGCGCTCGCCTGATAGTTGGTGCAGGCCGGCGCGCTCATCGATGCAGGCGGCAAGGCCGATCGGATCGAGGACGCCCCCGGCATAGGTCGCTGAGAAACGGAAAAAGCGCAGGATCCGCAAATAATCTTCGCGAATGCGCGCGTCGGCATCACCGATAAAACGAACCTGCCGCCTGGCGATGTCGGCAAGGCCACCGACCGGGTCGAGCAGCACACCATTTCGGTCGCAGTAGATGGCATTGATGGTGAAGTCGCGCCGCGCGGCGTCGGCTGCCCAGTCGTTGGTGTAGGCGACGGTGGCGCGGCGCCCATCGGTGGAAACGTCCTTGCGCAGCGTCGTCACCTCGAAGGGTGTTGCCGCGACGATGATGGTCACGGTGCCGTGTGTGATGCCGGTCGGTATGACCTTGAGGCCGGCTTGCCTGGCGGCCGCCATCACCGCTTGCGGGTCAGCGTCGGTGGCAAGATCGATGTCGCTGACCGGCTCGCCAAGCAATGTATTGCGAACGGTTCCGCCAACTGCGCGCACGATGAACCCCGCCTGTTCCAGCGCGTCGAAGACACGGACCGTTGGCTCGGCGCGAAGCCAGCTTGCGTCAGCCAGGAGCCGTTCGGGCGGCATTGATCTGGCGTTATCGTCGCTCATTGGTGTGCAAGCCCTTTCTCAAGGCCACCATAGCAGACCTTGCACATGGCGCGGTTGTCGGCGCTGCAATCGGCGCTACAGCCGCATGCGCCTTGCCCGGCCCCCGTGTTCACGGATACCACCGCGCTGAATTCCGCCATCGGCCAGATCAAGTAAAAAGCCGGGTTCGCATGTTGTTGAGGATCCCGGCCGTGGCCCCCCAGATATAACGAGGTCCAAAGGTGAACGCATAGAAGTGGCGCTCGCGCCCCTGCCACATGCGGGCGTTGAGTGCGATGTTCTCCGGGGCCATCAGGAAGGCAAGGGGAACTTCGAAAATATCGGCCACCTCGTCGGGGTTGGGCACGGCTGTGTGGTGAGGGTCGACGAGTGCGACCAGCGGAGCAACGGAGTAGCCGGTCGAGGTGTGATAGGTGTCGAGAAAACCCAACGGCTCGATCTGTTCGGGCAACAGGGCCACTTCCTCGTGCGCCTCGCGCAGCGCGGTGGCGATGGCATTTTCATCATCATCGTCGATCTTGCCGCCGGGAAACGAGACCTGGCCGGCATGGCTGGCAAGATGGGCGGTGCGCAAGGTAAACAGCACGGTCAGCGGTTCACGGGCGATGACCGGCACCAGCACGGCGGCTGGGCGTGGCGGATCCTTGCGCGCCACTTCGCGCTCAAGGCCAGGGTTGAGATCGAAATCGCTGGGTTGTGGCACCGACTGCGGTACTGGGGCTGTCAGGATGCGAGACGAGGGGGCCGGGGAGAGTTGGGGCAGAACATGCCGCCGGAAATCCGTCGCGGCGATGAACGGCTCAATGATTTGGTTGGCTGGTTGCATGATGCCGGTTCTAGTGTCGTGATCGCGAAATCCGTCACACATCGCGGCGGGCCTCGATAAGGACTTTTCGATTATCACACTAGAGCATTTTCCGACGAAGTGGCCACCGGTTCGTCGCCGAAAATGCGACCAACAAGTAGCTGAAGCGCCGAACCGTTGCTGGTCTCACGGTGCTGATACCATGATTTCGGAGCCTCCGGCCTGCTCAGCTCTTGTTGCGGCCAAGATGCAGGCCCAATAGGCAAATCAGAGTAAATGGTGCCCTAATTTCGTGCGATCTTGGCCACATAACGGGTGCGGGCGCGCAAGTGCGCGGTCGGTTGCAGCCTCAAGATGTGGACGCAACCTGCCTTGGCGCGCTTGACGGGCAAGGCCAAATGGCCGACCAAATCGAGCAACTTCTCCAGGGACGGAATCTTGAGATCAACCAAGCCAATACGATCGCGGCTCTTGCGCGGCTTTGCACTCGTCCTGATGGCAGCGATTGCCGGTTCGATACCCCCAGCCGCGGCGCAGGCAAATCAGTTGCGCAGCGAATTTCGCGCAACACTCGATCGCAACGAGGCCAAGGCCTTCGAAGATTACATCGCGGCGCAGATTTTTCACGATGCGGCGCTCGATGCTTATTGGGCACATGTCGAAAAAGAGCGTGATGTGAGGCGCGCCAAACGGCGGCGCAAGCAGCCCATTGCGGCCAATGATTACGTACACGAACAACCGCCGGTCTATCAGGGGCCGTCGTTGTCGAAATCGCTGGCGCGGCGCTGGTGGCTGTTCAGGCAACGGCGTGCCGAGAAGCGACCTGAAAAACCGCGCACGCGACTGCCTTCTGTTGCGGACTTTCTGGACAGCGCCCGCAAGCATTATGGATTTGTACCCGATCGCGTCAGTGAGCATGAGTTCAAGGAACGCTATGCTCGTGAGGCATTGGCGCTGGGGCTGAGCGGCGATCAAGTGGTGCGGGTCTATGCACTGGAGACGAGTGGGCTGGGGACGGCCGATATGCAGGCCGGTATTCATCCCATTACGAAGAAGGGCGAGCCGATTTCCACGGCGATGGGATATGCGCAGCTGCTGGCTGCAAACTCGATCAATGAGCTGTCCAAGCACGGCAACGAGTTCGTCGCGCGGCTCAGAGCCATGGCCAAGCGCAGTGCGCCGGGATCGGAGCGCCAGCATGCGCTCTTGACCAAAGCAGCGGCGTTGGCGCGCATGACCCGAAAGGCGCGTTCAATTCCTTACCGTTGGTCCCGACATGTCTCGTTTTCCAAGACCAGTGTCGGGCGCGGCATTCATGCCATCAATCTTGATGGTGATATTGGCCCGTGGCTGCAGGTCATTAAGCTCAAGGGACTAAGAACGACGGCGCGGAAGGCCGGTTATGACAGGCTGAAGGGAGCTGAAATCGAGCTGATGAATCTTGCCGGTCCTGGCACCGGCTTGGAGATGATGACGCCGGCTGGGCGCAAAGCTGCCAGCACCAACTTCTTCTCGCGGGCCGCCTACTATCGCAACACAATCGTGCGCGGAAAGACCTCCGAACAGCTGCTTGCCGCGCTTGATGAGCGGATGGACGAAAATCTCAAGAACTCGGGAGCGGTCGAGTTCCTCGCCATCTTTGCGCGTCTCGAAAAGGAACGGCGGGCGGGGCGCTGAACGTCTCAGCGAGCGTGCCAGTGAACGTATCGGACGGGGCGTAGAGCGAAAGGCAATTCAAGCGCTGCCTTGGGTGACTGGAGCTTGGCTGGCTGTTGTGAGAGCCGGTTCAGTCCGTCGTTCAGCGCACACCCAGAGGGTTGAGGAAAAGCTGTTCGATCTTCTTGGTCGAGTGCGCCGTTCTTGATTGCGATCGCACACGACGCGTATTGGCAGACCGTGAGCGTCGCGTGGAGCTCGGCTGCACCTCAAGGGCGTCGGCTTGCGGTCCTGCAAGAGAGCCGATGCGTCCCGAAAGGCCTGGGCTGGAGTCGGGATCGTGTCGTACCGGTACAGCTGGATCGAGCGAGGAGGAGGTATCGATCGGCGGCGCTTCGGTGGCGCTGCGTAGCAGCGGACCAGACGGTAGTGCGACCATGGGTGCCGTTGCCGGTGCTGATGGGGGCGGCGCGCTAGACTCAATCGAGGTGAATAGGGCAGGTTGTGCAGCCGCATCGGCTGGTGGGGCTTGGTTTAAAACGTCAGCTGGCAAAATGCTTTCAGCCTTGATCCGCTCGGATGCGGATGGCTTTTCAGGCTGCAGATAAAGTGAAGCCATGCCCGCGCCAACGGCGAGCACAAATAGGGTCGAGAACATTCGAAATCGCGTCAATTGAATATCCAACCATCAATTTGCCACCGCCCCAGGACGGTGCAGCGCACTTTGAACAATAGTCTGTGCAAGGATCTGACCGTTCGGCGGTTTTGGAAACTGAGCTAACCGGACAGCGTTAATGCTTTGCAAATCTCGTGTTCAGGATCAGATGCCTCATGTTCCGGGCACAGCCCGTCAAATGTCAGTGAATTCAGTGGACAAACCAAAATCTCGAGAGTTTTGGACTGGCCTGTTGGAGCTCGATTGGGAGCCAAGCGTCATAATCGAAACACCAGACGGCGGCGGATCAATCCGCCGCGCTCATCCAACGCCACAAACACGGGACTCAACGGTCGCGAGAATCTCTCCTCATGAGTATATATAACCTAGTTTGTGAGCGCAGGTCATGAGCAACGAGGACAACCGGTTTTCAGCCCGAGCGGCGCGCTATGTCAAAGTGGGCACGAATGTTGGCGCTGTCGGGCTTAGGGTGGCTGGCGAGCGTTTACTCGGCCGTCCGCATGACCGCGCCAAGGCGGCTGCCGACCTAGCTGCGGCATTGGGCGGGCTGAAGGGGCCGCTGATGAAGGTGGCTCAGCTCCTGTCGACGATTCCCGAAGCTTTGCCAAAGGAATATACGCGAGAGTTGTCGCAATTGCAGAGCGCGGCACCGCCGATGGGGCCGGCATTCGTGCGCCGGCGCATGCAGGCCGAGCTCGGTACCGACTGGCGCCGCAACTTCAAGGAGTTTTCAGAGCGCTCCAGCGCCTCAGCCTCGCTCGGGCAGGTGCACAAGGCATTGGCCCATGACGGGCGGGAGCTGGCGTGCAAGCTGCAATACCCCGACATGCAATCGGCGGTGGAGGCCGACCTCAACCAGCTTCGGTTGGTGTTCCAGATCCACGCGCGCATGGATCCTGGCGTTGATACGCGCGAAATCATCAAGGAGATTTCGGCGCGCCTGCGCGAGGAACTGGATTACGAGCTGGAGGCGCGCCATACGCGGCTTTATGCGTCGATCTTCGCCGATGATCCGCTGATCCGCGTGCCCGACGTGGTTGGCGAGCTGTCGACGAAGCGGCTATTGACGATGACGTGGCAGGACGGGGCGGCGCTGCTGCACTACAAGGAGTATCCCTTGGAGGATCGCAACGCCATTGCACGGGCGATGTTCCGGGCTTGGTGGCATCCCTTCAGCCATTACGGCGTGATCCACGGCGATCCCCATCTGGGCAACTACACGATCTTCGAGCACGATGAGCACCCGGCGGGGATCAACCTGCTCGATTATGGCTGCATCCGCACCTTCCCGGTCAGCTTCGTGGAAGGTGTGGTGGAACTTTATCGCGGGCTGCTCGCCGATGATCGCGCGCGCGTTGTTGCAGCCTATGAGCGCTGGGGGTTTATCGGCCTCACCAACGAATTGATCGACGGCTTGACGATCTGGGCGCGCTTTATCTACGGGCCGCTGCTCGATGATCGCGAGCGCACCATTGCCGAGCAGACGACGCCTGGCGAGTACGGGCGCAAAGAGGCGTCCGCCGTGCACAAGATCCTCAAGGAAAAGGGGCCGGTGATGGTGCCGCGCGAGTTCGTCTTCATGGATCGTGCGGCGATCGGGTTGGGGGGTGTGTTCCTGCATCTGGCGGCGAAGCTCAACTGGTGCCAGCTGTTTAATGAGACGATCGAGGATTTTGATGCGGCGCGCGTCGCCGCGCGCCAGCGTGAAGCGTTCCAGAAAGCCGCGGTGCCGCTACCGGCGGCTTGAGAGAGCCGCGCAATGGTTTGGGTTTATCGATCCTGGATGGCTGGCGTCTATCCATGTCTGCCCAGCCTCAGGGGGCGCTTTGTGGCGCGCGAAGTGTGCCGTCGCGTTGGCGTTCCAGGTACGCATTGACGACCTGCAACATGCCCTTGCGGATCGATGGCCAGCGGTTGACGAACTGCACGAGCGGCCATGAAATAACGCGGCTTACCCCCTTCACGTTGGCCAGACCGGGCGTTGCTTCGACGGCGGCATGTGCCTTGAAGACGACGCGCGGTGCGAACGTTGCGGTGATATCAAATGTCGCCTTGTAGGTGGTGACGGTGCAGGCCACCGGTTGTTCGGGGCTTTCGAAAACATAGTCGGGCGATGCCAAAGGAGCATCAAGGGCAGCGCGCTCGATTTGGATCGTCAGCATGCACGAGACGTCCTTGACGTAACCGCGCGATGCTTTTTCCAATTCGCTTTGCTCAAGTGGAGAAAGCCGCAGCGGGACGCGGCAGGAAAGCCATGGGCCGGTGCCGTTCTCCAACGCCTCGAAGCAGTCATCCGAAATCGGTTGGCCTTCAGGGCTCTGGGTTGCGGCCGGGAGGGTCGATTGTGCTGTAATCGCATCTGCATCTTGGGCCAAGGCTGATGTGGCCAGGACTGATAGAGTGGCGGTGCTGAAAAATACAAGGTTCAGCAGGGCCATTGAGCGCAACAATTGCGTGCGCGCCGTCCGCTCGCTGCGAACCTGGCCGCGATCACACACGGGCCGCTCAGTGGGCATCCGCCCGTAAGGGCCTGCGGCCAGCCGCTGCATTCTTGGCGTCGTTGGCATAGCGCGCCTTGCAGGTGCTATGGATGAACTTGTTGATTTCCTTGATCGTGGCGCTGTGGAACAGACCTAAACCGTCGGCAAGCTTGGCCGCTGTCCAGATGAAGGTTTTCAGACCGCTGTTGCCGCGTACATCCTTGATGTTGATCCATACCTTGTAGGCGTGCCCGTTCTTGAATTTGATCTTCGGTGCAGCCTCGACCTCAAGTGTGTTGAGCGTGTGGTCGGCGCCTTCGATCTTGCAGTCGATGGTCTGGCGATCAAACTGGAACGTATGCTTCTTGTTGTGAAGAGCGGGAACGATCCTGCTGCGCGGGATTTTGAGCGCAACTTTGCAGCGCGCATCGCCAAAGCCCCATGAGAGTGCGTTTTCCTCGCCGTTCTTCTTAATCTTTACGCGGTCCCATGTTTTGGTCATGTCGCAGGTGAGCGGTGGCCCGTTCTCCTTGCCTTCCAGAACGATCTGGCAAAAACGCCGCTCGCAATCGGTACGGCTGGCTTTTTCATCAGGCAAAACATCGAGGGCGTTGGCGGCGGGCACACTAGCCAGGAGCCCGCTGGCCAGCAGGCCAATCAACACGGCAAGCCAGCCGCCCCATCCCAAAAAGCTCGAATGGGCTTGATGTAACCTGGGCAGGCGAGAGGTACGAGTGGCATTGATGTGCATCTGGCGCCCCAAAACGGTTCTGGTACAAGCGCAGCTGGCGCCCCTGTTCGGCGCTGATAGCCATGCGCCCAAAACAACCCGGGGACGGACAGTCGCACCGCGATTCCTGGCAGAATGACCGCAATTTACACGAAATTGCGGCAGCGGCTTTTCGTTTCGCCCCGCGACATCCTTGTCCAACGGTAATAGTTGAAGCGATCGCTCGCTTGGGTTACGAGAATTCAGGCAAAAACTTTAGAATTATAGGGGAGGTTCATCGGATGTCTGTCGATACCACAAGCGGCAACCCGAGCATGGACTACCGCGAGCATGAGCGGACTTATGCCGGCTTCGTATTCATGACCAAGGTCTTGGTATCAGCCGCGGTGTTGCTGTTGATCGGCATGGCGTTGTTCCTGCTCTAAGCACGGGCTCGGCAGCGCACCCAAGCGTCATTCGTTGGTCTGCAAGGAACCAGGATTGGCGCCAAGCCGCAGCTGTCGGCAATCTCACCCAATTGGTTTGACATATCCCTCGCCGGATTGAACGGCGGCGGACACAATCGGACGTACCCATGCTCACCATAGCTGTCACGGCTGAAAGCGCCGACGAGCCGCGCGTTGCGGTATCGCCAGACACGGTCAAGAAGCTCACGGCGCTTGGCGCGACGGTGAGAGTCGAACGCGGCGCGGGGGACAGATCCCGCTTCACCGACGAGATGTTGAAAGCCCAGGGGGCGCAGATTGCCGACACGGCAGAAGCAACATTGTCGGGTGCGGACATTCTGCTCAAAGTACGCCGACCTTCGCCCGAAGAGGTGGCCCAGCTGAAGCCGGGCGCACTGGTCATCGCCAACCTTGCCCCCCATGACGAGCGGGCGGGGCTTGAGGCCCTGGCCGCCAAGAACGGGTCGCTGTTCGCGATGGAATTCATGCCGCGGATCACCCGGGCCCAGTCGATGGACGTGCTGTCCTCGCAGGCCAACCTTGCCGGCTACAAGGCGGTGGTCGATGCTGCCTCGATGTTTGGGCGCGCAATGCCGATGATGACGACGGCGGCCGGTACCGTGCCCGCCGCGAAGGTGTTCATCATGGGTGTCGGCGTGGCGGGCCTGCAGGCGATTGCCACGGCCAAGCGGCTTGGTGGCATCGTCACGGCCACCGATGTGCGTCCGGCGACGAAGGAACAGGTACAGTCCCTGGGCGGCAAGTTCATTGCCGTGGAG
Organism: Hyphomicrobiaceae bacterium; assembly: GCA_040765305.1. Lineage (GTDB taxonomy): Bacteria > Pseudomonadota > Alphaproteobacteria > Rhizobiales > Hyphomicrobiaceae > JAEUMD01. The sequence goes on along the minus strand of JAXGRZ010000033.1, from coordinate 8,205 downwards.
GACGACGAATTCCGCCAGGCGCAGACGGCTGCGGGCTATGCCAAGCCGATGAGCCCGGAATACCAGAAGAAGCAGGCCGAACTCGTTGCCGACCACATCAAGGCCCAGGACATCGTCATCACGACGGCGTTGATCCCGGGGCGTCCGGCGCCGCGTCTCATCAGCGCCGAGATGGTCCGCTCGATGAAGCCAGGCTCGATCATCGTCGATCTTGCGGCCGAGCGCGGCGGCAACTGCGAGTTGACCAAGCCGGGCGAGACGACCGACGTCAATGGCGTCACGATTTTTGGGCCGTTCAATTATTCCGGCAGGCTGGCGTTCAATGCCTCGAACCTTTATGCGCGCAACCTCTTGTCATTCCTTGAGACCCTCATCGACAAGAAGGAAAAGGTGCTGGCGGTCAACTGGGACGACGAGATCGTCAAGGGAACGCTGGTCGCCAAGGAGGGCAAAATCGTCCATCCGAACCTGACCTCGCCGGCCGCGTGAAGGAGACAACCATGACCGTTGCGAAAGCTCTAAATGTGGCCGTTCTGTCTGCCCTGGCAGTGTTGGCGCCAGCCGGCACCGCGTTTGCCTCAGGCGGTGGCGGGCAAGGGAGTGTCGATCCCTTCTTCTACCTGTTGATGGTGTTCGTGATGGCGATCTTCGTCGGCTACTACGTCGTGTGGTCGGTGACGCCAGCGCTGCATACCCCATTGATGAGCGTCACCAACGCCATCTCATCGGTGATCGTGGTTGGCGCGCTGCTCGCTGTCGGCGTCAAGGGAGTTGCCGGGGGAAGCACGGCCGCCAAGGTGTTCGGCTTCCTCGCTCTCATCATGGCATCGGTGAACATCTTCGGTGGCTTTCTCGTCACCCAACGCATGCTCGCCATGTACAAGAAAAAAGAGAAGAAGTGAGCGATGACGGGGATTGGCTCGAGCTCCTTTCCGCGTTCACGGGGCGCCACATCGACGAAGCGGTTTTCCACGACCGGTTCATCGAGCGCTGGCGCACCGAGCGCGACGGCCCCGATCCATTGCCTCCCGCCATCGAAGATCTCTTTTATGTCGTCGAGGCCTACTGCCCCGACCCCGCCCTTCGCACGCCGGACAGCCTGTTGGAGGCTGATGATGCCGAGCTTCGTGCATCCGCTGAAATCGCACTCGCGCGGTTGGTTATCGACCGCCCCTCAGGGAAGCTGACATGAGCGCCAATCTCGTAGCCATCCTCTATCTCGTCGCCGGTATCTTGTTCATTCTGGCGCTGCGCGGCCTGTCGCATCCCGAAACATCGCGCCAGGGTAACATGTTCGGCATGATCGGCATGACCATCGCCATCGTGACGACGCTCGGCGTCGCCAGTCCGATGTCGTTTGGCACCTGGGTGTTGATCCTTCTGGGCCTGGGCATTGGCGGCGGCATCGGCGCCTATACCGCCAAGACCATTCCGATGACCTCGATGCCCGAACTCGTGGCCGCGTTCCACTCGCTCGTCGGTATGGCGGCGGTGATGGTGGCGGCCGCCGCGCTTTATGCGCCCGAAGCCTTTGGGATCGGCCACTCTGGTGCGATCCATGGCGCCAGCCTCATTGAAATGAGCCTTGGCGTTGCCATCGGTGCGGTAACCTTCACAGGCTCGGTCATCGCGTTCGCCAAGCTGTCGGGCAAGATGTCGGGCAAGCCGATCATTCTGCCGGCGCGCCATCTGATCAATGGTGGGCTTGGGTTGTTGCTTGTCCTGCTCATCTACTGGTTCTATCAGTCGGGCGGGTCGGCCGGGTTGTTCTGGCTCATTACGCTCGTTTCGCTGGCGCTGGGCATCCTGCTCATCATCCCGATCGGCGGCGCCGACATGCCCGTCGTCGTCTCGATGCTGAACTCCTATTCGGGCTGGGCTGCTGCCGGCATCGGCTTCACGCTCGGCAACATCGCCCTGATCATTACCGGTGCACTGGTCGGCTCGTCGGGTGCCATCCTCTCCTACATCATGTGCAAGGGCATGAACCGCGCCTTCCTGTCGGTGATCGCAGGCGGCTTTGGCGGCGAGACCGCGGCTGCCGGTGCGGGCGGTGGCGAGCAGCGGCCGGTGAAGATCGGTGCGGCTGATGATGCGGCCTACCTGCTCAAGAACGCGCAGAAGGTGATCATCGTGCCCGGTTACGGCATGGCGGTTGCGCAGGCCCAGCACGCGCTGCGTGAAATGGCCGATGCGCTGAAGAAGGAAGGCATCGAGGTCAAGTACGCGATCCATCCCGTGGCCGGCCGCATGCCAGGTCACATGAACGTGCTGCTTGCCGAGGCCAACGTGCCCTATGACGAGGTGTTCGAGCTGGAGGACATCAACTCCGAGTTCGCGCAGGCTGATGCGGTCTACGTGATCGGCGCCAACGACGTCGTCAACCCGGCGGCCGAGGACGATCCCACGTCGCCGATCTACGGCATGCCGGTGCTGCAGGTCTGGAAGGCGGGCACGGTGCTGTTCAACAAGCGCTCGCTGGCCTCGGGCTATGCCGGCATCGATAATCCGGTCTTTTACCGCGACAACACGGTGATGGTGCTGGGTGACGCAAAAAAGATGACCGAAGATATCGCCAAGGCGCTGCGCGAGTAGGTCTAGGGTTTCAGCTCATTGAATTATCTGAAAAGCCCTGGCGGTTGCCGGGGCTTTTCTGTTCTTTCCAGATCTATGGCCGTAACGCTTTGCCGATGATTGAGCCTTCGCGCGGGCCGCTATTGACGGGCTGCACGCCGCCTTGGACTGGAGTGGGGCTATGAAACGGCAGGTGCGGACGCTGTTGGTTGGCGTTTTCGTCGCGGGCTTTGTCGCCTACGCAGGGCTAGCCGGGTCCATGTACACAATGCAGCGGCAATTGTTGTTCAACACCCGCGATACCGTGGGGCTGTCTGAGCCAGGCGCACTGGCGATTGCGGGCAGTGAGCGTGTTGCAATCAAAACCCCGGATGGAGAAACGCTCGCTGGGTGGTATCTCGCGCCTCAGCCTGACCATGCCGTGTTTTTGTTCCTGCATGGAAAGGGCGGCGGTCTGCACCGCAAGAAGTGGCGCTGGAAGCGCATTCGCGAGCATGGCGAAGGCGTGCTTGCAATTTCATTTCGTGGCTATCCAGGCTCCACCGGCACTCCGACGGAGGCTGGGCTGTTGATCGATGCGCGTACTGCCTACGACTGGCTGCTGGCCAAGGGATATGCGCCAGGTGACATCGTCCTGCATGGCCTGTCGCTGGGCAGTGGTGTTGCGGTCGATCTTGCAACCAAGGTGCCGGCGCGGGCGCTCATCCTCGAAGCGCCGTATACGGCTGTCGTCGACGTGGCGGGTGAACGCTATCCCTGGTTACCGATCAAATGGCTGATGCGTGATCAGTTCCGGTCTCGCGACAAAATCGCGAAGATAAAGATGCCGCTTCTCATCGCCCATGGCACGGCCGACAGCGTCATCCCCTATGCGCATGCCGAACGGCTCTATGCGCTGGCGCCATCTCCCAAGGTGCTGGCGCGCATGGAAGGTTCCGATCATTCGACGCTGACGCGCGACGGGCTTTATGAACACCACATCTGGCCGTTTCTGGCCGACCTTTCTGGGCAAGCACCAAAACCGGTGCGTTGACAGGGCCATGGTGAACGGACCAATCTGATCGAGATCAAGGCAGACAATGGAGGTGACACGGACGTGTCACAGTGCATCGTCTACTTCATGTGGGTCGTGCTCGTTCTATCAGGTAGCGGTGCCCTGCCCTGGAGTGCTGCAGCTGAGCAGTTGGCCAAATCGCCAACCACTGCACCAGCCCCAGCCCCTGGTGAGACGATGATCGCGGGCTGGCACGTCAGCTGCAAAGATTTCCGCGGGCAAGCGGTAACGACGATGCAGTTGGCCAATCTGGGCGATGTCGGTCGTGCTGGCGTTATCAACCGGGTGCCGATCATCGCCATCGATCCCGACATCATCGGCCGGCTGCCCAACAAGCTGCAGCTCTTCTTTTATCAGCATGAATGCGCTCACCACGTGCTCGGGCACTGGTTCCAGATGAGTGTGACGATGGAAACGGATGCCGATTGCTGGGCCATCAAACGGGGCCGCGACGAGGGGATTTTCAGCCGCGATGACGTGATGAGTTTTGCGCCGTTCCTGGCCAAAAGCGGCGGCTCAGCGTTCGGACATCTGCCGGGCCCGGAACGGGCCAAGCAGTTGCTCAAATGTTTTGATATGCCATGAGCGTGCCCGTGAAAGCGTGCCATTGAAGACGACGGACTTGATCCGAATTTGGTGGACCGGGCAAGTAGCTCCGCGATCGCTGGTGGCTTGTGCTTTTGTCGACGAGACAGTGGCTCCAACACTGCGCGCAGCTATCGTGCCGGGGTGAAGCTGGTTTCTTGCCTCAATGTCTGGACGCCGGTTGCCAGTGATGCCATGGATGCGCCATGAACATTCTTTCCGCGCTCGCCGCAATCGTGGTGGTTGTCGTCGCCTTGGTCATTGTCGGGGCAGCGGCGCTGCAGCAATTCCTCATCTATCATCCTGATCGGCATCGTATAGCTCCCGGCGAGGTTGGCCTTTCAGGTGTCGTGGAACGCGAGATCATGACGCCGGATGGCAATGCGGTGCTGGCCTGGTGGTCGCCGCCGCGCCCCGGGCGCCCGAGCGTTCTTTATTTCCACGGCAATGCCGGTTCACTGGCCGATCGTTCGGGGCGGATTCGCCGGTTTCAGGACGCCGGGATTGGTCTGTTCATGATGACCTACCGTGGTTATGGCGGTTCCACGGGCAAGCCGAGCGAGCGCGACAACGTCGCTGACGGCAAACGCGCCTTCGATGCGCTGATCGGCGAAGGGATCGAGCCGGGCAAAATCTACATTTTCGGGGAATCGTTGGGCACCGGGGTCGCGGTGCAAGTTGCCGCGCAAAAGAGCGCCGTGGGATTGATCCTCGATGCACCCTTCACGTCGATGCTCGATCTGGCGCATCTGCATTATCCCTATCTGCCCGCCGGACTTTTGCTGCGCGAGCGCTACGAGACGATCAAGCATATCGCGAAGGTGAACATGCCGTTGCTCATCGTGCATGGGGTGAACGACGCGGTCATTCCGCTCAGCCTGGGGCAGGCGGTCTACAACGCGGCGCCCGGCGACAAGCAGTTCATTGCGGTGGAGGGCGCCGGCCATCTTGATCATGACGCCATGGGCTCGTTTGAGCGGATCTTTGCCTGGATCGATCACCATGTTGCCGGTACGCGCGTTGCTGATCCCGACCGTGTGAAGGATGCCAGTGGTGGGGGTGCAAAGGCGGCGCGATAAGCCCGAGCGCCGGTGGCCCCGTGTGATGTTGATCGGGGCGGCCAACGCCACCGCACGACTGCGATCGCCAACGCATGATGGCAATCAGCACGCAAAAAGCCCGCTCCGGCGATCATCCGGCTCGGGCTCTTTTCTTGTCACAGCCAGCAGCCGTCTTGGGATCAGCGTTCGCTCGCGATCCCAGCGGAAATGGCTCAAGTCTTTGCGGTCGTCTTTGCCTCAGCGGCCGCGAGTCGGCGCCTTGGAGGGCAGCAGGCCCTCGCGCTGGGCGCGCTTGCGGGCCAGCTTGCGGGCGCGGCGAACGGCTTCCGCCTGCTCACGGGCCTTTTTCTCGGAGGGCTTTTCGTAATAGTTCCGGAGCTTCATCTCACGGAAAATACCCTCGCGCTGCATCTTCTTCTTGAGCGCCTTGAGGGCTTGGTCGACGTTGTTGTCGCGAACGAGAACCTGCACGCGTGCCTATCCTTTGGTGCTGGTTGATGACGAAATAAAAGTAAACACCAACCACACCCGTAGGTTTCCACCGGGTGGCCAGTGCTTTCAGATCTGCCGGGTGTGTATCAAAGTGCGCTTCGTTTGTCCACTGAGGCCGTGCGGGATCGGGCTCAATCCCCGGTTTTTGGACTGATGCGCGTGATATGGCCCATTTTTCGGCCCGGACGCGGGTCGTTCTTGCCGTAAAGGTGGAGGCCGGACGCGGGCTCGGCGGCGAGCTTCTGCCAGGCATCGACATCGGCCCCGATCAGATTGGTCATCACCGCGTTCGAATGCCGCTCGGGCGGTCCCAGCGGCCAGCCGGCCACCGCGCGGATATGGTTTTCGAACTGGTTGACGGCACACGCGTCGATCGTCCAGTGGCCGGAGTTGTGCACGCGCGGGGCGATCTCGTTGACGATTAGGGGCGCGGACGCCGCCTCGCCACAGGCGAACATTTCGACCGCAAGCACGCCGACGTAATCGAGTGCGGCGGCGATGGTGCCGGCAAGCGCAAAGGCCCTTTCGCGGGTCTCGTGCGTAATCGGCGCGGGCACCGTTGAGGTATCCAGAATGCCGTTGGCATGCGTGTTGTGGGGTATGTCGTAAAAGCGCATTTCGCCGCTGAGGCCGCGCACCACCAGCACCGAGACCTCGATCTCAAAGCCGACCATGCCTTCAAGGATGGCCGGGGCGTTGGCGATGGCGGCGCGGGCGCTGGTAAGGTCGGCGGTGCTGGTAATCCGCACCTGACCCTTGCCATCATAGCCCAGGCGGCGGGTATTCAGGATCGCGGGCAGGCCAAGCGCGCCCGCGGCTTGATTGAGTGACGCATCACAATCAACTGGGGCAAACGGTGCGACCGGAATGGCAAGCCCGGAAATGAACGTCTTTTCAACGAGGCGGTCTTGGGCGACTTCGAGCGCCTTGACCCCGGGGCGCACGGGTTTCACTTGAGCTGCTGCCTTGGCGGTCGCGCAGGGTACGTTTTCGAACTCGTAGGTCACCACATCGACCGTTTCGGCAAAGCGGCGCACCGTGTCGAGGTCATCGTAGGCGCCGAGGGTGGAGGCGGCGGCGACGTCGAAGGCCGGACCTGAGTGATCAGAATAGATGTGGCAGCGCAGCCCGAGGCGGGCGGCCGCCATGGCCAGCATCCGGCCGAGCTGGCCGCCGCCAAGAATGCCGATGGTGGAGCCGGGGGGAAGTGCGCTCATGATGTCAGGTCAGGCCTTGTCGACGGGGGTTTGGGCAACGGCGTCCGTCTGAGCCTTGCGCCAATCGGCGATGCGCCCGGCCAGAGCCGTGTCGGTGATGGCCAGGATCTGCGCGGCCAGAAGGCCGGCATTGGCGGCGCCTGCTTCACCAATCGCCAACGTGCCGACGGGTACGCCCTTGGGCATCTGGACGATGGAATAGAGGCTGTCGAGGCCGGCAAGCGCCTTGGACTGGATCGGCACCCCCAACACCGGCAGGATCGTCATCGCGGCGGTCATGCCGGGCAAGTGGGCCGCGCCGCCGGCGCCCGCGACAATCACCTTGAGGCCGCGCTGGCTGGCGGACTTGGCGTAATCGTAGAGCCTATCGGGCGTGCGGTGGGCGGAAACGATGCGGGTCTCGTAGGCAACGCCCAAGGCGTTCAGGATTTCGGCGGTGGCGCGCATGGTCGACCAGTCGGACTGGCTGCCCATGATGATGCCGACCAGCGGCGCTGCGTTCCCGCGATTCCTGGTCATCTTTTGTTCACTTCGGACCGCCGGCCAGAGTTCATTGGGCCGGGCGCTCCGCCTCCCTTTGTCCGATGCGGAGAAAGCGCGGGTTTAGTGACTGGAGGCCCGGTTGGCAAGAGGTTGGTACGCAAATGGCTCTGGACGAGCCCCCCTTTCCTAAGGCCGAAGGGCTCAAAACTGTACGCTGTTCCTGGTCGACAGGTGAGTTCGCTGCACGTGGCTCGGAATGTTGGAGCAAAGACGTGGTTTGTCTCCATATTCCCCGCCCCACCCTGGCATGCGCGAGCTGAGGGGGCTTGGGGTCCGGATCCCAGGTCGACCACGAGGGGCGCGTTCACGCGATAATGTCGGGGAGCAGTTGGTCCTCAATGATCGTAATTTGATCTTTCAAGGCGAGCTTCTTCTTCTTGAGCCGTTTAACCAGCAATTGGTCGGCGCTGCCGGTCGCCTCGAGCGCAATGATTTCGTCATCAAGGTCGCGATGCTCGGTGCGCAAGTTGGCGAGCGACTCGCGGAGTTCTTTGTCATTGCGACGCTGCATCTCGGTCCAGATCCGTTCCCGCTACCGGCTTGCCAGCCTCAACAGCGCACCTAACGCACTGCCAAGGTCGCGCCCCGTAACACGCGCCCCCGTGTCGTGTGCTCACTCCTAACCCCGTCGTCGATGCCCTCTGAAGCGACGGTTCGACAGTGATCAAACATGACCGAT
>JAXGRZ010000032.1:0-17306 GCA_040765305.1 Hyphomicrobiaceae bacterium | reverse complement strand
CTTGAGCATTTTCCGGCGAAGTGGGTACCGGTTCGACGCAGAAAATGCGACCAAACAAAAGCCAGAGCATTTTGCGACGAAGGGGATACCGGTTCGGCGCGGAAAATGCGACCAAGTAAAGAGCTGGCATTTTGCGACGAAGGGGACACGGCACACCCACAGCCCGCGTTCAGTGCCAGACTGCGGAGGTCGCATGAACACTATTGATGATCGCTACCGGGCCAGACTGCAGGCGGCAATCGCATCGCTTGAGTATTGGATTCCCTCCATCAGCCAGACTGCGCGCATTGCGGTGGTGAATGATGACGCATATTGGCGCGTCAACATCGAGCCTCACATGGCACGCGCCTGCCCCTTCGAACTGGTGATCCGCGCCGACGGCTATCACGACATGACGATCGCTGGCGAGAGCTACGAGGAGCAGCCCACCGACGACCTCGATCTGTTCGTGCCCTTTGCCCAGGCGATCGCCAACGGTGACGTGACACGCCGGATCTACACCTGCGCGGCAACACGCATGGCGCTGGCGGTCGAAACCATTGTTCATCTGGCCAATGGCGTTGAATGGCGTCGTCAGCGTGACATCGCAACGTTCATGGACCGCGAAGTGCACCACACGTCAATTGCCCGCGATCACAGCTTCCTGCCCTATGAACGCCAGCGCACATAACCCGCTTTCACCATAACTTTGCACTGTCACCTTGCACTGTCACCTTGCACCATCACCTTGAGTTCTCACCCACAGAACGGCGCGGGCTCATTGCTGCGTGAGGGGCAATCCCCCACGCCCCTTCACCGTTTCCTCGACGATCCAGCGGACCTGCGCGCTCGCACCAGGCCCCGTTGCCATCAACTGCGCCAGAAACGGCAATGCCACCTTGAGATCAGCGGCCAGCGTATAGGGCGGATTGACCACCACCACACCCGTTGCAACGAGCCCCTTGGCGTTGGCCTTGACCTGTGCCACCTGCAGTTCTGCCGCCAGCACCTTCGACAGACCCGCACGACGAAGATGCTCGTAGAACCGCTCCACGTCCGCACGCTCCTTGATCGGGTACCACAGGATGATGGTCCCCGTCGCAAACCTGTGATGGGCCGCACTCACCGCACCCGCAAGCCGGTCGAATTCACCGGCCACTTCGAAAGGCGGATCAACCAGCACCACACCGCGCCGCTCCTTTGGCGGCAGCAGGGCCTTGAGCGCCGTATAGCCGTCGAGCCCCATGACTTTTGTCTGGCCATCACGGTGAAACAGCTCGGCAAGCCGATCGCGATCTTCTGGATGCAACTCGTTGACGACCAGCTGATCGCCCTCCCGCATCAGGCGGCGCGCGATCAGCGGGCTGCCGGGATAACGCACCAGCTTGCCCGCACCGCCAGCGCCCCGTTCGAAATCCGTTTCGAAAAGAGCGAGATAAGGCGCCAAAACCCGCGCCACATCGTCGGGCAGGTCATGGCGCGCGGCCAGCACACGCGCAATTGCCTCACGCCACTCGCCGGTCTTTTCCGCTTGAGCACTGCAAAGATCGTAAAGCCCGGTGCCCGCATGCGTGTCGATGACGCGGAACGGCGCCGCTTTCTTTCCCATGTGAACGATGACAAGCGTCGCCACCAGATGCTTGAGCACATCGGCGAAGTTCCCGGCATGGAAGGCGTGGCGATAGTTCATGGCGGCTCAATTATTTTCCAACACAGAGGGCACCGGTTCGCCGCAGAAAATGCGACCAACCAAGTGTTGAGGGCGGCATCCTTTTTCAGCGGCCCCGATCCATCGGATCAAAACGCGCGTTGGCTCACCGACTCAAGCCTTCCTCTCCCAGCGCCCGCTGCCCGCCTGCTGCCAGTACGTCACCTGGCAACCAGCCTGTTTGGCGGCCGTCCATTGCTGGCGTGCCGTCTTGACCGCCTCAGGATCATTCCCATCAAACACATAGACGATGCGCACAAAGCCCTGGAATGTTTCGGCGCACGCGCCATCGACGAGAAACCGCACGCCCGCGCCGTTCGGCGTATCAGACCCGGTGGTCAGATAGATCGGCTGATGCTCACTCATGCCGTCCTTGCGCGTGCCATGGGCCAGAAAGCTCTCATCGCGATAGGTCCACAGCGCCAGGTCCAGCGCTTCAAGCCGCTCCTCTGAGCCCGACTGGATGACCGCGCGCCACCCCCGTTCAATGGTCTTTTCCAACAGCGAGGGCAGTACCTTTTCGAGCGGTTGGCGCTCCAGCTGGTAGAACAGGACCTCCGCAGCCTCATCCGTCACGGTCTTTATGTCCTCTCCGGTCGCCATCGGGTCCGACGCCCTCGACATCGATCACCGCAAGCGCGCGCTCATCATCATCGCCACGACATCATCGCATGGTCACGATGGCAACATTGACGCTGAGTTAGCAGCCCCAGCAGACCGAGAAAAAATCGTCAAACGCCGACGCTCACCCCAGGGGACTTGCACCATGCGCATTGAGAGCCTATATCCCGCAGTCCGGAGCGGCGCCATACCCATGGTTGACGCCCCGTGCGGGCAGTGAGCGTTGCGGCCTCTTCGGGTTCGCCGCAATGCTCCCGCCCGCTGCGATTGCAAGCGCATGAAATTGAGGCATACACGCCGCACACATCACGGCAAGTGCGGTGCCGACCGTCGACCGTCCTTCGCCCGACGTGATCCCATCGGCGCAGATACCACAAAGGCGATTGCCGGCCCGCGGCAATCGCCTTGCGATCGTTCTGAACCAGCACCACGGACAGTGCTCGATTGGCCCACCATCCCTGATTGACCGGCCTGGCGTCTCAGTTCTTCTTCAACATGCTGCGCGGAATTTCGCCAGCATCGACCAGCGCGCGGATGCAACGTTGAGAAATGCTGTACCCGGCTGCCTGCATGCAACGGCGCAACTCGGTTCCATAAAGCGAATAACCCGGGCAGAAGCGGTTATAATCGCCCTTGCAGGCGCGGCGCACACGCGCCGAATAAGGACCACCACTGGCCGCCATCGCACCGGTGGTGAAGGTGAAAGTGTCCATCGTATAACTGGCGGTGGTCGCCGCGAGTGCGACGAGGCCGGCACGCATTGCTTTGTTCATCGGCTCGGTAATCCTTGGCTGATCGTTGGGCCGCGTCCTGGCGCAACCCGTTCGGCGGGTACTTAGAGCGAGAATGTGGCTTAGGCTAGTGTATCATTCGCAAAATTCGTCGCACTGTGCTGTCAACGCTCAATTGCAACGTACACATTACGAGCCCAGAGCTTGAATAGCGCAAGCAATTACAACAACCTAGAGCATTTTCCGACGAAGTGGACACCGGTTCGTCGAAGAAAATGCGACCAAACAAGAAGCTAGAGCGCTTGAGCCCTGCCCCTACTTCCACTCCACCTTCAAAACTTCGAAGGAGCGTGCGCCTTTGGGCGTTGTCACTTCGGCCGATTCGCCCTTCGATTTGCCAATCAGCGCGCGCGCGATGGGCGAGGAAATGGAGATCTTGCCTTCCTTCAGGTTGGCTTCCAGGTCACCGACAATCTGGTACTTGACCTTCTCATCCGTATCCTCATCGACCAGCGTCACGGTCGCACCGAATTTCACGGTATCTCCCGAAAGGGTCGTCGTATCGACGATGTCAGCACGCGACAACTTATCTTCAAGGTCGGCGACCTTGGCCTCGTTGAGACCCTGCGCTTCCTTGGCCGAGTGATACTCGGCATTCTCAGACAGATCACCATGCGCGCGCGCTTCCGCGATCGCCTGGATGATCCGTGGACGCTCTTCCGATTTGAGACGGTGCAGCTCGGCCTCCAGCCGCTTGTACCCCTCAGTGGTCATCGGAACCCGTTCCATGGACATCGTAACGTCTCCAAGAAGGCCCCGCCCGCGGCGGGAACCGTTTGACAGTGTCATGCGCTTTTGATGCGCTCCCCGACCCGTAACCTGGGGAGCCAGAGGATCATGAGCAATACGTCATGATAGGCGGCTGGTGAATGTCTGCAATGGTGCCACCTCAAGATTCCCAGCTTTCAGAGCCCGGATTGCACGGGTGACGGCGATGGCACCGGCCAGGGTTGTATAGTAGGGAATATGATGAAGCAAGGCGGTGCGGCGGATGTCCTTGCTGTCGGCCAGAGCTTTAGCCCCCTCTGTGGTATTCAAAACCAGGTGGACTTCGCCATTCTTCATCAGATCGACGATGTGGGGCCGGCCTTCGAGCACCTTGTTGACAACACCACACTGAACACCGTTCGCGTTTAGATGACGGGCGGTACCACGCGTCGCGATGATCTTGAAGCCCATGGCTTCCAGCTCGCGCACCGTGGCGATGATGCGGTCCTTGTCTTGCGACTTGACCGAAACGAACACGGTGCCCTCCATCGGCATTGCCTGACCGGCCCCGATCTGACTTTTCCCGAACGCCATCGCGAAATCACGGTCGATCCCCATAACCTCGCCGGTGGAGCGCATCTCGGGGCCCAGGATCGGATCGACGCCGGGAAAGCGCGCGAACGGAAACACCGCTTCTTTCACCGCAACGTGGTCGAGCTTGACCGGCTTCAGGCCAAAGTCCGCCAGCGCCTCGCCGGCCATCACGCGCGATGCACTCGAAGCGACGGGCTTGCCGATCACCTTGGCAACGAAGGGAACGGTGCGCGACGCGCGCGGGTTGACCTCAAGAATGTAGACGACAGAGTCCTTGATGGCGAACTGCACATTCATCAGGCCAACGACATTGAGGGCAAGTGCCAACTCGCGCCCCTGGCGCTCCAGTTCAACAATGACCTCACCCGACAGCGAATGGGGCGGCAGGGCACAGGCGCTGTCACCGGAGTGAATGCCTGCTTCCTCGATGTGCTCCATGATGCCGGCGATGAAGACATCCTTGCCATCGCACAGCACGTCGACGTCAACCTCAACGGCATCGGTCAAGTAGCTGTCGATCAACAGCGGGCGGCGGGCGGAGACGACCAGTTCGGAGGGACGGTCGAGCGTTGCCGAAAGTCGCGTGATGTAGCGGTCGATCTCGGCGCTGTCGTGGAGAATTTCCATGGCCCGCCCACCCAGAACGAACGAAGGGCGGATGACGACCGGATAGCCGACACCATCGGCCACCGCACGCGCCTCACCGGGCGAACGGGCGATACCCGAGTTGGGCTGCTTCAGGCCGAGCCGGTCGATCAGCGCCTTGAAGCGATCGCGATCCTCGGCCAGGTCGATGGCGTCGGGCGAAGTGCCCAGGATCGGCACGCCCGCCTCTTCCAGCGCCGCGGCAAGTTTCAAAGGTGTCTGCCCGCCAAACTGGACGATGACGCCCTTGAGCGTGCCATTCTGCTTTTCCGCCGCAATCAGTTCCAGAACGTCCTCGCCGGTCAGCGGCTCGAAGTAGAGGCGGTCTGAGGTGTCGTAATCGGTCGAGACGGTCTCGGGGTTGCAGTTGACCATGATCGTCTCGTAACCCGCCTTGGTCAGGGCGAAACAGGCATGGCAGCAGCAATAGTCGAACTCGAGTCCCTGGCCGATCCGGTTGGGGCCACCGCCGAGGATGACGATCTTGGTGCGATCGCTGGGTGCGGCTTCGCACGCGGGAGCGCCACTCAAACCGCTCTCGTAGGTCGAATACATGTAGGCGGTCGGCGAGGCGAACTCGGCAGCGCACGTGTCGATGCGCTTGAACACCGGGCGCACATCGAGGGCATGGCGGTGGGCGAAAACCTCTGCTTCCGTTTTGCCGGCCAGCTTGGCAAGGCGCGCGTCCGAAAAGCCCATCGCCTTCAGCGTGCGCATATTGGCGCCGTCAGCGGGCAGACCATGCGCCATGACGCGAGCTTCCGCGTCGACGATCTCCTGCATGCGCGCCAGGAACCAGGGATCAATCTTGCAGTAGGCGTGGATCTGTTCGTGGTCGACGCCCAGGCGCATCGCCTGTGCGACCTTCAAAAGGCGGTCGGGAGCGGGACGCGAAATGGCAGCGCGGATGACGTTCTTGTCATCACCCTGGCCGAGCCCGTCGAGCACGATGTCATCAAGGCCCGTGAGCCCGGTCTCCATCGAGCGCAGCGCCTTTTGCAGACTCTCAGCGAACGTGCGCCCGATCGCCATCACCTCGCCGACCGACTTCATCGCGGTGGTCAGCGTCGGGTCGGCGCCGGCAAACTTCTCGAAGGCAAAGCGCGGAATCTTGGTGACGACATAATCGATGGTTGGCTCGAACGAGGCCGGAGTGGCGCCGCCGGTGATGTCATTTTCCAATTCGTCCAGCGTGTAGCCGACGGCAAGGCGCGCGGCGACCTTGGCGATGGGAAAGCCGGTCGCCTTGGAAGCGAGCGCGGAGGAGCGCGACACACGCGGGTTCATCTCGATGACGACGAGACGGCCGGTGTCGGGATTGACGGCGAACTGCACGTTGGAGCCACCCGTCTCCACGCCGATCTCGCGCAACACCGCAATCGAGGCGTCGCGCATGATCTGGAATTCCTTGTCGGTCAAGGTCAGCGCCGGTGCGACGGTGATCGAATCGCCCGTGTGCACGCCCATCGGATCGACGTTCTCGATCGAGCAGACGATGATGCAGTTGTCCGCCGTGTCACGGACGACCTCCATCTCGTACTCTTTCCAGCCAAGCAGGCTTTCGTCGATCAGGATCTGGCCGACCGGCGACGCATCGATGCCCGAGCGGGCAATCTGCTCGAACTCCTCGCGATTATAGGCAACGCCGCCACCAGTGCCGCCGAGCGTGAAGGCGGGACGGATGATCGCCGGCAGGCCAACCTTGTCGATCTGGCGCATCGCCTCCAGGAAGCCCACCTCGCGGTTATAGCCAATGACACGGCCAGCCTCGTTTCGGACTTCCGGTGAGGAGGCAATCGCAGCGCGCGGACTTTCCAGGCCGATGCGATCCATTGCCTCACGGAACAGGCGGCGATCCTCAGCCTTGTCGATGGCTTCGGCCTTGGCGCCGATCAGTTCGACACCGTACTTTTCCAGCGTGCCATCACGATCGAGCGCCAGCGCGGTGTTGAGCGCGGTCTGCCCGCCCATGGTCGGCAGGACCACGAGCTTTTCATCGGGGCGCTCGGCACGTTCGCGGGCAATGATCTTGGCCACCACTTCAGGCGTGATCGGCTCAACGTAGGTGGCATCGGCCACCTCCGGGTCGGTCATGATGGTGGCAGGATTGGAATTAACCAGAATGATCCGGTAGCCCTCGGCCTTCAGCGCCTTGCAGGCCTGGGTGCCGGAATAGTCGAACTCACAGGCCTGCCCGATAACGATGGGCCCCGCACCAATGATGAGGATCGACTGGATGTCTGTTCTTTTCGGCATGTCGGGGGCGTCTCATAGAGCGTTCAGGCGCGTTTGGCTATAGCCCACCCCGCTCAACTGTGCGAGTGGCGCGTGGCGGCGCATGTGGGAAAGCAGATCTGCCCGGCAGGATGCCTTATTTGGCGGTTTCGGGCGGTTCGATTCTGATGTCCTGGGGGTAGGAGTAATCCTGCTGGAAAAACGGGCGGTCGAGCTTGTCTTTCTGGGCAAGAATGGAGCGGACCGGAAGGCCCGTCGTCGGATCGATGTAGACCATGCGGGTCGGTTGGCCCGGCGGGGCGCTCTTGTCGGCCATCGCCTCGTAGGCCTTCAGCTTGCGCCCGTCCAACTGAACATAGCCCAGGCAATCGAAGATCGGCTGCTCGCCGCCGCCCTTCACGACCGTTTTTTCCATGTCTTCGGCAAGGCTCAAGGCATCGGCCATCGGCAGCACCTGCCAGCCTGAGCCACCCGAGACCCAGGCGCGCTTGCCGATGAGGATCGTCTCGGTGGCCGCCGGGTCAATGGCCGCCTTGACCCTCTGGTGCATGCGGTCGGGCAGAAGATAATCGACCGTCATCCGAACCGGGCCGCGCTCGTTGATCATGCGGGTGTCCATACGGAAGGCGCTCGATTTGCGCTGTCTGTCGAAGGCGTCAGCAACCTCCTGCTTGCAGTCGGCAGCCGCGGGAGCGGTTGGAAGCCCTGCCAGGAGAGCCGAGGCGATCAAGCCCGTGGCCAGGAATTTATTGCGCATGTCACTTCTCCGCAGCGTTCTTGGCGCCATCATGGGGCACGATGGCGTGGCCGCCAATCGGCGGCTCAATGCTGATGTCGGTAGGATAGCTGTAGCGGCCATCGAAGATCACATCCCCCTTGCCGTCTTCGCGCGTAACGATATTGGCGAGGGGCAGCCCGCTGGTTTCGTCGACATAGATGGTGCGTGCAAGTTGCGCGCCCTCTCCCGCCGATCCGGGGGCGGCACTGGGCTGGTCGGCCCGGTAGGCAACGCGCTCCTTGCCCTCGAGCTTCACTTTGCCAAGACAGGTGAACGCGGACGTCAGCTTGGGCGGATCAATCAGCGTTGAGCGCACGTGGGCAATGATCGACTGGGCGAACTGCGGCTGAAGTTCCTCCCAGCCGCCGCCCATGGTGCCCCAGGCCCAGCGCTGGATGGCGATCGTCTCGACGGGTTTGGGGTTCCCGGGAGCCTCGACCTTCTGATACATGCGGTCGGGCGGCAGATAGTCGATTGTCATCTGCGTCGCACCTTGCTCTCCTGGCATCTGCGCGGCAAAGCGATAGCCCGAGACATGCACGCGCTGTTTGTTAAAGGCAGCCTCGACGGCGGCACGACATTCATCGCCAGCCCGCGCCTGAGCAACGGCGAGGCTGCAAACTACAGCGGTTGCAAGGGCGAGGGTCGGGCCCGTGTTGAGGATCGTGACACGCATGATCATCGTCTTTCCTTATGTTTTGTCTGCCGACCATGCCCCCGTGAGAAAGGCGGGCTCGTGTCCAGATCTCGATTGTTCAGCGCCCGGGTGGCGAGGCGGCGCTCGAGGGTGGCGCTTCACGCGCGGGCTTTTCTTGCGCCTTGCGCTTTGCCTTGATCGCTTCCATTTGCCGGCGCATTTCATCACACGGCGCATTGCGCGGCTGACGCGGCGTGAAGATGACGAAATCGGCAAGTTCGGCCGCCTCCCCGGCAGGGCCCAGACCGTAGTCTTCAACTGCGCTCTTGCCCGCCTCCACCTCGACATGACGAACAACGGCGATGTCTTTTGCGCCAATGCCACGTGCATCGAGATACCAGGGCACCGCCCGGTCGCGGCGCACATGACCATTGCCTGCAATCAGGATCGCACCCTTCCATGGCGAACCCAGCATCGCGTCGGCCATGCTGGCATCGCGCAGGCGCTGGACGACACTCATATTAGGCACCGCCGTATCCGGGAGCATGCCGCAGTGGCTTTCGCGGATCTCTTCGCCAAGCGCCTTGCTCAAGTCTGGCGCAAGGGCACGCGCAAGGCCAAGACGCTCGGTTGTTGCGTGCGCGAGCGCACCCATCCCCTCTTTCGACACCTTGCGGTTTTGCGCACGCGCCGGACTGGCCGGAATGATCACCAGATGCGCATTCAAGGACTGTGTGATGATCGGCTGATAGATCTCGTAGGCGGGCCAGCCCAGTGTGTCCCACTTCATCAGTCGGCCGAAATCAGCTGATGTTCGCGCGCGCGGCACCCGAGCCTTACGCCCATAGAAGCGATCGAGAGCCGGCTGCTCGTCGGCCGTCAGCATTTCCATGGCGACGACGTCCATCTGCGGCGCGCCCTCGATGATGCGGGCGCCGCGCAGCTTGGAGATTGCATGAATGGCCCACGCCTGCAGACGATGATGGTCGGGATTGTCGTGGACCTCGCCCAGCAGCACGAAGCGCGTCGTGGCGAGCTTTAGCCCATACTCCTGCGCGGTGACAAAACCGCGCTTCTCACGCGACCAGATCTTGCCGGCGAGCGGATGATCGCGCAGCTCCGGCGCTTGCCAGGCGTCCGGCCAATCAGGCACCATGCGGTTGTCGGCGTAAGCGGGCGTGGCGAATGTAAACGGCCCGGCCACACCTAGGCTCACCATCACCTGCGTGCCCAACACGAGCGTGCCCAACAGGAGTGCCAACACAACGCGCACGCCTGAAGCCCGATTCCGCCTCAGCCGATGCGATACGCTGGCTTGCCACATCCCGTTGCTCAGCGCTCAGCCTCCTGCGGCAATCCTTTGGCAGCGCGCATCAAGTTGACGAACCGGCGAAACAGGTAATGGCTGTCTTGCGGTCCAGGCGAGGCCTCGGGGTGGTGCTGGACGGAAAAGACGGGGCGCTCACCCAGCCTGATCCCGCAATTCGTCCCGTCGAACAACGACACGTGTGTTTCTTCCACGCCTTGGGGAAGGCTGTCGCGATCGACCGTGAAGCCGTGGTTCATTGACACGATCTCCACCTTGTCGGTGGTGTGATCCTTGACCGGATGATTGGCGCCATGATGACCCTGGTGCATCTTCACGGTTCTGGCGCCAAGCGCGAGCGCCAGCATCTGATGGCCAAGACAGATCCCGAATAGCGGCTTGCCGCTGTCGACCAGCTTGCGGATCTCTGGCACCGCATAGGCGCCGGTCGCTGCCGGGTCGCCGGGGCCGTTGGACAAAAAGATGCCGTCGGGATGGCGCGCCAGCACGTCCTCGGCGCGCGTCGTGGCGGGCACCACGGTGACTTTGCAGCCGCTTGAGGCGAGGCAGCGCAGGATGTTGCGCTTCAGGCCATAATCGAGAGCAACAACGTGGAATTGCGGATCGCCCTGGCGGCCATAGCCGTCCGGCCAGACCCAGCCCGTCTCATCCCACGTATACGTCTGGCCGCAGGTGACGTCGGGAACGAGGTCAAGACCGACAAGACCGGACCAGGCCTTGGCATCGCCCTTCAGCTTGTCGAGATCAAACCGGGCCGATGGCTCATGAGCGATGACCGCATTGGGCATGCCCTTTTCGCGGATCAGCGCGGTGAGCGCGCGCGTATCGATACCGGCAATGGCGATGATACCGCGTGTTTTCAGCCAGTCGTTGAAATGCTCAAGCGCCCGGTAGTTCGAAGGCGCGGTGATGTCGGCCCGCAAAATCGCGCCACGCACGCCTGAACGGGCCGCCAGATTGGAGGTCTCGGTATCCTCGCTGTTGGTGCCGATGTTGCCGATATGGGGAAAAGTGAAAGTGATGATCTGTCCGGCGTAGGAGGGATCGGTCAGGATCTCCTGATAGCCGGTCATTGCGGTGTTGAAGCAGACTTCACCAACCGCCGAACCGGTGGCACCCAGGCCCATGCCCTCGATCACCGTACCGTCAGCCAGCACCAGGCGCGCGGTGGGGATCACCTGCGACCACGGTGGAGGCGCAGCTCTCGTAGCGGTTTCAGTCATTTCGGCTCCACAATAGAGGGTCGACTCCACACGACGTGGTGAACCAGCCTAGTGTTCCGGGCTGACGTCTTGGGGCCCGTCAGGGAACCAAGCGTCAGTGTCGGAAAACGAGCGCACGAGCGCCGTTCAGGACCTGCCGGTCAGGGCGCGCAATCGGCGCGGACCCTAGAAGAACCCGGCATGCCGGTCAATTGCGCGTACGCGCCGGGGCCAGCCCGAAACCGTCTCATCACGCCCTGTTGATGGTTGGGCGCAAGGCGACTAGGGTCCGGACCCTAAACCAATCGGCCATAGGTGGGGGGCGACCGAGGGCCTGGCAGTCCACCCGATCCGGCGCAACAATAGGGCAAGGAGGCCCTTGTTTCATGCGAGAACGCATTCAAACGGCCATGAAAGAGGCGATGAAAGCGGGCAACAAGCGCCGCCTTTCGACGCTGCGCCTCGTAACGGCCGCCATCAAGGACCGCGACATCGCCGCACGCGTTGACGACAAAGGCCAGTCCACTGGAAAAGAGCGCGTCGAAGACAGCGACATCCTGGCGCTGCTCCAGAAGATGATCAAACAGCGCCGCGAATCCGTCGAGATCTACACGCAAGGCGGACGTGAGGAATTGGCCGAGCAGGAAGCCGCCGAAATCGCCATCATCGAGGAATTCCTTCCCCAGCAGATGGGCGAAGACGCGATCAGGCAAGCGGCTCAGGGTATCGTCGCCGAACTGGGCGCCAGCGGACTCAAGGACATGGGGCGCGTGATGAGCGCACTCAAAGAGCGCTACACGGGCCAGATGGATTTCTCGAAGGCCTCGGCAATGGTCAAGGAAGCGCTGAAGTAGTGACGGGGCACATCGCAACGCCCGTCAATCACGATGGATTCGAGGATTAAATTCGAGATAGAATGATCACGAACAGCGGCCACACCGCAATCCTTGCGCGCGATTATCGGCCAGTTCGAAGGAGCATCGACAGGAATGCCCCCGCCGTTCCGCCTGCTGCACCGTGATGATTTCACCAAACAAGTGTCAGCGTTCGCCTGGCAGCGCACGGTGCTGCGCGTCGACATGCACCACACGCTGTTTCCCGCCCACGCCGACTGGCGCGGTGAAGAAAGCGTGCGCGCCATGTGGACCTTTCATACCCAACAGCGCGGGTTTGATGACATTGCCCAGCATGTGTCGATAGCGCCCGATGGTACGATCTGGAGCGGTCGCGACTGGAACAAGGCGCCCGCCAGCGTCGGCTGCAACATGAACGCTGATGCCTTCATGTTCGAGGCGATCGGCAATTTCGATGCCGGCTTTGACCGGCTGGAAGGCGCGCAACTCGATAGCGTCGTCGGCGTCATCGACATCGTGCAGCGCCATTTCAGGTTGCCGGTTCAGGCCCTGTTATTCCATCGCGACGTACCGCAGACCGACAAGACCTGCCCAGGCACCTCCGTGGAAAAACTCGACATCCTGGCCGCGGTGGCGCGCCGGCGGCTACATTCGGCGCACACGCAACCTTAGAGCGGCCAACCTTAAAAGCGCCTTGCGATAAATCCCGCCATGACCAGGCTGCCCGAAAATGGCTTTGAATTGCTCACCCGGCGAGCGCTGCGCGTAGACCTTGATCTGCCGGCGCCTGACGCCTGTGGATAGCGGGCATGGGCAAGAGCGAGAACAGGATGGGAACGCAAATTGGCAGCGAATCGCTTATCCGTGGTTTGAGGGCCAGGGTCCGGCTTGCGCTCGCTCCAGGCTCTGGCACGCACACCAGGCTTTGACACGTCGTCCAGCGACACCCTTGAAACACAGCACACCGGCTTTCATGCGCTTTGCCCCACATATCCTCGACGAAATCCGGGCCCGCCTGCCGGTCAGCGCCGTCGTCTCACGCAAGGTGGCTCTGAAGAAAAAGGGCCGCGAGTTCGCCGGCTTGTCGCCATTCAAAGCCGAGAAAACACCTTCGTTCTTCGTCAACGACCAAAAGGGCTTTTATCACTGCTTCGCCTCTGGCGAGCACGGCGACATCTTCAAGTTCGTGATGGTGACGGAAGGCCTGACGTTTCCCGAGGCGGTCGAGCGGCTGGCCGAGGAAGCCGGGGTGGTGCTGCCCAAACGCACCGAGCCGAGCGAAGTGGAGGTTGAGCGCGAAGACGAACGCCAGCGTCTTTACCGGCTGCTGGAGGCGTCAGCGGCCTTTTTCAGCACCAAGCTCAAGCAGCCCGAGGGCGATGCTGCCCGGCGTTATCTGGCCAAACGGGGTCTGGTAGCCGAAACGATCGAAAGATTCGGCCTGGGCTTTGCCCCCGCATCGCGCAATTGCCTCAAAGAGTATCTTGCCGGTCAGGGCTTCACGACCAAGGACATGGCGCGCGCGGGCATGCTAATCGCCGCCGACGATATCGAGGTGCCCTACGACCGGTTCCGCAACCGGGTCATGTTCCCAATCACCGATCTGAAGAACCGCGTCATCGCGTTCGGCGGGCGCGCGCTCGATCCTGATGCCCCGGCCAAATACCTCAATTCACCTGAAACCCCCCTCTTCCATAAAGGCCACATCCTGTTCAACGCCGCCCGCGCGCGGCCCATCGCGCACGAGAAGAACCGGATCATTGCAGTCGAAGGCTACATGGATGTGGTGGCGCTTGCAGAAGCTGGCTTCACCGAGGCGGTGGCACCTTTGGGAACCGCCCTCACCGAAGACCAGGTGCGGCTGATGTGGCGCTTTGTTCCCGAGCCGATCTTATGCTTTGACGGCGACAGCGCCGGGCGCAAGGCCGCCTTCCGGGCAATCGATACGGTGCTGCCCCACTTGAAGCCGGGACAGTCAGTTGCATTTGCATTTCTGCCCGATGGGCTCGATCCCGATGACCTCATCCGCCAACAAGGTGCGGAGGCGATGGAGGCGGTGCTGAAACGGGCGCGGCCATTGGCTGACGTGCTGTTTGAGCGTGAATGGGCGGCGGGCACCTGGACAACCCCGGAGCGGCGCGCCCACCTGGAGACACAGATTCGCAGCCTCGTCGGCCAAATCACCGATCCAGCCGTGCGGACCCATTATGAACGCGATATGCGCCAAAGACTTTACGAGTCGTGGGGTGGCGTGGCGCGCACAACACGCCCGCTGCCACAGGCCCAAGGCATGGCCGGCGCCCACGGCACAATCTCCAGACAGCGGATGACCCGACCAGGTGGCCCCGGTTTTTTCCGGCAGGCCGGCCCCGGACTACGAGCGATGGGTCGTGGCCCAGGTGGTTTTTCCAGCGCCAGCAATGTGTTGCATATGAGCGCCAGCGATAGCCTGAAATCCAGCGCACTGGTCACTGGCGAGGCAGCAGCTCCCCCCTATCGCGAGGCATTGCTGCTTGTGACGCTGCTCAACCACCCCTGGCTGATCGAGGAGGAAGCCGAGGAACTCAGTCGGCTGACCCTCACATCCGAGCCATTAGGTAAGCTGATGCAGGCCCTTTTATCCGTACTCGCACTTGATATTCCACTTGACACAGCCCAGTTGCGCCACCAATTGGACAATTTGGGCGTCGGCCGCGTCATCGAGCTGGTCGAACGCACACTAACGCACCGAAGCGATAAGTTTGCAGATCCGGACGCCGACAGGGCCGAGGTGGAAGCTGGCTGGCGCCACACCCTCGCGATGCACGAACGGCACGTTGATCTGCGCCAGTCACTGGCAGCGGCGGAGCGTGAATGGCAACAGGATGGAACCGAAACTGCGCTGGCCCGTATTTGCGAGATTCAGCGGCAGATCGACCTTGTCAATAGCCTTGGGGGACTAAATGGTGGTGACGACCACTGAGGGCTGGCAGCACTACGCAAAAGCTGGGTCCTACAGCGTGCTGAGGCGACCAGCCGGGGCGATGGCGCCCTCCACCATCTTTACGCCGAGCGCGGCAGCGCCCAACACGGGCTGAAACAACCATTGACCTGGGGCAAGCCGATCCCCTCTCACCAGATTGCGACAACCGGAACCAAACATGATGGCGAACGCAAACACGAACACCAATACAAGCGCCGAAGAAACAACCGAGCAGTCCGAACGCGACCGCCCACTTCTCGATCTTTCCGATTCTTCAGTCAAGAAGTTCATCAAGACGGCCAAGACGCGCGGCTACGTTACCCTCGATGAACTTAATTCCGTGATGCCATCGGACGAAGTGACGTCCGACCAGATCGAGGACGTCTACGCAATGCTCTCTGACATGGGCATCAACGTCGTCGAGAACGAAGAGAGCGAGGAAGCTGCCGAGGACGAGGGCGAGGGCGATGAGGCCGCCGACGGGGAGGACAGCCGCGCCCTCACTGCGCAATCGATGCCGACCACCTCGCAGACACGCGTTGAGCCGACCGAGCGGACCGACGATCCGGTTCGCATGTATCTGCGCGAGATGGGATCGGTCGAGCTGCTCTCGCGCGAAGGCGAAATCGCCATCGCCAAGCGCATCGAAGCCGGCCGCGAGGCAATGATCGCGGGGCTATGCGAAAGCCCGCTGACCTTCCAGGCCATCATTATCTGGCGCGACGAACTCAACGACGGCAAGATTCTCCTGCGCGACATCATCGACCTGGAGGCCACCTACGAAGGTCCTGACGCCAAGGACGCCACGGCATCGGAAGAGGGCGAGGCAGAGGGCGAAGGCGAGTCGGAATCGGAAGGCAAGGCAGAGAGCGAAAGCTCGCAGGACGCCAGCGACGGCGAGAAGACCGACGCCGAGGACGACGACGATTTTGAAAATTCCTTGTCGCTTGCCGCGATGGAAGCGGAACTGAAGCCGAAGGTACTGGAAACTTTCGACCGCATTGCATCCACCTACAAGAAGCTGCGCAAGCAACAAGACAAGAAACTTGAGCAGCAACTGGCAGGCGAGACAGGTTCCCGCCAACAGCAGCGCGCCTATGACAAGTTGCGCGAAGAGATCATCGCCGACGTCAAGAGCCTGTCACTCAACAACAACCGTATCGAAAGCCTCGTCGAGCAGCTCTATTCCATCAACAAGCGTCTGGTTGGTCTGGAAGGCCGCCTGATGCGCCTGGCTGAGAGCTATGGCGTTCCCCGGCAAGGCTTCATCGATGAGTACTACGGCAACGAATTGGACCAGACTTGGCTCGATCGCGTCTCGGGCAGCAACAAAAAGTGGGCCAACTTCGTCAAGTCGGAGCGTCAGCAGACCGAGAAGATCCGTACCGACATTCATGAACTGGCTGCCGCAACGGGCCTGGAAATCTCCGAATACCGCCGCATCGTGCGCGCCGTGCAAAAGGGTGAGCGCGAGGCCCGCCAGGCGAAAAAGGAGATGGTTGAAGCAAACCTGCGTCTCGTCATCTCGATCGCCAAGAAGTACACCAACCGCGGCCTGCAGTTCCTCGATCTCATCCAGGAAGGCAACATCGGCCTGATGAAGGCGGTCGACAAGTTCGAGTACCGCCGCGGCTACAAGTTCTCCACCTATGCAACGTGGTGGATCAGGCAGGCCATCACGCGCTCGATCGCCGATCAGGCACGCACGATCCGCATCCCCGTGCATATGATCGAGACGATCAACAAGATCGTGCGCACCAGCCGCCAGATGCTGCACGAGATCGGCCGCGAGCCGACACCCGAGGAGCTTGCCGAGAAGCTCGCCATGCCTCTCGAAAAGGTGCGCAAGGTTCTCAAGATCGCCAAGGAGCCGATCTCACTGGAAACGCCAATTGGCGATGAAGAGGATTCGCATCTGGGCGACTTCATCGAGGACCGCAACGCGGTGTTGCCCATCGATGCTGCAATCCAGTCCAACCTGCGCGAGACGACGACACGGGTTCTGGCATCGCTAACCCCGCGCGAAGAGCGCGTGCTGCGCATGCGTTTCGGGATCGGCATGAACACCGACCATACGCTGGAAGAAGTCGGCCAGCAGTTCTCGGTGACACGCGAGCGCATTCGCCAGATCGAAGCAAAGGCATTGCGCAAGCTGAAGCATCCCAGCCGCTCACGGAAACTGCGCTCGTTCCTCGAGAACTAGAGGACTTTTCGATCCGATGGAATCGGATCAACGCTCGATGTGATACCAGATCTCTTGTGAAG
>JAXGRZ010000031.1:0-17677 GCA_040765305.1 Hyphomicrobiaceae bacterium | reverse complement strand
GGAGATCCGCGCGGTTGGCGAGACGATGCGCGCCATGCTGAAGGAGAATGGGCCGCCGCCCACCGGCAAGTGGGCTGATCTGGCGGTGCTGGAGCCGGTGCGCGATTACAAGGCGCGCCATACCTCAACGCTGTTGGTGTTCGAAGCCGTTGGCCGCGCGCTCGACGAGATCAAGGCGCGTGGCAACGCCGGGACGGCCGCGGTCAGCTGATGTTCATGCAAGGTCAACCCAGTTGGGAGCACGCGCCAAGAATAAAAAGCGCGGCGGCGTCTCCCGCCTCTTCCACAAGGGTGGCACGCCGTATGAGTAGGGAGCAGCCTCTATGAGCACGCGCCAGCCGTCCGACGGCCTGCCACGCCGCGTTGGCAAGATGCTGCTCAAGGCACCTGTTCATGCCTACCGCTGGACGTTAAAGCCGCTGATGGGCATGGACTGCCGGCATCTGCCGACGTGTTCTGAATACGGCCTTGAAGCAATCGAAACAAATGGTGCCTGGCGCGGCTTCTGGTTGACGCTGTCGCGGGTGTTGCGT
This sequence comes from Hyphomicrobiaceae bacterium, assembly GCA_040765305.1. Lineage (GTDB taxonomy): Bacteria > Pseudomonadota > Alphaproteobacteria > Rhizobiales > Hyphomicrobiaceae > JAEUMD01. The sequence goes on along the minus strand of JAXGRZ010000031.1, from coordinate 17,144 downwards.
TGCCATCCCTGGGGCTCGTCGGGCTACGACCCGCCGCCCGATATCGCCGGCGTGTCACATCCGTTCGCGCCCTGGCGCTATGGCCGCTGGAGTGGACGGCATATCGCCTCGCTTGACGAGGATCGCAATCATCCAACGTAATTCTTTTATTGCCGATGAGCAGTTGGCACTCCCGGCTCAGTGCGGCGTCGTCTGTATGCTGATGTTGAGGGATTATGCTGCGCGTAATTTTGATCGCTTGAAGCGTGTTTGTTATGAGTGATGGAGCATCTGCACAGGGGCTCTCGGACGGCTCGGATAATCCATTCGAGAAAACGAAGTCTCGTTGGGTGTTTACAGCCTCTCCCGGCGGTGAGGGGTTTGGTTTTCGATGCGATGGCCCTGAAGCAGCTAACTCTGCGCCAATCTTCATCACGACAGAGTCGATATCAGACGCCGCAGCGGCATCTTTGTCGCTTCTGTCTTCGAACTGGCTTGACGTCGGGATCATGGGGCCGCTGCCGGTGTCCGTTGTCATCGCATTGCACGCCTTGACAGCGCCGTGAACTGGCGTAGAAGCCTGCTCTCATTCTTACCTGCGTGGTAGGCAGCGAGTGAGAGGAGGCCCACGTGAGCGAGATTACGCTACGATTCCCCGATGGCGCGGAGCGCCGCTATCCCCAAGGCATCACCGGTAAAGAGCTGGCCGAAGGCATCTCCAAGAGCCTCGCCAAGAAAGCCGTCGCGATTGCGCGCGATGGCGAACTGGCTGACCTGGGCGATCCGATCAATGCCGATAGCGAGATCAAGATCATCACGCGTACCGATCCCGAAGCCCTGGAGCTGATCCGGCACGATGCCGCTCATGTCATGGCCGAAGCGGTGCAGGAGTTGTGGCCGGGCACGCAGGTCACGATCGGGCCGGTCATCGAGAACGGCTTTTATTACGACTTTGCCAAGGCCGAGCCGTTCCAGCCCGACGACATGGGCAGAATCGAAAAGAAGATGGCCGAGATCATCCAGCGCAATGCGCCCTTTACCAAGGACGTGTGGAGCCGGGACGAGGCCAAGCGCTACTTCAAGGAGAAGGGCGAGCTGTTCAAGGTGGAACTGGTCGACGCCATTCCTGAAGACCAGGAGATCAAGATCTATAAGCAGGGTGCCTGGCTCGATCTATGTCGCGGCCCGCACATGACCTCGACCGGGCAGATCGGCAAGGCGTTCAAGCTGATGAAATTTGCCGGCGCCTATTGGCGTGGCGATTCCAACAATCCGCAGCTGCAGCGCGTCTATGGCACCGCATGGGCGAGCGAGGATGATCTCAAAGCCCACCTGATGCAGATCGAGGAGGCGGAAAAGCGCGATCACCGCAAGCTCGGCCGCGAGATGGATCTGTTCCACTTCCAGGAGGAAGCGCCAGGCTCCGTCTTCTGGCATCCAAAGGGCTGGACGCTATTCCAGAACCTCATCGCCTACATGCGCCGTGCGCAGCAGCGGGCGGGCTATGTCGAGGTCAATTCGCCCGACATGATGGAGAAACATTTCTGGGAGCTGTCGGGGCACTGGGAGAACTACGGCGAGAACATGTTCACCACGGTTCTGCCCGACGAGCGGGTGTTTTGCTGCAAGCCGATGAACTGCCCCGGCCACGTGCAGATCTTCAAGCACGGACTGAAGAGCTATCGCGACCTGCCACTGAAGATTGCCGAGTTCGGCAAGGTTCACCGCTACGAGCCCTCAGGCGCGCTGCACGGCCTGATGCGCGTGCGCCACTTCACGCAGGATGATGCGCATATCTTCATCACCGAAAACCAGATCATGGAGGAGTGCCTCAAGATCAATGATCTGATGCTCTCCATCTACAAGGATTTCGGCTTTGAGGACATCTTCATCAAGCTTTCGACGCGGCCCGACAAGCGCGTTGGCGCGGATGATCTTTGGGACAAGGCCGAAAAGGCCCTGCAGGACGTGCTCGACGAAGTGACGCGGCGGTCCAACGGGCGGATCAAGACGGCCCTGCAACCCGGTGAAGGCGCGTTCTACGGGCCCAAGCTCGAGTATGTCTTGAAGGATGCCATCGGGCGCGAGTGGCAGTGCGGCACGACGCAGGTGGACTTCAATCTCGCCGGGCGGCTTGGTGCGTTCTACATCGATGAGAACTCCAACAAAGTGACGCCGGTGATGGTCCACCGCGCCATGTTCGGTTCGCTGGAGCGGTTCACGGGAATCCTCATCGAGAACTTCGCCGGACACTTCCCGCTGTGGCTGTCGCCGGTGCAGGCAGTGGTCGCCACCATCGTCTCGGATGCGGACGCTTATGCCAACGAGGCCGCCGCCGCACTGACGGCAGCGGGCCTGCGCGTCGAAACCGACCTGCGCAACGAGAAGATCAATCTCAAGGTGCGCGAGCATTCGCTGGAAAAGGTGCCGGTGATGCTGGTCGTGGGCAAGCGCGAGGCGGAAGAGCGCAAGGTTTCGATCCGCCGCCTGGGTTCGCAGGCGCAAGAGGTCATGACGCTCGATGAGGCCATCGCCCTGCTGAAAGCGGAAGGCACGCCGCCCGATTTGAGGTGATGCGATGAGCCAGAGCGCAGACCCGATCGAGTTCTGGTTTGATTTCGGATCGGGGTACGCCTACTTCGCGCATCTGGAGATCGACAGGATCGAGCGTGCGACGGGGTGTGCGGTGCTGTGGCGGCCGTTCATGCTTGGTAGCGCGTTCAAGGTGACGGGCGCGCGGGGGCTGTCGTCAACGCCGATGAAAGGCGATTACGCTCGCCGCGATTGGCAACGGCTTGCCGCCATGAAGGGGGTGGGGTTTGCGCCGCCGGCCAATCATCCCATCACCGCACTGGCGCCGAGCCGCATCTTCTATGGGCTTGAAGAGGGCGACCCCACGATTGCCAACAGGTTCGCCGCGGCCTGCCTTCACCGCTATTACGCCGGCGGCGAAGACATCACGACGGACGGCGTGCTGATTGCTTGCCTGGAAGAGGTTGGTGCTTCGCGCGCCGCTGTCTCGTTCGCGCATGATGACCGCTACAAAGCCATCTTCAAGAGCAAGAGTGAAGAAGCGTTGGCCAAGGGTGTTTTCGGTTCGCCGTTCTTCTTGTGGCGTGGCGAACCCTTCTGGGGTGCCGACCGGATCGAGATGCTGATCGACTGGATCTTGCGCAAGACCATTGCGAATGGCTTGCAGAAGACGTGTGCGGATGAGTAGCATCGGTTGGACGAAATGACTTCGTGGAGAACAACGCCCATGCGCTTGCTGGTCTTGATTGGCGGACTTTTAGTCAACCTTTATTGCGTTCAACCTGTGCGTGCCGAAGTGATCAACGCAGACGGTACGGCATTCGATCTGCAGATGCCCAAGGGTTACTGCGCGATGTCACGCACCAATGACAAGGAAAAGGGGCATTACGCGCTTCAGGATCGCATGCAAAAGGAGGTCAACACGGTTCTGCTGATTGCTATTCCGTGCGACGACGTGAGGGAGATGCACGCGGGCAAGCCGTGGAAGCAGTGGATGATCTGGCTGCTCAATGGCAAGCCAGGCCAGAGTACGCGGGTGCCAGCGGGCATGGGACGTGCAGATGTGGTGCGTGAATTGGCAAAGGCGATGCCAAGCCTGGATATGAACTTGGTCAGGAGCAAGATCGATAAGGCTGTGGAGTCGGAAGGGTTGCAGCTCAAGCTGCGCAACATGAATGTCATCGCCAAGGATGACGACGCACTTTACACCGCGCAGACGGTGGCGGTGGCCGGCGGCGCGGGCGCGCGCGAGATCGCGGTTGTGACCGGCTGGGTCGCACTCAATGATCACATCCTGACGCTCAACACGTATTCAGACTACAAGGATGCCGCCTCGCTCGACACATTGCAGGCACGCGCAAAGGATACGCTCATGCGCACCATTGCAGCCAATGAGAAGAAGTAGTGCATTACCTCGCGGGTGGCGGACGTGGCTACGCGCTCCGCCGCCGTGTGGTGCACACGCACGATGCTTCCGGTGCCACTAACTGGTGCGCATCGCCGATGCCGCCGACACGCGCACCTCAACTCCATCACCGCATTGATAATCAATGCCGTTGCAGTTCGGCGCCAAAAGCGTCGTTCAGTTCAGCATCGATATCTTCCGCAGCGTGGTTCCAGCCATTGTGCTTAACGGGTGGTGGCTCGCGGTGCATCGCGTCGGGAATCGCTTGGCGGGGACGTTGCAGATGTTCGCCCGCGCGCTCGCCGTGCGGGCGTTGTGGAAGCGCACAAAGCCGCGAGGCCAGCGCTTGCAACTCGCCCTTGATTTCGGTGCGGCGCATCTCATGATGCAGTGTGACGCTTTGCACCTCGCGCAAAAGCTGTTCGTCAGTACGGCGTATCGCATCTGCGAGCGCCAGCATGATATTCATTTCATGACGCGATTTCTCGACAAGCTCTGTGAGCAGTTCTTCGATATTCTCAGGAAGCCCGGTCATTAAAACCCCCAATGGTTGACTGACTTCCCAAGGTCGTGATTCGGATGGCCGAAAAAAGTCAGCCAATGCGGTGTCTTATGTGCTCATGTTGGTTGCAAGGCTGATGCCTGAAAGTGCATTTAATATCTTCGATACAAGGTGGCTTGGCAGGTGGACATATCGGTTGCGCCATTGCTTGGCGGTCTATGGCGCTAAACAGGCCCTACGGGTGGCGGCGATGATCGCCGCGGTGATGGCGTTTGCCTCCTGGTTGTCGCGTCCGATCACCAACTTCTATCTTATGCGTCTTGGTCTGGAAGCCATCGACCTGCCGCTAAGCGAGGAATTGGCTGAGGCTGTGCCAAATCCCGCGTGTGACGTGGAAGACGCAGCTGGTCGTCCCGGCGTTGATCGAGGCATGCGGTCCGAGGGTGCTTCATGAAATCAAATAAATTTGGACGGCTCATCGTCATCTTGACGTATTGGAGCGCAGAAAAGGGTTCTTGACGTGACGAGAGCTGTTGGCAGCCAGCCGATCGTATCGATGATTGCTTTGATGAGCGAGAACCATGCCCTCGCCGGGCCTGTTCATTCGCCGGCGTGGCGTGCTCCCTGGCTCGTCAATCGCTCGGTGCAGGTGACACGCAATCGACCGGTTCTCATTGGCCGGCGCGCCTTCCATTACATGAACATGCTTGGTGCAGATCGCTGGCTGTTCGTTGTCACGCGCGATGAGGATCTGCTGGAGGCGGGTGGTAATCACCACCTGTCGGGCTATGGGTTCTGGTTTCTGCCCGATCTGGGCGCGGCCTTCGATGCGGCCCTGCATCTTGCAAAGACCAAGAGTGTGCCCGAAGTGTTTGTCGCCGGTGGAGTTAGCCTTTACGTCCAGGCATTGCCGCGCGTTGAGCGCCTCTATCGTACGGTGCTGCATGAACAGATCGAGGAGGCATCGAGGCTCGATAGCGGGGCGCTCGACGGCTGGCGCGAGGTGCATTCGGAACGGCGGGTGACGGGTCAGAACGGATTTCCCGATCAAACCTATTCGGTGATCGAGCGTGCGATGTGAGGTGAGGGGTGTCTGTTTGGGGACACGTCGTGCACGTGCGCGATGAATGTGACGGGGAGGAGAAAAACACGGCCAGCCCACCAGAGCATTTTCCGGCGAAGTGGATGCCGGTTCGCCGCAGAAAATGCGACCCACCAAAGAGTCAGCATTTTCCGGCGAAGTGGATACCGTTTCACCGCAGAAAATGCGACCAAACAATAATTTCGGGCGCCAATCCGATTCTATCGGATCGGCGCCCTAGGAGCCGGCCGCGGTGAGCCGTAACGGCGTCTGGTTTACCTGGACCAGCGCCGGGATCTGTTGTCCTGCCAGTCCCGCCGCGGGCCCTCAGAACGCCAATTCCCGTGATCGCCCCGTTTGCGCGGGGGGCGGCAGTCGATGCGCATGCCACGGCGGGGACTGCGGTGCCAGCCACCACGATCGGGTTCGCAGCGGGTATGACGCCCGTGAACCTGGATCACGCCGCTTTCAGCGGCAGGTGCCTTGGCCAGCCCGGTCATCGGAGCGGCGCTGGCTGAGGCGGTCAACGCAACGACCGCAAGGGCCGAAAGCGCAGCGATTTGGGGAAGCTTCATGATGGGATTTCTCCTGGGTGGAAGACGTTGATGTCAAACCCAACGGAGAAGCGATCGGGTTTCCGTCGCCAATCGCCTGCCGCTGTGGTTGTAAGCCCTGGGGGGCTTCATTGCGTCGCGGTGGGGCTTGTGCTGGGTCAATGGTCTGGTGAATAGATTGGGCTAGGTGATAGGCGGTAGGGAGAAGCGCGCTGGCATGGCAGTCTCGCAATTCAGCTTTCTGGGCGGCATGATGCTGGGCTTTGCCTCCACCTTGCATTGCGCCGGCATGTGCGGGGGCGTTGCCAGCAGCTTGACGCTGATGTTCGGCCCCAAAACGGTTGGCGATCGCGCCCGCATTCTGAGCCTGGCCCAAGCTGGACGCGTCACCTCCTACATGCTCGCCGGCGCCGTGCTTGGCTATGCCGGATCTGAACTCTACGGCGTGTTTGACCGGGCAGGTGCCTTCCGCGTGTTGCAATGGTTCGGCGCGGTCGTGCTGATCTGGCTCGGGCTGACGTTTGCCGGCCTGTTACCGATGCCCGCGCCTGTTGACCGGGCAGTGGCGCGGATCTCGGCCAGGCTTGCCAAGGCGCTTGCTCCCTTGCGGTCCTCCGCTGGCGGTCCCTATCTGGCCGGGTTGACCTGGGGCATCATTCCTTGCCCGATGGTTTATGCGGCCTTGTTCACCGCCATGTTGACCGGCACGTTGCGTGGCGCTGTCATTTTCATGGCTGGCTTTGGCCTGGCAACCATGATCCCGGTCTTCCTGACCGCGTTCGGGGTGACGACACTGGCCTCGATGGAGGCGCGCGGGCGTGCGCGTGTCGTTATTGGCGTGGTCATTGCGCTGTTTGGCGCCTCGACGATCATTCCCGCCAGTCCGACGAACGGGCTCTTGTGCGCGCTCGAACCGCCATCCGGTCATAGTATAAAACGTTGACGCGCGGGCGGTGCCATCCGTGTCGCCTGGCGACGTCAACCGCTTCCCTTGCGGATGAAGCGCCCGACAATCAGCTCCCCATCCTTCAAACCCAAATAGCGCAACACGGTGTCGGGCAGGGTTTCGGGGGCGGGCATCATCGAGGCATCGCGGTCGTGATTGGCCAGGATCAGGCGTGCGCGCGCCAGATCAGCAGAGCAAACGAAATAAACCTTGTCGTCAGATCGGAACTCGAAACCATTGAGCATGAGGTTCTCCCGCTTGGTACCAGTTAGAGCATTTTCCGACGAAGTGGACACCGGTTCGTCGCAGAAAATGCGACCATACAAGAAGTTAGAGCGCCGATCCGATTCCATCGGATCGAAAGGCGCTCTAGTTGGGCACATATGGAATTGGTCGGGCCGTCATCCACCTTGATGTCACACATTGCTTTTGGATTTTGCGCGCATAGGGCTGGCAGCACCAGTCACAAAAACCGCGCTGTCATTATTGCGGGCCTCTGAATTGCGGGCTCAGGCCGTGATGAGCAATTCACCCTTGCCGAAGATGGCCAGGTCGCCCGCGTACTTGTGCACCTTGGCGGGCAACGGCGGCGGGGCGAGGGGGCCCAGGCACTGTGTGAGGTCGCGCGAGATGATCCTCAGGATCGTCAGATCGTGGTGTCCGCCATCCCCGAACGTCGAAAGCATCTTCGTCACGTGAGGTGCGATCAGCGTGCCGCGCCGCATCTGCAATCCCGGTTCATCGCCAAAGCCCTTGAGCGCCCACAAGGTGCCACCCATCATCCGCGTGCCAGCCCAGCGCCCGAACGTGCCGCGCGCGATGATCGTGCCGCGCCGCATGCGATCGCCGGCGCGCGCGCCAATATCACCATCAACGACAATCGTGCCGCCCTGCATGCCGTACTGGGCGCCAGGGCGCACGCCGCCTGCCAGATCGCCAATTGAGCCGGTAACGTGAATGAGGCCGCCTTTCATGGCCGCGCCCAGGCCAAGCCCGGCGTTGCCCGCAATGTCGAGCCGCCCGCCGGTCATCTGCGCGCCGCCATAGGCGCCCACGTCGCCCGCAACGATCATCGTCCCGCGATCGAGTTTGGCGCCAACGAAGTCGTAGCGCTCCGAGCCACCGGCAATGCGCAGCGTGTCACCGGCACGACCCGAGATCGTGAAGACATCACCCACCGTGACCGGCGCCTTCGATGTGCCAATCACGATGTGCGCGATCTCATCGGCACTCTTTTCGGCAAGTGCGGCCGGTGTCAGGTCGGACAGGTCGAGCCGCTCGGGCGGCGCGGACTTTTGTGTCAGCGTGAAGCCGCTCATGGCAGGAGGTCCTTCAGGTGATAATGATGCTGGCCAAGGTTACCGCCGTAGTTGCCCGCCGTAATGCGCGTGACGCCCTTGGCCGCGCCCGTTTCGGTGATCGCCTTGATGCCGGCACGCATCGCATCGCCAACCGATTGCGAGGTCAGCCCATCGATGACGATCTCCAGAACGGCCAGCGTATCGGCTGACAGTTCGGATTTCACCGCGCCACGCAGCGTTGGGCAAAAGGCGTCGTTGGTCGAAGCGACAACGCCCTTGTACTTGGAGCCGACCTTGGAGCCCGACCGCACGATGCCGCCGGGAAAGGGAGTGATGATGTCGTCGATCCGGGCCATCGCCGCCACCGCCGCCTCGCAGGTCTCCAGCAATCCGGCCCTGTCGGTGCCCAGCACCAGGAGGTTGCCGCCGCCGACCGCATCCGTCGTCACGCCGACGCTATCTTCCGCGATGAACTCGCCATCCATCACCGGCACGCGCCAAAACCGCCGCTGGCCCAGCTTCTTGGCCGTCTGCCAGCCATCACCGAAATAGCGAAACCCCGTCGAAAGCTTGATGGTCTGCGCCGCATCGAGTCCGTTGTAGCAGGCCGAGCCCGGACTGGTCAGCACGCACTGGCCAACGCGGGTCTTGAGCTGTCCGGCCACCATGTCGGGCGAGAAGGAGAAGATGAGGCAGCGCACGCCCGGGCGCCCGTCCGGTGTCTCGTCCGGCGACATCTCCCGGTCGATGCCGCATTCAGCCCCGCACCCAATCACCGAGGTGCCAAAGCCGGTCATGGTGATCGCCGACTGCATCGCCCACTTGGCGCTGTCCGCCGTGATGATGATCGCCGTGCCGGTCATGCCGAAGGCTTCCGCGAAGGTGTCGTCGATCGAGATGCCGTTGATGTTGGCTGCCTGCTTTGCCATCACGCGCGCGCTCCCGTCGGCTGCACGATAATCGAACCCTTGTCGTGGTCGATGATCTCCTCGTCGTGGACCTTGAAGTTGTGCAGGCTCACGGTGTTGTAGCGCGAGAAGTAGTCGGCGAGCGATTTCTCGATGCTCTTGTCATAATCGGGGCGCGCGACGTGCGTGGCGCCCTGCACGACCTTGATGATCTTGCCATCGCGCACGATCAACTCGCCGTTCTTGAACACATATTCAGGTGTGGTGAACATCGCCTCGCGGTCCGCGTCGTCCTTGTAGACGGTAATGTCGCCCCAGGCGCCGGGTGCCAGATGGCCGCGGTCGGCAAGCCCCAGGCTTCGTGCCGGGCCGGCGCGTGTCATGATGGCGATCTCGTAGAGAGAATATTCGCGATCGAGCGAGGCGAGGATCGACGCCTTCTGCGCCTCCGGGTGGATCTTTTGCATCATGTCGCGGCGGAAGCCCTTGTCCATGAGCAGCCGAATGAGATGCGGATAGGTGGTGAACGGCGCCCCGTTGGGATGATCGGTGGTCAGGAAGACGCGCCAGGGATCATCGACGAGCAGGAAGATCTCCAGTCCGATCGCCCATTGCAGCGCGTTGACGAAGCTCTTGTCCTTGTACTTCATCGGCACGACGCCGCAGCCCGCATCGCACTCGATGTCCATGATCACCCACTTCTTGGGGTGAGCCGACTTGGTGTTGCCGTACTGGCGCATGGAATCGCCCGATGCGGTGCAGGTTTGACCAAACAGGATCTGGCCGACGTCGATTGAAATATTCTTGTGCTGGTTGACGAGTTCGGCAACGTGCACCGCGCCCGAAGAAAACTTCTGATCGCCCTCGGTGCCATACGAATGGAACTGGATGTGCGTCAAGTGAAGCGGCAAGCCGTCCATCGCGCGGATGGTGGCCAGGGTTGTCTCGACGTTGCCGGGAACCCCCAGATTGCAACCGTGGACATGCAGGGGATGGGTGACGCCGAGCTCCTTGAGGCCGCGCGCCAGCGTCAGCAGAATGTCGCGCGGGCTGACACCGTAATGGGCATGGCTCTCGTCGAGATCGAGCTTGCGCTGATTGAACTTGAATGCCGAAATGCCACCGGGATTGACCACCTTCACCGCGATGGCCTGCGCGGCGTGCATCGTCCAGCCGATATAGTCCTTGATCGCCTCGAAGTCCTCGCGTGCCGCCATCTGGCGCAACAGGAAATCGTCCGAGCCGAGCATGGCGAAGGCGCCCTTGTCGATCATCGGCGTGTCGCCCAACTCCATGTGGGCCTGACGTGCGTTGGCGGGAAGCATAGCCGGCTCGAAGCCCGCGGTGTAGCCCATTTCGGCATAGCGATAGCCGGCCGCCAGCGTCGAGGGAACAGCAAAGCCGGTGCCTGAGCGCAGGAGCTGGGTGCGGTGATATTCGTTGCCGCGATGATCTTCCGGCAGCATCATGCGCGCGATCGTCATCTTGCCGCCGCCGATGTGCGTATGAGGGTCGATGGCGCCGGCCATCACGACGCGGCCGCTAACGTCGTACTCCGCATCGACCTTGGCGGATGGGTCGGCTGCGATGATGCGCCCATCGCGCACATGAAGATCGCGAACCTCTCCGTCGACACCGTTTGCGGGGTCATAGACGCGGCCGCCTTTGAGCTTGATCAGCATCTTGTCTGTTCCGGTCCAGTAAGGCGAGAAGGCGTTCTAAAGGGCGGCTTCGATGCCGGCGGCGACATCCTGTGTGCGCGGATGCGGGCTGTGGCGCAATCCGCGCAACGGCAGCGATACGACGCCATCGCAGCGCACCAGGCGACCGGAATGGTCAAGGCCGGGTGTGCCGACGGGAATGAAGACGTCGGGTGTTGTGTGAAGCGCAATACCAGGCGTGCCGATGACGATCGTTGGCAGGTCGGTTGCCGGCGGCCCGGCAGGTTCAGGGCCAAAGCTCGACACCCACACCAAAAGATCACCTTCGCCTTCGCCCAGCATGCGCGCGATATCGAAACGATAGGGATCGAACTCGGGCGCGCCGGACGCAAACGACACGCGCAGCGGATAGCCCGATTGCCACGAGCAGACCGAGGAAGCACTGGCCACGCCATCGTTGCCGCCCAGCGAAAGGCCGGCAAAACGTGTCGTCTTGTTCATGTCGCGCACGATGTCGCTGATGATCTGTACGGCAAGATCGGCGCCATCGAATTGGAGCGCCTGCGGCGCCCAGACGATGACGCCATAGCTGGCGTCCTTGGCGCGCTGCGCAAGGTCGGCCAATTGTGCTTCCGTAACGCCCGCAGGCGCAGGTGTAGCGAGCGGTGCGCCCTTGATCGTTGCGCGCAGGGATCCAAGCACCATCGGGATCGCTTCTGGTGCGCAGGCAATCTCGATGATCTGGCCGATCCGCTTTCCCGTGATGTCAGCAGCCGCATGCGCGCCGCAGCCGATCAAGACAACGGTGCGCGTGTCCGCGCTTCCCTCGAACATCACATCGTCAGGTGAGAGGACGCGCTCGAAGAAGCGGGGATGCTCTTTGCCAAGGTCGGCGCCGACGACAATTACCAGATCGGCACGGTTGCGCGTTTCCGTCAGTGTCGACATGAACCAGCCCTTGGTCTGCAAGACGCTGGTGTTGCGGTAGAGCGCCCGGCTCAGGACATGATCGACGACGCCGCCAGCCTTGTCGGCCAGCGACAGCACAGCGCGCATGCCTTCCACATCGGTGCCAAGCCCGCCGAACAGTGGTAGCCGTGCCGCCTTGAGCCGTCGCGCCGCCTCGCGAAGCGCAACATCGAGCGCAACGTTCTGGCCCTCGATCTGCGGTGCAGCCTCTGGCAAGAGGCGCGTGAAACCAGCCTCGGCGCGCGCGCAGCCGTTTTTCGTGATCTGAAGCCGGCCAGCCGAAGATGCCACGCCAAGATCGTCGCAGACGAGCCCGCAGAACGGGCATGCGACGCAATCATGGTTAAGTCTGTCTGTTGCCGCTGGCCTCGAGATGCCTTGGTGAGAATTCGGCATTCTTCTTTTTTCTCCCGATCCTTGCCGTGGGACAAAAGCACGGTACGGGGCGAAGCACAACCGTCGATCCGGTGGCATTCCACGGGCCGGTCCAGCGGTGGAGCCATGGGTTGAGACTTTGCCGGGCGCATGGTCCATGCGTCCAGATTTGCGCCACGCCTGCCGGGACATTATGGTCCGCCCGGCGCTGGCGCGCGCAAAGGTAATCACGTCAGGAGGATATGGAAGATGATTCGAGCACTTGCCGTTTCGTTGGCACTTTCGGTGGCGGCCCTGGCGGCTCAGCCCGTGCCCGCCGATGCGCACGGGCCATCAAGGCAGAAGGTCACCAAATCGGTCGAGATCAACGCCCCTGCTGACAAGGTCTGGAAGATCGTCGGCAATTTCCAGGACATGAGCTGGCACCCGGCGGTCGAGAAGACCGAGGGCACGGGGGGCAACGAGATTGGTGCCAAGCGCACGCTGACGCTGAAGGGTGGCGGCCAGATCCATGAGGCCCTGACCAAGTACGATGCCGCGGCCCACTCCTATTCCTACGAAATCACCGATGTCGACGTGAAGGTTCTGCCGGTCAAGAACTACTCATCGACGCTGGCCGTCGAGGGTGATGCGAGCAAGTCGGTGCTCAAGTGGCGCGGTGCGTTTTATCGTGGCTACATGAATAATGATCCCCCGGCCGAACTCAATGACGAAGCGGCATTGAAGGCGGTCAGCGCCGTTTATGATGGCGGTCTGCCGGCCGTCAAGAAGGCTGCCGAGGCGGGTGGCTAGTGTGGCGTCGCGCCTGAGTTGACCGACGGTGCGGCAAGGCTTGGTGTCAACTAAGGCGCCTCAGTGTAGGAACACGAGGGTCGATGCAACCTATTGGTTCAGTGCAGAAGATGAGCAACCGGTGTCCGCTCCCCGGCAGAGGGCGCGGGCACCGTTTGCTGAGGGCCTTGTCAGCGATCGTGTTGTTTGCTCTCATTGCAGGGCCGGCGCATGCCGCTGATAAGAGCGCAGCAGGTACGAAGGACGGTCGGCAACCGGCTGCTGGTGCGTCCGCGTCAATCGCCTACACCACCAACCAGAACAGTGAGACGGTGTCGGTCGTTGCGGTTGGCGATGACGACTCGCCCATGCGCGTACTTGATCAAATCAAGGTGACCGGCAAGCCGGCGGGGATTGCCTTGTCGAGCGATCGCGGCAGCCTTTACGTGAGTGCGCCGGAGGCCAAGGAAATTGTCGTCATTGACACCGCCTCGCGCACAATTCGCAAGCGCGTCAAGGTTGGCGAAGGCCCGCTTGGCATTGCCGTCAATCCGGTCAGCGCGGATGTGCTGGTCGCCGACTGGTACCAGCACAAGCTGCGCATTCTGGATCCCGGCTCCCTAGCTACCAAGGCTGAGATCGCAACCGGACAATCCCCCTCTGGCATCGCTGTCACCCCCGATGGCCGGCTGATATTGACGGCGGATCGTGACAGCAACCAGGTTTCCATCATCGATGCCGCCACAACGAAGGTGATGGCCACCGTGCCGGTGGGCGAGCGCCCCTTTGGCATAACCATCGATCCCACAGGCAAACGTGCCTACACAGCCAACGTCAAATCCGATGACGTCTCCGTCATAGATATCGCGGCGGCCAAGGCGGTCGCCACCTACAAGGTCGGTCGGCGGCCCTATGCGGTGGCGATCTCGGGTGATCGGGCATTCGTCACCGACCAGTACGCCGGCACGGTCAGCGTGATCGACCTTGCCACGGGGCAGCCGATCAAGACGATCGCGGTGGGCGATCATCCCGAGGGGATCGAGGCTTCGGCATCGGGACGCTACGTCTACGTCGCCTGCTGGATGGACAACACGCTGGAGCGGATCGATACGCGCACCTTGCAGGTGACGGGCAAGGTCGAGGTTGGCGATGGTCCGCGTGCGTTCGGGCAATTCCTGGCACAAGGGCGTTAGGCGGTGGACTCCAGCCTTGAGTGGGGCAGGGGATGGTTCGGCGCCAACGTGGTCGGGCAGATCGGCCGCACAATTTAACGATGACGGCTTAACGATGACGGCGTGCGCTCACGCAATTTTGCATAACAATACGTCGGAATGGCTTCAGTCAGCGTATAGATTGTCGAGCAAAAGCGCTGGCCTGATGGCGTGTTGCCCGGTTATCAAGCCGCCCCGAAAGGCAACCAGGCCCCGTGCTACGCAAAAACAAGACCGGTGCGCACTCGGCCCGGCGATGAGGAGGAAGATGACATGCTGAGAATGTTTGTGTGCGGCGCAGCGTTGGCTGTTCTGGCTCTGGCTGGACAGCCACTCGCCGCACAAGCGGCCAATACGCCCCCCAGTGCAACCGCAATGCTTTTCGAAGCGTCCCACCTTGCCAAACTCTCGAAGGGCACAGCGCTTGCGTATCACTTCGAGCGGAAGGTCTCCGAGCCTAAGATGTTGGGCGAGCCATTCAAGGACAAGATCGAGGTCGATGTCGTCGACGAGGGAGAAGGCGGGCGAAAAAACGTCGTTGTCAAAGTCTTCAGCGGTGAGCGTGGTCGCGATCCGCAGAGCATTGCAGGCATGACCGGAAATCCCTTGCTTGTGGTGTTTCTCGACCGCGCTGTGAACAATCTTGCGGTTCTCTCCGGCGGCAGCCGGCCTTATCTGAAGCAGAAGCTGAAGATGAGCTTCGTCAACGGTGCCAAGGTCGAGCCGGTTGAAATTGCCTACAAGGGCGGCACGGTGGCCGGCAACCGGATCAAGGTTGCTCCGTTCGTTGGTGACCCCAATGCCTTGAAAATGATGGGCTATGATGGAGCTGCCTTCGAGATCGTCGTGTCCGACCAGTTGCCGGGCGAATTTGCTGCGTTCTCGGCGCACTATGAAAGCCCGATGAAAGGCAGCCCGAAGCTTGACGAGACGATCAAGCTCGACGGCGTGGGAGTGATCAAATGAACCGGGTAGGTAGTGGGGCGCTGGTGGGTATTGGGGCAGCGAAGTCGTCCAGGCCACGTGTGGTGCGCGCGCTGGGAGGAATGGTGTTGGGTGCGCTGGCCGCCGCATGTGCCGGCGTTGGTGTGAACGCTGCGGAGCTGCCTCCCAACGATTATCCAACCACCACGCGGGCCGATTACGTTTTCGCCTGCCTGCAGGTCAACGGGCAGACGCGCGAGAACCTGTTCAAATGTTCTTGCTCGATCGATGTGATTGCCGAGCTTCTCCCCTACGAAAAGTACGAGGAAGCCGAGACGATCATGTCTGTGGTCCAAAAGGGGGGCGAGAACGTCTCGGTGCTCCATTCGCCGTTGTTTCAGGAGAAGGTGAAGGCATTGAAACGCGCCCAGGTCGAGGGTGAGTTGCGCTGTTTCTAAGGCCTTAACACCGCCGATGTTGCCGAAGACATCCGTATTGGTAACGCGCAAAACCTCGCACCTTGTCCGTCTCAGCGCAGCAAACGTCACATTTGCAGCCGCCCCTCACCCTAACCCTCTCCCCGTAAGGACGGGGAGAGGGAAATATGAGCCTTATCTCCTGTCTCGGGAGAGGAAAAACCTGCCAAAAGCATGTTGAGCCGAAGTGTGGCGCGGTTCGGCGTGAACAACATGCTTCAAGGAAAGACCATGTTGAGCCGAAGTGTGGCGCGGTTCGGCGTCAAGGGCATGCTCAAAACAAGACGGCGATGACAACGAAAAAGGCGCTGAATAGATCAGCGCCTTGCTTGTTTTTCGCCGTCATGAGAGCGTCATCGTCACGAACCTTTTGCGGACTGGCGTGCGGTAAACACCGAACCGTCGGTGTCCTTCGCTGTCACCTCAATTTCGTTGTTGGTGCCCGGTGCGTAGGTGAAGCGGATGTTCGGGTTTTCCGATAAAGAAATGCCGCCCTCCATGGTGAAGACAACCTCGTTGTCGCGCTTCACTTCCATCGACTGGACGTACTTGGCTGGAATGTAGAGCCCGGTAAGCTGGTTCATCTGCATGCCCGAATAGTTCGGGTGCCGGATCATCACCTGAGCTTCCTGCATCGATGGCGACTGGTTGGCACCATTGACACGCACCTTCATCTTGCCCAGTTGAGCCAGCGCTTCCTCGGCATCCTTCAGGGCAGGTGCTGAGCAGCCGCCCGCAGCTTTCACGAACTTGGTTGCCATATGCAGTGTGCCATCGTTCATTTCGACGATCGCACGCACGTTCGAATACATGTCGACGCGCACGCGCGTCGAAATCACACGCTCGCCCGTACCAGCGGCAGGTCCAAAATTGAAACTTACCGCAATTGGTGCGGGGTTTTTTTCGATCACCAGCGTCAGCCCCTTGGCCTGGGCCGCCACGCGAGCGGGAATATGCATGGTGATCGGGACGATGGCCGCATCCTCAGCGCGCACCGGCGCTTCGAGCGTTACCTCGCCGTCTTCCTCGGCAATCGGCCTTTGCGCAGAAAGTTCCTTGCGGATGCCTGGCCACAGATCCTCCTCCACGGGGGCCTGCGCCATCGCCGTGTCGGCGATGAGGAGCAGAGGGGCAGCGCCGCCAAGAGCAAGGACTGACGCGCAAAGTGCGACGCCCGCCAAACCAGAAATCGAATTGCAGGGTCTCATTCGCCAGTCCTCCACTGGTGCTCAGTCCTTCACCGGGACTGTTTTGCTGGTGACGTTTTCTTTACCATGAACGCCGCGATTTTATGCACTCTGCTCGACGGGTCACACTCAGTCGAACAGCTGAAGTCTACTCTCATTCGGTCCTCTCGGGTAGCGCATCGGGTAAATCAACGCTACCCCAGGATTACTCCCACTCCAGTTCGGCATAGGCCGCCGACACGTTGCGCTTGTGGAATTCGTCGAACAGCGCCCAGTTGCCGCGTTCCTCATTGCCGACCGTTTCAATCGCTTCGCGCAAGGTGCGTCCGGCGCTGATGGCCTGGCGCACGCCGCTGGCAACT
>JAXGRZ010000030.1:0-18875 GCA_040765305.1 Hyphomicrobiaceae bacterium | reverse complement strand
CAGAATGTCGCCGATGGCGCCGTCATCCTTGGGGCTGCCGCCGAGCGTGATCTGGTAGTGCTCGGTGCCCTTCTTGTCGACGCCGAGAATGCCGATGTTGCCGACATGATGATGCCCGCAGGCGTTGATGCAGCCTGAGATGTTGAGGCGCAAGGGGCCGATCAGTTCGGCGCGTGCGGGATCGGCAAACCGCGTGGCGATCTGCTGGGCAATCGGGATCGAGCGCGCGTTGGCCAGGTTGCAGTAGTCGAGCCCGGGGCAGGCGATGATATCCGTGATGAGTTCGGTGTTAGCCGTGTGCAGACCGGCGGCGACGAGGCGATCGTAGATGGCGCCAAGGTCTGCGCGCGCCACCTGCGGCAGCACAAGGTTTTGTTGATAGGTCACCCGCACTTCATCGTGGGAGTAGCGTGCGGCGAGATCGGCGACGACGTCCATCTGCGCGGCACTGGCGTCACCGGGGATCTTGCCCGGCTCCTTCAGCGAGATGTTGACGATCGCATGTCCCGGTGTGCGGTGTGGCAACGTGTTATGGCGAACCCAGCGGTCGAATGCCGGGTCGCGGCGGCGGCGCGCATCGATGCTGGCATCGTTGATCGGGGCAGGTTCCAGAGCAACCGACACGAAACGCGTGCGGATGCGCTCCAGCTCCTCGGCCGGCAAGTCGATGGACGCCTTGTCGATGAGCGCCCATTCCGCCTCCACCTGCCGGCGCATCTCGTCGATGCCAAGCGCGTTGACGAGGATCTTGATGCGCGCCTTGAAGAGATTGTCGCGCCGGCCGTGGAGATTATAGATGCGCAGGATCGCCTCCAGATAGGAGAGCAAGTGCTCGTGTGGCACGAAGCTGGCGATCTCCTGCGCCAGGTAGGGGGTGCGCCCCTGCCCGCCGCCGACGACGACGCGGAAACCGAGATGACCGCCCCGCGCCCGCACGATCGTGAGGCCGATATCGTGGAACAGCGTCGCCGCCCGGTCTTCCGCGGCACCCGTGACAGCGATCTTGAATTTGCGCGGCAGGAAGGTGAATTCGGGATGCACGGTGGACCATTGGCGCAAGGCCTCGGCCCAGATCCGCGGATCCTCGATCTCGTCGCTGGCAACACCGGCGTAAGGATCTGTTGTGACGTTGCGAATGCAGTTGCCGCTGGTCTGGATGGCGTGCATGCCGACCTCAGCTAGGGCATCGATGATGTCGGGTGCATCCTCCAGGCGAATCCAGTTGAGCTGCAGGTTCTGGCGCGTGGTGAAGTGGCCAAGCCCCTTGTCCCAGCGGCGCGCGATGTGGGCGAGCTGGCGCAGCTGGCGTGCCGACAGCACACCATAGGGTATGGCAATCCGGTGCATGTAGGCGTGCAGCTGCAGATAAAGCCCGTTCTGCAGGCGCAGCGGGCGGAATTGTTCCTCGCTCAGCTCGCCGGCTAGGCGACGCGACACCTGGTCGCGAAATTGTCTTGCGCGATCGTCGATGAAGCCAAGATCGAATTCGTCGTAGCGGTACATGGGATGAGTTCCTTCAGACGGTGGGCGCGTGGGCAGCGCGAATCTTCTCGCGAACCGATAGTGGTTCGGCGCACCCGTCGATGACGCGGACAGCGAATGCGTAAACCGACGTGACCTCGTTGCGCGCCACCGCGTTGGCGGCGAGCGCATCCAGGTGCGCGCGTGCGTTGGCATCGGCGGCAATGGCGGCGCGATCGATCGCTTCAACCCAGCCGCCCTCCCGGTCGAGATAGACAACGGCGCCCGAGTGCAGCTTGTTGGCGGTGACTACTTCGCTCATCGTCTCGTTCTTTCAGTTCTTGTGGTGCCCCTGTCTGGAGGCCGTAACGATTTCAGTTCGGCAGGCAGCTTCATGCTGCAGATTTGACGGCCGGGTGCGGCAGCTGGCTATCGGGCTGCAAGGCGATCTCAAGGCCATCGATCGCGTCGGTCATCACGATCTGGCAGGCGAGCCGCGAGGATTCGTCGGCGCCGGGAATTTCATCGAGCTTGGCCAGTTCCTCATCGTTGGGCGGCGGCAGCAGGTTTTGCCACGACTCGGGGATACGCACGTGGCAGGTGGCGCATGCGCCCGCGCCCCCGCACTCGGCTTTGACCGGAAGACCGTGGGCGCGCATCAGCTCGACCAGATGCATTCCTGCTATGGCGTCATGCTCGTGGCGTGGGCCGTTCGCCAAGCGAACAGCGAGCCGCAAGAGCGGGGTCTCATCGTCGTTTTGCTGGTTGCCGATAAGGTTGGACGGGTCTGTTTGCATGGCGCGCTCCACTTGAGATGCAGCGCAACATAGTAGAAAAAATGCCTACTGAGTCGGTATTTTGAAAATAAATACGCAATTTTATTCCAGAACATAGGTGTTAGAGAAATTTTCTTCCAATCTGGCTGGTTGGTGGTTTGTGCTTCCGGCACTTGGACAGGTGCGCAAATTCGCAAATTCTGATGTCTGGCCACCTGCCATCGCGCCAACCAAGAACGACGCGCACGCATCAAATTGGTGCTGTTGTGGCCGCAGGGGGAGGACCGGGCGTCGACCATCGGGCGTGCAGCGGTGATCCATGTCTGAGCACGCCGCTTGAGAAACAGAAATTGCTTCCGATTATCGCCCAACGCCCTCGCCGTAACAAAAAACCACCGGCTTTCGCCGGTGGTCGTTGACGCGCAACGATGACGTCAATCGCGCATGAGCCCGTTGCATGGGCCCTTTGCACGTGTCGCTTTACTGTGGTTGTTGCGGGCGCATGTCGGCAGGGTCGATGCCGGCGACGGCGACCGGTGCTTTCATGGCATCGCGGCGGAAGGGTTCGCCCAGTTCCTGGTTGAGCAGAACCTCGATGAAGGTTGTTTCCTTGCGCTTCATCTGCGCTTCAATGGCCTGGGCAAGCTTGTCGCGAAGTTCATCCATGGTGTGGACCTGCACGCCCTTGACGCCGCAGGCTTCGGCGATCTTGGCGTAGTTGACATCGAGATCAAGCTCGGTGCCGACGAAGTTGTCATTGTACCAAAGGGTCGTATTGCGCTTTTCCGCGCCCCACTGGTAGTTGCGGAAAATGACCATGGTGATTGCAGGCCAGCTCTCGCGGCCGCAGGCGGTCATCTCGTTCATCGAGATGCCGAATGCACCATCACCGGCAAAGCCAACGACAGGCGTATCGGGGTTGCCGATCTTGGCGCCGAGAATGGCGGGGAAGCCGTAGCCGCAAGGCCCGAACAGGCCGGGGGAGAGATATTTGCGCCCCTTCTCGAAGGTCGGGTAGGCGTTGCCGATGGCGCAGTTGTTGCCGATGTCCGACGAGATGATCGCATCCTTGGGCAAGGCGGACTGAATGGCGCGCCAGGCCATGCGTGGCGACATTTTCTGCGGTTCACGTTTGCGCGAGCGCTCGTTCCATGTGGTGCCGGGATCATCATCCTCGTGATCCATCGACGACAGCTTTTGCAGCCAGGCTGACTTGGTGGTGTGGATGAGGGCCTCGCGCTCCTTGCGGCCCTTCGAGCCGGCGCTCTCGGGAAGCTGTGCCAGGATCTGCTCGCCGACCGCCTTGGCGTCGCCCTGGATGCCGACCGCCACTTTCTTGGTGAGGCCGATGCGGTCGCTGTTGATGTCGACCTGGATGAGCTTTGCGTTTTTTGGCCAGTAGTCGATGCCGTAGCCGGGCAGCGTCGAGAAGGGGTTGAGCCGGGTGCCGAGCGCCAGCACGACGTCGGCTTTGGAAATCAGTTCCATTGCGGCCTTGGAGCCGTTGTAGCCGAGCGGACCGGCCGAAAGCTTGTGGGAGCCGGGGAATGCATCATTGTGCTGGTAGTTGCAGCAGACAGGCGCCATCAGCTTTTCGGCAAGCGCAACGGAGACGGGGATTGCGCCCGAGAGAACCACACCGGCGCCGTTGAGGATGACGGGGAATTCGGCGCCGGCAAGAAGCTTTGCAGCCTCCGCGATCGCGTTTTGCCCGCCTGGTGAGCGCTCGATGCGAACGATCTGTGGCAGCTCGATGTCGACAACCTGAGTCCAGTAGTCGCGCGGGACATTGATCTGCGCGGGTGCCGAGCCGCGCCATGCCTTTTCGATGACACGGTTGAGGACTTCGGCGATACGGCTTGGATCGCGCACTTCTTCCTGGTAGCAGACCATATCAGCGAACAAACGCATCTGCTCGATTTCCTGGAAGCCACCCTGGCCAATCGTCTTGTTGGCCGCCTGTGGTGTGACCAGCAGCAGCGGTGTGTGGTTCCAGTAAGCTGTCTTCACCGGTGTGACGAAGTTGGTGATGCCGGGGCCGTTCTGAGCAACCATCATCGACATCTTTCCGGTCGAGCGCGTGTATCCGTCAGCCGTCATGCCGGCGTTGCATTCGTGGGCGCAGTCCCAGAACGTGATGCCGGCCTTGGGAAAGAGGTCGGAGATCGGCATCATCGCTGATCCGATGATGCCAAATGCATGCTCGATTCCGTGCATCTGAAGCACCTTCACGAATGCTTCCTCAGTGGTCATGCGCATGGCTCAGTGTTCCTTCTCGGATGTGTGCTTCGACACAGTGACATTGTTTTTGCGGCTTGCCGCGCGTTGCGGCTTTAGTTGGTCGTATAGATCGTCTTGCGGCTCCAGGGTTCGTCACGCGGCGATCGAGAGACGTTTCAGCATTTGCGGAATCTGGCTTGGGACATCGGCAACGCCGACACCGGCGCTTTCCAGGGCCCGGCGTTTGGAGGCATAATCGCCCTTGCCGCCCGAGACGATGGCGCCGGCATGGCCCATCTTCTTGCCCGGTGGCGATTGGCGGCCGGCGATGAAGGCGACGACCGGCTTCTTCATCGTGCGGGCATATTCGGCAGCTTCTTCCTCGGCGCTGCCGCCGATCTCACCGCACAGGACAACCGCGTGCGTTGCCGGATCGGCATCGAGAATGCGCAGGGCATCGGCGGAATTGGTGCCGATCATCGGATCGCCGCCGACGCCGTAGAAGACCGATTGGCCAAGGCCCGCCTGCGCCAGGTTGAGGCAAAGCAGTGTACCAAGGCTGCCCGAGCGCGAGATGACGCCGACGTTGCCTTTCTGGAAGACCTTGTCGTTGAAGGCGGGCATGATGCCGACGAAGCACTCGCCGACGGTCACTAGGCCGGCGGTGTTGGGCCCGACGATGCGCGTGCCGTTGGCGCGCGCTGCAACATGCATTTCCATGACGTCGTGGGAGGGGATGTGCTCCGTCAAGCAGACGAGCAGTTTGGCGCCCGCTTCGCAGGCATCAATGGCAGCCGCCTTGGCCATCATTGGCGGGATGAACATGCAGGAGATATCGAACGGTGAGCTCTTGGCCGCCTCGCGCGCGGTGGCATAGACCGGCACGCCCAGATGCTGGGTGCCGGCCTTCTTCGGATTGACGCCGCCAACGACGTTGGAGCCGTAAGCCTGCATCGCTTCGCTCCAGAACGTGCCCTGCTTGCCGGTGATGCCCTGGATCAGAATGCGGTCGCTCTTGCGCGGAATCATGCTCCGGCCCTCCCGTTTGCCGCGGCCACCGCGGCCTTGACGGCATCGTCCATGAGATTGAATGGCTCGATACCCAGACGTTCCTTGACGAGGACCACGGCTTCGTCGGCACCGGTGCCGTGGATGGTGAAGAAAATGGGAATGTCGGGCTTCAGCTCCAGCCAGGCGTTGACGACGCCCTCGGCCATCACGTCGGTGCGCGCGAAGGCGCCGCAGAAATTGACGAGCAGGCTTTTGATGTTTGGATTTTCGAGCAGGATCGACAGCGCCGTCTTGGCCTTGGTGTAGGCTTCGCCGCCGATCTCCAGAAAGTTGGACGGGCTGCCGCCGTAGTGGGCGATGACATCCATCGTCGTCATGGTGAGACCGGCGCCATTGGCCAACACGCCGACGTTGCCATCAAGTTCGATGTACTTGAGGCCGGCATCGGCAGCCTTGGCTTCGAGCGTCGTACGCTTCTCAGGGGCGGCGTTGCCGACGATCCCGGCCTGGCGCGGTGCCGCGCCGTCATCAAGGGTGAGCTTGCAGTCGAGAGCTACGACCTTGCCATCCTTGGTAAGGACGAGTGGATTGATCTCGATGAGTTCGGCGTCGAGTTCACGCCAGGCGCGATAGAGTTTGAGCAAGGTGTCGGTGAGCGCGTCGGCCGCCGCATCAAGGTCAAGTCCGCCAATCGCCTTGCGCGCCGTTGCCTCATCGAGACCGTTCTCGATTGCAATCGAAATGCGTCGCATCGCATTGGGGTCGCGTTCGGCTGCCTCCTCGACGTCCATGCCGCCGAGAGCAGAAAACAGCAGTACCGGACCCTTGCTTGCCGAGTCATCGAGGATCGCCGCGTAAAGCTCACGCGCGATCGGCGTTTGTGCCTCGACCAGAACTTTTCTGACCGGCCAGCCGCCAATCTCCATGCCGATGATCTTTTCGGCATGCGCGCGTGCTTCGGCAGGTGTTGATGCCAGCTTGATGCCGCCGGCTTTGCCGCGCTTACCTGTCGGAACCTGGGCCTTGACGACACAAGGTCCGATGAACTTGGCGGCCGCCTCTGCCTCCTCGGGCGTGTGCGCGAGGTGGCTTTCGGGAACGGCAATGGCGAACCTTGCAAGCAGGGGCTTGGCGGCGTGCTCCTCGAAATTCATGGGTGATCTGGTCCTGTCGCTATTTGCCGTAACGTGCCCAGTAGGGGCCGAACAGCTCGTCCTCGGAGGGTTTGTCCTCGGGGATCGTGGTGACGAGATGGGTGACGTTGATGAAGCATTTGTAGTTGAGGTTGTCGCTCATCGTGTTGCCGGCCCAGGTGCCGCCGGCCATCGATAGCGTGAAGGGCAGGCCGTTGTTGAAGCCGCCGCCGTTGCCGAATGTGTGGGCCTGGTTGACCAGAACGCGCACCACATCGGTGGCTTCGGCCAGTTCGTGGGCGTGGTTCATGTCCTTGGTATGTATGCCGGCCGAGTGGCCCTTGCCGGTGACATCGAGGATCGCGGCGACGATGCGCTTGGCGGCTTCGAAATCCTTCGCACGGTAGATGGTGAGGACCAGCGACAGCTTCTCGTCGGCCAAAGAGTGCTTGCCGCCGATCGTCGGCTCCTCGACCATGAAGAACTTGGCTTTCCGTGCCCCCTCGCGCAGCTTCATGGCATCAGCGAGGACGGGGGCATCCTTGGCAATGATGGTGCGGTTGAGCTTGCCGCCGATCCACAGCGTGTTGACGACGGCGTCGTGTTCGCTGGCGTCACAGCGCCAGCCGCCAGCACGCTCGAGCGCGGCAATGGCGTCCTCATAGACATCGTCGAGAATGACGATCGAGTTTTCCGACGAGCACGAGGTCGAGTTGTCGAAGATCTTCGAGGCACAGATCTTCTGCGCGGCGTCGTCGAGATCGGCGGTGCTGTCGATGATCACCGGAACGTTGCCGGCGCCAACGCCGATCGTCACCGTGCCCGATTGCATGGCGCGGCGGACATTGTCCTGCGAACCCGTTACGACGGCGAGATCGACCTGGCGGATCAGTTCTTCGGTCATCGCTTTCGAAACGGGTGGGGGAAGGATCTGCACGAGGTCTTCAGGATGGCCGGATTTCTTCAGTTCCGCCCGCATCAATTCGACGGTCCGGCGCGTTGTTTCCGCGCCAGCGGGCGAAGGGGCGATGATGACCGCGTTGCCGCCCTTCAATGCCATCATCGCCTTGTTGACGGGCGTTGCTGCCGGGTTGGTCGATGGACAGACGGCGCCGACGATGCCAACGGGCTTGCCGTATTTGACGATGCCGCGCTCGGGCTCCTCGCCAATGACGCCAACGGTTTTGGCGCGCAACAGGTCACGAAGCGTGCCGAACGTCTTGCGCGTGTTCTTGATGATCTTGGATTCGACGTTGCCGAGCCCGGTGTCTTCGACGGCCAACTCGGCCAGCAGGACGGCATGTTCGGGTTTGTAGATCGACCAGGCGAGCGCACGGACCGCGTCATCGATACGGGCCTGATCATGGTTTTCATAAGCTTCCATCGCCGCGCGTGCGCGGGCAACCGTTCCCGCAACCAGGCTCTGCGGGTCGGAGCCGGCTGCGCTGGCGCTCTGGGCTGCCGTTCGAGCTGGGCTCGCGGTTGTGGATGACATCACACTCTCCCATGTTTGTCGTCTTGTTGGATCGCCCGCTTGGATAGCTCAGGCGGACATCGGCGCTTGTGACCCCTCGGTGAGGGCGATTGATCCGGTCTTCAGATACAAGTCGGGGTCATTTAAGAAATTGGGACATGGTGTCCTATTTTTCATCAACTGGACCGTGAGTCAATTTGAATCTCGCGCGTTCGCGCCTTCATCTGTCATTTCTCACTGGCGCGAATGCTCTTGGTGCTGGTGGAGTTCGGCAAGCGTTTGCGGATCAGGGGGTAGAGGGACCACAGGACGAACAGGGCGGCGAGCGCCAGGATGGTTCCGCTGATCGGTCGTTCGACGAAGATCATGTAGTTGTCCTGGTAGTTGGCGAGCGAGGTGAGGAAGTAGCGCTCGGCAAGCGGTCCCAGGATGACGCCCAGCACCAGCGGTGCGGAGGGGAAGTTCGCCCGCTTCATGACAAAACCCAGAACGCCGAAGACGAGGCAGACGTAGACGTCGAAGATGTTGTTGCGCACGCCATAGGCGCCGACCACCGACAGAACGATGATGAAGGCGCCGAGGATTGCCGGCGGCACGCGCATCAGCGTCGAGAACCCGCGTGCGACGAGAACGGCGGCAAAAATCATCAGCACGTTGGCGATGAGCATGCTGACGAAGATGGTGTAGACCAGCGTGGGATCCATTCGGAACAGAAGCGGTCCGGGATTGACGCCATGGATCAGCATGGCGGCGAGCATGATCGCCGTTGCGGCGCTGCCGGGAATGCCGAGCGTCAACAGCGGGATCATGGCAGCGCCGGTGGTGGCATTCTTGGCCGCTTCGGGTGCCGCGAGCGCCTGCTCGACGCCGGTGCCGAATTCGTCGCCGCGGCCCGATGCCTGCTTTTCCACGCCATAGGCGAGAACCGCTCCGACGGTGGCGCCGGCACCGGGAATCATGCCGATCATGGAGCCAAGTCCAGCGCCGCGCAGGATCGAGTTCCTGAAGCCCCACAATTCGCGCCAGGTGATCTGCGCGCCCGGCTTGTTTTCAAATTTGCGCTTCAAGTCGACATGCTTGACGAGCAGATCAATCACCTCGCCGATCGCGAACAGGCCGATCATGACCACGGTGAAGTTGATGCCGCTCTCGACTTCGGAAACCCCGAACGTGAAGCGCGGGATTCCATACATCGGATCGATACCAACAGTGCCGATGAGGAGCCCCATGAACATCGACAGGGCGCTTAAGATCGGCATGTCCTTGGCGATGGCGACGACGCTGGCAAGGCCAAGTATCGTTGCGGCGAAGAACTCTGGCTGGTCGAATTTCAGCGCGAACGCGGCGAACGGTGGCGAGGCGACGGCCAGCAGAACCGCCGAGATGAAGCCGCCCGTTGCCGAAGCGGTGATGGCGATCCGCAGTGCGCGCGTTGAAAGCCCTTTCACGGTCATCGGGTAGCCGTCCCAGCAGGCGGGCAGCGATGCCGGCGTTCCTGGGATGTTGATGAGAATGGAGGATATCGAGCCGCCAAAGACGCCGCCGACATAGATGCCGCCGAGGAAGCACATCGCGGTGACTGGTTCCATCACATAGGTGAAGGGAAGCGCCATCGCCATGGCGTTGACGAAGGAGATGCCAGGCAGCGCGCCGGCGATCGTGCCGACCATCAGGCCGACAACGAGAACAAGAAAGTTGTGGGCCTGAAAGGCGCCGACAAGGCCGCCCCAGAACAGTGATGCCAGATCCATCGCGTCTGCTTCCCCTCAATAGATCTTGAGCAGCCGGTAGATCGAGATCGTCCAGCCGTTGAATGGTTCCACGCCGCGATTGAGCGGCATCTTGGCCAGCGCCACGAACATGTAGAGCAGCACGATCGTGCCCAGCACCGAGACGAGGCCGATGGTGAGCCATGAGCCAATCCGCCCCATGACACACCAGATGATGATGAAAAGAATCGTTGCGAATGCAAAGCCTAGATAAGGAATGGCAAAGCCATAGGCGAGTATGACGCCGACGCCCGCCAGAGCGAGTGGCTCCATCCTGCCATTCTCGATTTCTTCAACCTCGTGGTCGCCGCCGCGCCGAACGGCTTGGCGCCATTCGATGAACTCGATGATCAGTGTCAACGATGCAAAGATGATTAGCCCGAAGAGCATGGCGCGCGGCCATCCACCAGGGCCGACCGCGCTTGGCACGGCGTCCAGGGCTGCGCTGTTGCGCGCAATGTGCGTCCACAAGAACGCGCAGCATGCAAGGACGAAGGCCGGGAATACCAGCCGGGTGTATCGGCCCTTTGCCATCATGGGGCGTTTCCTTCAAGCAATGCTTGTTGCAAGCAGCGACCAGAATTGCGCCGCTGGGAACCCCACTGCGGGGGTGGGTGCGCGCTCGCCATCGCCGTGCGATGTTGCTCGCCGCCACCTCAATCTTTGGGCGAGGGGCCGTATGGGAGGGCGTTGGGTGCGTGCGCGGTGGGCGGCGCAGCGATTGCTGCTGCACCGCGCCAGCTTGTCGCCATGGCCTACTTCTTCTTGGAGGCCGCTTTTTCTTCGGCGGTGGTCGGGAACTTCTCCAGGTAGCCCTTCACCGTTTCATAGAACTTCTTCACCGTCGCTTTCGTTTCCTCGGCGGAGAGGGCTTTCGTGCAGGTGTAGGTGCCCGAGCAGAATTCCTTCCATTCCGGACTCGTCAGGATCTTGGCTGTTGCGGCCGACAGCGTTGCGATCTTGGCCGGATCGGTTTTTGCCGAAACGGCAATGGTGCGGAAATTGGGCAGGTCGTTGATGTCCAAACCCAGTTCCTTCGACGTAATGACATCCTTGAAGGACTCGTGACGCGCCTCGTCGAAGACAACGATCGGATGCAGATCGCCCGATTTCAGGAACTGCGCGACATCGCCGGGCTCCTCATAGATCATATCGGTGTGACCACCGACTGCCGAAGCATAGCGTTCGGCCGGCTTGGCGAAGGGAACGTTGACGATCTTGATGCCCTTCGTGGCCAGATACTTCAGCGTGATGTCATCCATCGTACCGTATCCGGAGGTGGCGCAGCGCAGCTTGCCCGGATTTGCCTTGGCGTACTCTTCAAGGTCCTTGAAGGTCTTGAATTTGCTGTCCTTGTTGACGAACAGCATCGACGGCGAACTTTGCATCATGCCGACGAAGGCGAACTCATCAGGATTGTGGTTGCCAATGCCGGCAGCCCAGGCGGAGACTGACAGTGCGATGAGGGTTGCGGTCGAGTAGCCATCCGCGGCATCGGTGAGAAGCCGGGTCAAACCTGCATTGCCAGATGCGCCGGAGATGTTTGCAACCGGCATGGCAACGCCAAGAACCTTCTCTGTAAGCTGCGCGAACTTGCGCCCCATAAGATCTGCACCGCCGCCGGGGCCGAACGTGACGATCACATCGATCGGTCGAGAAGGATATTTTTCCTGCGCCACCGCCGGAGCGGTCAACAGCGCCCCTGCAATTGCAGCTGTCAGATAAGCCGTTAGCGAACGGCGCGCCGAACACATTGCCATCGTGTGTCACTCCCTGGCTGGGGCGCGGGCGTGTCTCCGACCCTTACGTCCCTGTTTCCTCATAAAAACTTTCTAATGCGCGACGGCTGGTTATGCTCGATATAAGGCCGCCGCGTCACTGCATGACCCATTGCAAGAATTCTAAAAATGGGACACAGTGTCTCATACTCATCTTAAACGAGCTTGGTTGTCAACGCCATTCGTGGTGGCATCGGGACAAAACAGCGCCGCTTCGCACAACAGTTATGAGAAACTTCTCCGACACTCGGAGGACCGCATGAAGGACAATGCCGCCGATACCCCGGCCCTGCAGCAGGACCGCATGTCGGCCCTTGAGAAATCGGTATTGGTGATCGAGGCTGTCGTCGATCATCCCCAGCCGATCAGCCTGCCCGAATTGACCTTACGTCTGGGTCTGCCGCGGCAAACCATTCATCGTGTGCTTCAGCAGTTAACCTCTCTTGCGCTCATCACTCGTATCGCCGCCAACGACCGCTATACGGTGGGTCCACGGCTTTCGGCGCTTGCGTTCGGGGCGCTGCGCTCGCGCAACCAGACCGCACCAGTTCGCGAGATCTTGTCTGATCTGGTCCAGGAGACCGGAGAAACCTGTAACATCGGCGTGCTTGATGACTTTGATTTCATCTATATCGAGCGCATCGAATGCCATTGGTCGCTGCGGGTCCATCTTGCTGCGGGATCACGGGTACGCGCGCACAGCACATCAGGCGGCAAAGTGATGCTCGCCTATATGGATCCTGGTGAGCGTGGCAAGCTGCTCAAGGCACACAAGCTCGAGGCCTTTACGTCCACCACCATCACGACGCGAGCGAAGCTGGAAAAGCAGCTCGAGGAGATCCGCGCGCAAGGCTATGCTGTCAATGATCGCGAACAGAACGTGGGTATTGTCGGTGTAGCGGTGCCAATCCTCGACGCCCAAGGTACGGCGCTGGCGTCATTGGCGCTGCATGGTCCCGATTCACGCATCTCCAAGGAGTCTGCGGCAGGTTTTGTGCCGCAACTTCAGGCGGCGGCCAAAAAGATCGCGGCAACGTGGTCCTATTGATCGTGCCGTTGGCGCGTGCGCATACGTCAAGTGTGTGCGGACCGGGTGACGTGCCTTCACAAGCAAACTATGTTATCTATCGAATTCGCAAAGCCGCATGTCGCGTCATTGGTGTGGACAAGAGCACCACATTGGGCGGTGATGGCACGATGGTCGGGGGGAATCTGCGGTCCGGCGAATCTGCCCAGCCTTTGATCAGCCGGCCATGAACTGGTCAGTAGATTGTACGGTATAAGGGCATTCCTAGAGTAAAAAGCAGAACGTCGCTTCACACCGCCTGCTAGACTCCCTCCTATCCTGCTGGACTCCATGCAGATCGACAACAGGACCTGGAACGATTGCCACTTGATCTTGACAGATGATGATTGAGTTATGACTGAGCAAAGCCAATTCAATGAAATGTACGGCCCTGACGGGTCGGTTCGGCCGGGATACGCGGCCTTCCACGACTGGATTCAAACGGCCTCGCGCGAGCTGATCGATAGCCGAAAGCTGGAGGCAGAGCATTTCTTCCGGCGCATCGGCATCACCTTCAATGTTTATGGCGATGTCCAGGGTGCGGAACGGCTGATCCCCTTTGACATCATTCCGCGCGTGCTGACGACGAGCGAGTGGAGCTTCCTGTCGCGCGGGCTTGAACAGCGCACGAAAGCCCTCAACGCCTTCATCGGCGATGTTTATGGCGCACGCGAAATCATCAAAGCCGGCCTCGTTCCAGAGGACCTGATCTTCCAGAATCCGGCCTTCCAGCCAGAAATGGTCGGCGTTAATCCTGCTGGAGGTATCTTCGTCCACATCGCGGGCATTGATGTCGTGCGGGTGGATGCCGAGACGTTCTATGTGCTGGAGGATAACGCGCGCACCCCATCGGGGGTCTCCTACATGCTGGAGAACCGCGAAGCGATGATGCGACTGCTGCCGGACGTGTTCAATCAGCATCGGGTTCTGCCTGTTGACGATTATCCCGATGCGTTGTTGGCGACGCTACGTTCGGTGGCACCCAAGACAGCAACGCGCGATCCGAACGTTGTGCTGTTGACGCCGGGTGCCTTCAATTCCGCCTACTATGAGCATTCGTTCCTTGCCGACAAAATGGGCGTCGAGCTTGTCGAGGGCCGCGATCTGTTCGTGCGCAGCGGCATCGTCTACATGCGCACGACCGAGGGGCCATGTCGTGTCGACGTCATCTATCGCCGGATCGATGATGAATTCCTTGATCCGCTTGCTTTCAACCCGACGTCCCTGCTGGGCGTGCCAGGCCTCATGTCCGCCTACAAGGCGGGCAATGTCACGATCGCCAATGCCGTGGGAACAGGCGTGTCGGACGACAAGGCGATCTACAGCTACATGCCCGAGATCGTGAAATTCTACCTCGGTCAGGAACCGATTTTGAAAAACGTTCCGACATGGCGTTGCCGTGAACCCGATGCATGCAAGTATGTATTGTCCAACCTGGACAAGCTGGTGGTGAAGGAGGTGAACGGTTCGGGCGGCTATGGTATGCTCGTTGGTCCGCACGCAACGCGTGAGCAGCGCGATCTTTTTGCGGCCAAGCTGCGAGACAGTCCGGCCGGCTTCATTGCGCAGCCGACGCTTTCGCTGTCGACGGTTCCATGTTTTGTCGAGAGTGGTGTGGCGCCCCGTCATGTCGATCTGAGGCCGTTCGTGCTGAGTGGTGCGGATCGCGTCCGGTGCGTGCCTGGCGGACTGACCCGCGTGGCGATGATTGATGGGTCTCTTGTGGTTAATTCCTCGCAAGGCGGGGGAACGAAAGATACGTGGGTGGTAGAGGTCTAAGCAGCAATGCTCTCACGAGTGGCAGATAGTCTTTATTGGCTCTCTCGGTATGTCGAGCGGGCGGAGAATCTTGCGCGTATCCTGGATACCGCGCAACGCATGGCGGGTCTTCCTTCAAAC
The DNA here is from genome assembly GCA_040765305.1 of Hyphomicrobiaceae bacterium. Classification (GTDB taxonomy): domain Bacteria; phylum Pseudomonadota; class Alphaproteobacteria; order Rhizobiales; family Hyphomicrobiaceae; genus JAEUMD01. The sequence continues at coordinate 4,288 of JAXGRZ010000030.1, read as the reverse complement.
TATGCCGGATCGACCAACGAGTGGGAGTCGGTGATCACGACAGCGGCCTGCACGGCGGCATTCGAGGAGGAATACGATGAAGTGACGCGCGCCAACGTGCTCCATTTCATCGTTGGATCCCAGTCCAACCCTACATCGATCCTGTCGTGTATTGCGACGGCGCGCAACAATGCGCGCTCGGTCCGCACCGCATTGACCAGTGAGATGTGGGAGATCTTGAACGATGCGTGGAACGAGACGCGCTCAGCTGACGTGCGGCGCATGTCGCCCAGCGATCTGTCGCGGTTTCTCGGCGTTGTGAAGGAGATGTCGCTGCGCTTTGATGGTGCGGCCTACAGGACCATGTTGCGGTCCGACCACTTCTGGTTCCAGCGGCTCGGCACCTACATCGAACGTGCCGACAATATGGCTCGTCTGCTCGATGTGAAATATCATGTGCTGCTTCCGCGCCAGGAGCTGGTGGGCGGAAGTCTGGACTATTTCCAGTGGGCGGCGCTGTTGCGCAGTGTCAATGCGCTAACCTCATTCCACTGGGTTTATCGCGAGAGCCTTCAGCCCTGGCTCGTTGCCGATTTCCTGATCCTGCGTTCCGAACAGCCGCGCTCACTGATCTCTTGCTACAAGGAGATCAACGAGTATCTCGATCAGATTTCCGATGACTATGGGCGGCAAGGTGCTGCGCAAAGGCGCGTGCGCGCGACACTGGCGCGATTATCCAACGCCAACATCGATGAGATCTTCCAGTCGGGTCTCCACCAGTTCCTGGAGGTGTTCATTGCCGACAATAACGAACTGGGGCGCAATATCACGCGCCAATACCTTTCCTGACAGGCCAATATGCGCATCCAGATTCGACACGAAACTTGTTATGCCTATGACACGCCAGCCAGGAGCGCGCTGCAGCTCTTGCGGCTCAGCCCCCGTTCGAGCGAAGGCCAATTCGTGCGGCGCTGGCGCGTCGAGGTCAACGTGGATGCGCGTCTTGACCGAAGCGTGGATGCATTCGGTAACATAATCCATTTGATCTTTATCGACGGACCCATCGAACAGTTGAGCATCGTTGCCGAGGGCGACATTCATACCCAGGATACGGGCGGGGTCGTGTCGGGTACGCTGGAAAAGCTGCCGCTGACATTTTATCTGCGTGGGGCGGGACTGACTCGGGCGTGCGATCCCATCCGGCGTTTTGCACGCAAACATCTGGCCGCAGAAGGCGGCGATGTACTGGCAGCATTGCATGCGCTTAATTCGGCCCTCTACGAAGAGATGATCTTTGATGTTGGTGCGACGTCGGCAACTACGACCGCTAGCGAGGCCTTCGCTTGCAAAGAGGGAGTTTGTCAGGACTTTGCGCATATTCTTATTGCCGCGGCCCGCTCGATCGGTGCGCCAGCCAGATACGTGAGTGGTTATTTCATGCGCACCGACCGCAATGACCAGGAGGCAGGACATGCCTGGGCGGAAGTTCACATCGGCGGGCTCGGTTGGATTGGCTTCGATCCGGCCCACGGCATGTGCGTGACCGACCAGCATGTGCGCGTCGCGGTCGGAGCGGATTATTACGATGCAGCTCCGGTTCGGGGTTCTCAGGTGGGTGGTCTGGATGAGCAGCTGGGCGTCAACATCGAAGTGACTCAGGGGCGCCAGATCGTGGAGGGTTGACGCTCGCGGCTCAGCCCGAGCGCTCATACACTTGAATACTTAAAATCTTTGAAGTTCTGCCAGCTGGCCGGGCGCAAATCTGCGCAGGATCATTTTCAAGCTTCGTGAAAATGCGCAACGTCATCTCGTGTTCCGATCTCTATGCTTGGAAGATGGCGTAGAAGTGGAACTGCGGCGCACGTATTGCTCGCCGGGTCAGTGTTCAAAATTCGGATTTGCGCCATGCCGGCAAAGTGTCGTTGCGCTAGTTCTTGGTGCTGCACCCCTAAGCAGAGATGATTGGTTGCGGTCATGAAAGCGCGCCATTGCGGTTAGATTCAGCTGTGTGTTCACAAGCTTAGATTTAACAAAAGTCAAATGTGCGGTTGTGCCGCACAACTATAGTCGTAGATCAGCCTCGGAGCAGGACTCATGGCGAGTGAAGCGACACAATATATTGGCGATCTGACCTTGATCAAAGGTGTGAGCGCCGACACGCGTCATAAGCTGTTGAATGGCTCATCGTTCGAGATCGTTCGTCCCGACACAACCATCGTGTCGGAAGGCTACCACCTCGATCATCTTCATTTTGTTCTAGACGGTGTTGTGGAGTTGTCCGCCAGTACCAGCGAAAGCCGGACTGTCATTTCATTGCTGCATGCCGGCGACACCTTCATTTTGTCAGCCGTGGTCAATGACGCTGTTGCGCTGTTATCGGCCAGATCGCTCGGTCGAGTTGAAATGGTTCGCGTTCCCGCCGGTCTGTTTAGGCGTTGCTTGAGGCGCGATCCCAAGTTGTTGCACAACGTTTCGGTTGCCCTGGGTGGAGGTTATCGAAACATGGTGAGATATCTTCGCGATCACAAGTTGCGGACGGCAGACCAACGCTTGGCAGCCTATCTGGTGCGTCTGTTGAAGGCGCATGGCGGCGCACCGGAGGTGACCTTGCCGTTGCGCAAGCATGTTATTGCCTCATTTCTTGGCATGAAGCCGGAAAGCCTGTCACGGGCCTTTGCAGGACTTCATGCGCTGGGTGTGTCGGTTGATGGTGATCGAATCACGATCACGGATCCTGAGGCGTTGGAACGGTTCGCCAATATCGACACGAAACTTGACGGGGCGGATGCGTGAGCGCCCAGCGGTGCTCTTTGCGTCTCGCTGGATTTGGGATCGTCGCTCCAGCTTTCTGGTTTGGCCTTTTTTCCGACGAACCGGTGGCCGATTCGTCGGAAAATGCTGCAGCTTCAGTGTGCCGCTTTGGCTTGTGGCACCACCGCACCGAGATAGTCGGTCAGGATGCGTTTGTCGCTCTTGTCGATGCTCTCGACGAGCTTCTCGTAGGCTTCGTCGGCATTGGGCGGAAGCTTATGCGCAATGCCGCGATGGCAATCGATGCACGTCTTGCCCGATGTTAGCGCCTCCTGGTGGATGCGTGAGGCGCGCGGCTCCTGCACCGAATAGTCCATGTAGTCGAACTTGTGGCAGTTGCGGCATTCCCGACTGTCGGTCGACTTCATGCGGCGCCACTCGTTGGTGGCAAGGTGCAAGCGCTTGGCTGCGAACTTCTCCTTCGTCGAAACGGTGCCGAGCAGGTGATGATAAAGCTCGTTGGACGCACGGATCTTGCGTACAATCTTGTGCACCCATTCCTTGGGAACGTGGCAGTCCGGGCATGAAGCGCGCACGCCCGACCTGTTGGAGAAGTGAACCGTCGTGCGATACTCGTTGTAGACGTTGTCCTTCATCTCGTGACAGGAGATGCAGAATTGTTCTGTGTTGGTGAGTTCCAGGGACCAGTTGAAACCACCCCAGAAGGCGATGCCTGCTATGAAGCCGAGCGTCAACAATGTGCCAAGGGCTATGGCCCGCGATGGTGCCCAGAACCACCGCCAAGCGCGAGCAATGCGCCCGCTGCCGGCTGCTTTTTCATGGCCCGTACTTTCATCCCGGTTCGTCATGTTACCTCTCCCTCCGGTTCGATTGCACGGTTTTATTTGACCTGCGTTGCGTTCTCAAACGTGTTGCCGACGAGCGGGCGCGCATCGACCTGCGGTACATGGCACTGCTGGCAGAAGTAGCGGGTGCCGGCGATCTTATCGAGCCTTACACCCTGGCGATCGACGTAGTGTGTTTCAGAGACCTTGGGTGCCTTGTACTTGGCATTGCCGGGCCAGTCGTGACAGTTCATGCACGCATTATTTGTTGGCGTGATTTGATAGTTGTCGATCTTGTGTGGAATCAAAGGTGGTTGCTGCCGGTAGGCGCGTGAAAAGCCCCCGTCGGCAAACGACTGGCGATCGATTTCGGGTGCGCCATTGGTCTGGTCGAGAAACTCACCCCCTCCCAGTCCGCGAAGCGTCACGCCCTTGTCCTGAGCCATACCGATTCCGGCCACCAAGACGCCGGCCAACAACGATAGTGCGGCGATGAGAGCATTGCGTCCAATCCATCCTGTCATCTTTTTTCTCCACAGGCGTTTGCCGCGCGTTGCTCACGCGACGTTTTCTAACGGTAGCGGGCGTGCGGAAAGTTCTTCCGGTGGCAACTGCCGATCAATCTGGCGATCGAAGCGGTGCGTGAAGGTGAAAACTCTTTCCGGACAGACGTCGATGCATCTGCCGCATGACGTGCAGTCCCAGTCCGCAAT
>JAXGRZ010000003.1:0-30348 GCA_040765305.1 Hyphomicrobiaceae bacterium | reverse complement strand
TTGCGTTGGCGTCAGTTTCTGGGACAGCAGTCAACAAAGGCTTAAACCATGCTTTAAGCACCCTGCCTTCGAGGTAGATGCACAGCCAACAAGGCGCGGAAATTGCCGAGCCCTCGTGCGTGATAGGAGACCTGTTGGGGCTGCTCGGGAAGCGGATTTGTGCGCTTTGTGGTGGTCCGGGAGCTTCCCACTGCGGCAATCAGGCACTAGGGTCCGAACCCATTGTTATCGGCTCCAAACCCCACGGGCATCGCAGGTCAGCGCCCAGATCAGGCGCTGGCGCAACAACTGGAAGGCAAGACGCATGGCGATCAGCACGGCTTCGGCAAGGCCCAGGGCGCAGGATGTTTTCGCGCCAGAGGGGACCTCGCCCGCACGGCATATACATCTTATCCGGTCGGGGACAAGTCTGGCGGATATCGCTGGGCTGACACCAAAGCAGCAACGCTGGCTTCAAGACAGCGGCACGGATATCGCCTCGGCGCGCCGGCAAACGCTGTTGCCGGGTGCGGACGGTAGCCTTGCTGCTCTGACGCTAGGCGTCGGCAATGGCACTGCTGGCGAACCGTGCGGGCCCTCTGAGTTGCTGGTCGGACAGCTTGCCGCCTCGGCGCCAGCAGGTGTTTACCAGTTGAGCGGTGATGAGTTCGATCCAACCATCGCGGCGACGGCCTGGGGCCTTGGAGCTTATCGTTATCGCCGTTACAAGACCACTGCGCCGCCCGCCGAGATCGCTCGCCTGGTGCTGCCGGCAGGTGCGGACCGCAGAAGCGTTCTCGACATCGTCGAGGGTGTCTGGCTTGGGCGCGATCTCATCAATACGCCAGCCTCCGATATGGGGCCTGAGGAGCTGGAAGGGGAAGCGCGTGCCTTGGCCGAGCGGCATGGTGCCAGCATTGCCGTGACCGTCGGGGAGGCCTTGCTCGAAGCGAATTTTCCCATGATCCATGCCGTCGGACGCGCCAGCAGCCGCGCGCCGCGCCTCATCGACCTGACCTGGGAAAAACCCGCCGGCCGCACCGATGCACCGCGTGTCACGCTGGTCGGCAAGGGGATCTGCTTTGATACCGGCGGCCTCGACATCAAGCCGGCCAGTGGCATGCTGCTGATGAAAAAGGATATGGGCGGCGCGGCGACGGCACTGGCGCTGGCTCACATGATCATGGCGCAGGGTCTCGACGTGCGCCTTCGCGTTCTGATCCCGGCCGCCGAGAATTCGATCGACGGCAATGCCTTCCGTCCAAGCGACGTCTTGCAAAGCCGCGCCGGTCAGACCGTCGAAGTTGGCAACACCGATGCCGAAGGCCGTCTCGTTCTGGCTGATGCGCTGGCGCTGGCCGACGAGGAAAGCCCCGATCTCCTGTTGTGTTTTGCAACGCTGACCGGCGCTTGCCGTGTCGCGCTCGGTCCTGATCTGCCGGGCCTGTTCACAAGCGATGATGCCCTGGCTTCGGAAATTGCCGCCGCGGGTCTCGCCGTTGGCGATCCCGTCTGGCGCCTGCCGCTGTGGGCCGGATATGATCGCAATCTCGATAGCGACGTGGCAGACGTCTCCAACGTATCGGACGGACCGTTCGCGGGTGCGACGACGGCGGCCTTGTTCCTCAATCGCTTCGTGCGCAACGCAACGAGCTTTGCCCACATTGATCTGTTCGGCTGGCGCCCCGCCGCCCGCCCGCTCGGACCAAAGGGCGGCGAACCGCAGTCCGCACGCGCCATGTTCCGCGTCCTGCGTGGCTGGTATGGAGCCTGACCCCATGCCGCAATCGCCCCCGCCAGGCCATCGCGCACGTGAGGCCGCGCACAAGGATCCTGCCTCGCTTGATCCGCGCCGTAATGCCGTGCGCGCCGATCTGGCTGATGGCGCCTTGCGCGGCAAGGTCGATGCGGAGCGCTTCGTCGAGGGGCAACAACGCCAGGTCATCCAGGCGGCGGTGCCGTTGCGCTCCAGACCCGATCTCAAGGCACCGCTTGATACCGAGTTGTTGTTCGGCGAACTCGTATCGGTGTTCGAAACTCGCGAGGGCTGGTCGTGGGTTCAAGCAAAGCGGGATCACTATGTCGGCTATCTACCTGCGCCGGCGCTTTCAACCAGTGTGCTGGAGGCAACCCATCGGGTTCGCGCCTTGGGCACGTTCATGTATCCGGCCGCCGATTTTAAGACGCCGCCCCTGATGCATTTGTCGATCGGTGCCGAGCTGGCGGTTGCCGACGAGGGAGAAACCTTCAGCCGGCTGGTCAAGGGCGGCTACGTTGTCACCCGCCACATTGCCGCAATCGACAAGTTTCAGCGCGATTTCGTCGAAGTCGCCGAGCGGTTTATCGGCACGCCCTATCTGTGGGGTGGGCGCACGCGTCTTGGCATAGACTGTTCAGGCTTGGTGCAAATCTCGCTCCAGTCGGCCGGCATTTGCGCGCCGCGTGACAGCGACATGCAGCGCGCTGAGCTGGGTGAGGCGATCGCGATCCCCCCTGAGCTTGAAGGACTGGCCCGAGGCGATCTGATTTTTTGGAACGGACATGTCGCCATCATGGTCGATGGCGTTATGCTCGTGCATGCCAACGCGCATCATATGTCGGTGAGCATCGAAACACTTCCCGAAGCGGTGGAGCGTATTGCAAAAACGGGACTCGAAGTGGTCGCCATCAAACGTCTTCCCGCGCTCGGCGCTTAGAGATTTTGATTGCTCGCGTTTTGTTCAAAAAGCCGGTGTTTATTTTATTAAAAAATGAGCTGAGGGTCTGCAAACAGAGCAGGGGGGCAGCATGACAATCGATGACAAAACGAGAGCCAAAACCAAAGCACCCCTTAGCAGCGTGGAGGTTGTCGCACTCTGGCGGCTTGAGCGCCGTGCAATACGGTTTTACGTGGCGGCTCTATCGGTTATGGCTGCTGGTTTCGGCCTCATCGCATTTGCCGGACACGCAGCAGAATGGCGCTATCTCGTGCTGCTCGCCGCACTCGTACTGCTGGGAGCGGCCCTCTACGTGCAGCTTGCCATACGCTGCCCGCGCTGCACGGCGCGCCTTGCTGTTCAGTCTCCCGTGCTGCTGCCCGATCGCTGCAAGAGCTGTGGCGCAGCCATTGCGCGCCCTCCGGTGCTTGATAGCGAGCTCGACATTTGATGTTGCGTCGCGATAAAGCACGCGACAACTGCTCTACCGGGCGCGGGCTGAAAAACACTAGGTAATCTTACTGTTGCAGCATTTTTGTGAAAAACGGACCGTACCCATATTCACGATTGCGCATTTTGAAATCTGACGATTGCCATATTAATTATTTCTTCTGCCTTGCAGACTGTAAGACTTTGGTCGATACTTGAAGCGCTTCGATCTGACGCAGTCAAATCGAGCAAGCTGGCTTTGTTCGAGTTTTTAAGTCGCGTGCGATGCATTCCAAGTCTGCGCAATTCGCGATCCCCAAGACTGCACGACGAGACTGCAGCGCGGCTCCGTCTAACGACGGCGCTCGAACCGAGGGCCGCCTTATCCGATCGGGGATCCCAGGAGATTACGGATGCGCCAGACTGGCATCGTGAAATTTTTCAACACTCAAAAGGGCTATGGATTCATTACGCCTGATGACGGCGGCAAGGATATTTTTGTCCATGTTACGGCAGTTGAGCGTTCGGGAATTGGCTCCTTGAACGAAGGCATGCGCATCTCGTTCGAAACCGAGCCCGACAAGCGCGGCAAGGGCCCTAAGGCGGTTGAGTTGAAGCTCGAAGCCTGAATCCGAAACCTGGTTTGATTTGTTGTCTTGGGCCCATTTTTTGGGACTGGACCTTAACCCGCCTTTCTCACGAGGGTACGGCCGTCATCACGCTGGCGCGCGATCGACCCGCAAGGAGGCAGGCGAAGAGCGTCGCGGTGTTACGATCAAGCCGGATGGCGAAGAGATTGGGCCAAATTCGCCCGGCCCTTCGGGTTTCCAAGCGGCGCGCGCCCGTCACGTCGAGCGAAGCCACGTCGTGCGAAGTCACGTCGAGTGATTTGTCCGTAGATAGCCTCACGCAACCGATAAAGATCAGGAACGTCGGAGCTCGGACTGGTGGTTTCGGACCAGCCCGTCACCACCCCGCAACATCCCGGATGAAAAGTCATCGCCCCCGGCGCCCACGAATAGCGGTGTGTCAAAGTTTAGGGCAATGTCTCGTCGATTGCTGCCATAATGGGAGAACGTACGATGTTGCAGCTAAAGTCAGGATTTGGCGTCGCACTTGTCGCCGCCACCGCACTCGTTGGATCGGTCAGCCTTGCTCACGCAGGCTCATGCGTTGTCAAGGCCGCCCAAGGAACCGGTTCGGACGAGAAGGCCGCTAAGTTCCAGGTGGACGAGGCGCTTTTGCAGGCTGTGGACTGGGGTGCATGGGCGGCCTGGATGGCGAATGGAACGACGCCGGGATACAAGTACGGCAAGCGCAAGTACAAGTGTTCCAAGGGTGGCCTTGGTGTCGTGTGTCGTGGGCAGGCCAAGATCTGCAAGCTATAATTTGACATCCGAGATCATCGGCGCGTGCGCAACAACGATTTGGTCGTAATTTGCGCCCGCCGAACCTCGTCGCCATGCGTTGTGCATGTAGGGCATTCGTGATGCGCCAGCTTGCGAACCAAACCAGGACCGCAGCGTCAGGTCGGCCGTAAGCGTCGCTGTTGAGGCTTGGGTTGCATCAGATATATCTAAAACCTTTGCGCGCATGATGCCGCGCTCAATCAGGAGATCGAGTGATGAGGTTCTCGAAGTCGTTTGGTGCGCTCGCCGGCGGTGTTCTTTGTGCGCTCGTTTTGGCGATGACGGCGGTTTCCGTGTCAGCCGTTGCGGGAAAATGCGTGCGTGCTGGTGGCGAGGGTTCGAACGTGCTGCCCGACGTGGCCAAGTTCATGGCTGATGCGGCGCTCAAGAATTCGATTGCCGCTCATGGTTTGAAACCAGCCGGGAAAATTTCGCAGACCTGCAAGACTGATGCGGTCCTGACAACATGTGTTTCGCGCCAGCGCGCCTGTAAGTGATCGGTAACAGCGCCGCTCGCTACGCTGCCGTCATTTCCATTTTGTTCCCTGCTGGGTAGGTGACATGAAACAGGCGTTCGCACCCCCCGCGGGGCGCGGGCGCCAATTGCTGTGCGGTATGGTTTATGGGGCAATAATAGAGCTGCCAGAACGGGTAAGCGTAGGCGATGGCGTGGCGCGGGGGCGACAGAAACCCCAAATACGAGACGTGATAAGCAAATGTTCAACGTTTCGTTGATGATTTGTCCTATCCTCCGCCCAATGTCGGAAGATTTCGAGAGAGGCACCAGATTATGATTCGCTATGTCCTGACGGCGGCGATCGCTGTGTCGGTTGTGGCCTTGGCGGCCGCCGTTCCAGCCGAAGCCGGTCGCTACAGCAGGCACACCGGCGTAGAGCGCGGCGCCCATGCCAAATCCCATTATTACCGTCGCAAGCCGCAGGTCCGTGGCTACGTCAAGCGTCGCGGTGGTTATTCCTATACCAAGGAAGACACGATCAACACCTATGGCGACGCGCGTGGCCGGTTCGGTGCCGCCAACAGTCTGCGTGATCCTTCGATGGACACCCAAACCCGTTCCGGACCGTTTGATCACGGCTTTTTCTTCAATACCCCGAGGGGGTCCTTTGGGGCTGATGCGCCGTATATGAACTGAGGCGACTTAGAGCGCACGGCGCTCTAAGCCTTCAGAAACATAGAGATAAATCGAGATTTTGCAGGTGCGCTTCTGGCAGTGGAGCGTACCTGCAACACGATTTTATAAATCGACAATGTAGCCGCTAGGCATTTTATGGGGCGGTCATTATAGCTTGCAGAATAATCGGCTCACGGGCCATGACGATGACGACTATGACGGGGGTCACTCTAATGTCGTACCGTACGCTTTTTGCAATCGCAGCGGCAGCTGCACTGACTGCTTCTACTGCATTGCCTGCTCAAGCGAAGTGCACTCGGCTTGGCTTCTCCGTCAATGACTACGGCAAAGAGGGCCCGACCGCTGATGCCAAGAAGCTGCTCGATAAGCATATCGCATCGTGGGCCGCCGAGCGCGGCATAACGAAGTATCGTACGGGCAAAAAGGACGTAACCTGCGATCTCTTCCTGGACTTTATTGTCTTTGATGAACACACCTGCCGTGCTGAGGCGGATGTTTGCTGGAGTGAATCGGCTTCGTCCAAGAAGGCGGCTGCTGCGAAAAAGGGCGATATCACCACAGGCTCGGTGAAGAAGCTGGATCCCCCCAAACAATAAGCTCAGCCATTGGTCCGCTGACGTGTGCAACGGTTTGGCGCAGTGGATCACTGTGCCATCGTCGGTTGGTCAGCCAGCCGGCGACTTCTCTTTGGTCGCCAGCCGATCGAGGCGGAGGCGGTGGCGCTCGTCGGTGATCAGCAACGCCCCGCCGAAGGTCGCGATCAGCACCCCCAAGCCGGTCGAGCCGGTAATCAGAAACATGATCAAAATCTGGTATTTCGTCGCCTCCACGGGGTCAACGCCAGCCAGGATCTGACCGGTCATCATGCCGGGCAACGACACAACGCCAGATGCCGCCATCGCATTCAGGATTGGGGTCGTACCGGTTTTAAGCGCACGGCGCGTTGTTTCGCGCAGCGCCATAAGGCGTGGTTGCCCGAGAGCCAGACGCCCTTCGATTGCTGCGCGATCGCGTGCGGCATTCGCCGTCAGCGTATCGAGGGCAAGAGCGATGCCGGTGAGTGAGTTGCCCAGCACCATACCGAGGATCGGCAGCACGTAGCGCGGCGCAAACCAGGGATCGGGTGAGATTACTGCGCCGACAGCAAAGAGCGTTGCAAACGTGCCGACCAGCAGCAGCGTGCCTGAGCCCAGACCATAGGCAAGCCAGCCGCGGATGCGCCGCTCCTGCCTGGAAATCGCCTCATAGCCTGCCGCCGCCACCATGATGCTGGCCAGAGCGATCGTCCAAAGTGGAGAGGTCTGCGCAAAGATCCACTTGAGCACGAGGCCGATCAACGCGAGCTGCACCACCATACGCGCACTGGTAAGCAGCAAGGTGCGCTCCAGCCCCAGCCGGAACGTCAGCGAGATGGCGGCGTTGACGAGGATGAGTGTGGCCGCCGCCAAAAGATCGAGTGGCGTCAGGGAGACGTAAGGGCTCATGACAATGCTCTGGCAGGATCGGCAAGCTGCAAACGCAGGTCTGCAAGCCGGTCGATCTGGCCGCTATCGTGGCTGACCAGTACGACGGTGCGCCCGGCAAGGATGTGGTAGCGAATGAGTTCCTCGGCAAGCGCCGCCGAGGCCTTGTCGAGGGCACCGGTCGGCTCGTCGAGCAGAATCACGCGCGGCTGGTCGGCAAGGGCCCGCACCAGCGCCAGCCGCAGTCGTTCACCCGTCGAAAGCTGCGTTATTGGGCTGTCGAGGAGGCTTGGATCGAGACCAAGATCGAGGGTCATCTTTTCAATGCGTGCTTCATCTCCGGCCGTTTCATTGATCGAGTGCCGCGCTGTCTCGCCCCACCAGCCAGGTTCGGCCGCCGCGAACCGCACCTGCCGGCGCCACTGCCAGGCTGGCATCTCGCGCCGCTCCGCACCATCCAGGAAGCATTGCCCGGGGGCATCGTCGAGATCGGCAATGGCTCTCAACAGGCGCGTCTTACCGATGCCCGACGGCCCCTCGATAGCCAAACACGATCCCGCGCCAACCTCGAAGGTGAGGCTGGGTAATCCTGGGATCTTGAGCTGTTCGACACGAAGCAAGGTGACGTGCCTCCGGGGGCGGGTTGGTGGAGTTGCGCCCGCATGAATGGGTTCAGAGCATGTTTAGCGCAAGTGTGCTGCGGTTTGGCGTGAAAAATATGCTCAAGACCAGATCATGTTTTGCCGAAGTGCGCAGCGGCAGGGCCGTGAAAACATGACACAAGACATGCTTGAGGATCTTGCCCATGGTGCTGCAAAACACGAGCACTCAAGTACGCCACGAGGCGGAGTGCGTGCAGCGCTTCAGCGTGGAAAAGATGAATGGGATGGCACCTGTCTGCCCGGTCAGGCGTGGATCGCCAGTTCGTTGATCTTGCCTTCAAAGGACACCCTGTCGAACGGTAAAATGAGGTAATCGTCGGCGCCCGATTTCTTGGCCTCAGCGATATCCTCCATGTTGTGCTCGCTCGTCATGTAGACGACGGTCGGACGTCGCTTGCTGTGAAGTTTTCGAATCTGTTCGATAATGTAACGTGAAGCCAGCCCTGGCATTTGCCAGTCGACTAAAATCAGATCGGGCATGCTGAGTTCGCTAAGGGCCAGCGCTTCCTCACCGTTTTGCGATTCGGAGACCTGATAACCAAGCCGTTCCAGATAGACGCGCGCCACCTTGCGGATGATTTCGGAATTATCAACGATCAAACAATGTTTTGCCTGTGTCATGGTGCATAATCCCCTATTCACGCGAGCATCATATCCGCGCTTGGCAATGGCCAGAGTTTCACCTGCCGCGGTTAAGCCAGCGTAAATTCAGGTGTGACTGCGGTTGCCGAGACGAACCACGACCGAGTTCGCTCAGGGGAGGAGTTGCGTAAGAAACAGCAGGTGCCTTCAGGCAAATGGCGTCGCGCTGAGCAGGATGTCGGCGTCGTCCTTCAGGATCTCAAGACGCATCCTGGCTGAGCCGGCAAGGCGCCATGTGTAGTAGGCCTGGATCGAAAGGGCATCGAGCTCCGGTGGTTTGGTAGCTGCCACGAAGTCCGTGAGGTATTGCGGTGCGCGTGCACCTGTTCCACGGCAGCGAATGACGAAGCTCGGATTCTCGATCGTACCGCCCATCAACACATCGATTTCGCCACCACGCGGCAGTGCTGTCGTCGCCGAAGCCAAAAGATTGAGCAGCAACTTGACCTTGTCTTTGGCCATATGGCCCTGCATGCCATGCCAGTTGAGCTTGTGTTTGCCGTTGCCGATGAACCCACGAGAGATCTGTTCTGCAGTTCCCAGGTCGATCATCGCGCCGGCCGAGCCGGCCGCGCCGAATGCGAACCGCGCGAACTGGAGCCGAGCGGAGGCCTGCTCGGTCACGTTGCGGATGACGTCGAGCGCATAAGAATTGGATTCGGGGCCCTCGTCCTCGTCGAGGATTTCAAGGCCATTATAAATGGCGCCAACGGGCCCGATCACGTCGTGGCAGATCTTGCTTGAGATCAGCGCGGCAAGTTCAAGATCCGTCGGCTGCGCGTGCTCGCTCATGTCGGCCCTCTCGTTTCGCCATGTGGGAAGCGCGGCTGCTCACGGTATCAAGACCGGAACGCGAGCAGACTGAAGACCGCAGATTCGTTAACAATGCATTGAAACTTGATACACGCCCCCTCCCATCGATGCAAAGGAACCCCGGTTGCGGCGATCGCAATAGCGTCGTTTTTGTCGCCGATTGAGTCTTGAGCGCAACGTGCGCCGCCCGCAACATGCTGGTTCACAGACGGCTTTGCATGCGCCTAGCGGGAGGGAAGCCTCAGTGGTTCGGAGCTTGAGCCGCTGCCCTGGATCAGGCGATATCGCGGCGTCGGGTGCCCGGGGACAGCCACACTTTGGCAACAGTTGCCAGTGACATTTGCCGTCGATGGTTTGGTGTAGACTGTCGATTCGACGAAGGCATGCGGCGGTTGAATACCCGCATTATCTACATGTTTCAGGTTGATGGCCAATCAGTTCGTGCGGCGCTCGCGTCGCACACCGGGTGCACGGAAATAGGTGCCGGGCAGCGAGGGCAGATCCGGGTCGCCGCACCCAGTTGTGGAGATGTGATGTTAACGCAGGGGCGCGGCCCATATCGTGCGGCGGCCGGTGCTTCCTGAGCCCCAGGGTCTAGACCCTAAACGAGGGAACGAGGAACATGCGATCGATCTGGTCAATCCCCATCGCGGGGTTTCTCGCGATCGGAGTGACGTTCGCCGCCGCCGCTGCCAATCCGGCAGGAACACCCTTGGGGATCGGCGGGGATGGCGTTGGCGTTGGCTCAACCGGCGCGAATCACCCCCCCTCCGTGGTGCGTCTGGCGCAGTATAATGACGCCTACCGGCCACCATCGGACGCCAACACCGATACGTACGGCAGTCGGGAGCCTTACCGCGCGCCGCCGTCGCGTCAGGACGATGCCTACCGCCCCCCCAACGATGGTAGTGGCAGCTATGGATCGGGTAGCGCCTACAACAGTGGGCCAGCGCCGTACCGGGACCAGAATCGATATGGCGATGATGCGGGTTCAAGTCGCGCCTATCAGGGGCGCACCGCTCCACCCAGCGGCGGCTATGGCGAGCCATATGCGCCACCGCCAGCCGATTCGGCGGCGCGCCATGATCGCGATGGAGGCTATCCCGAGCCGCGTGGTCCTGAGTCCTACGATGACAATCGCTCTTACAGCCAGAACGAGATCATCGCTGCTGGTCATGGCTTTTTCGGTTCGATCAGCCAGGGTTTGGCAAGTGTGATCGAGCACGCCTTCAAGAAAGCTGGCCGACCCAACGGCTATATCCTGGGTGAGGATGCCGGAGGTGCCTTCGTGGCCGGTCTTCGCTACGGCGAAGGGCGCCTCTACACCAAGGATGCGGGAACTCATAAGGTCTACTGGCAGGGCCCCTCGGTTGGCTACGATTTCGGAGGAGCCGGCTCCAAAACGATGGTTCTTGTCTATAATCTGCGCGATCCGTCCGATGTTTATCATCGTTTCGGGGGCGTTGAAGGTACAGCTTATATTGTTGGAGGTGTGTCCATACAGTTCCAGAAGCACGACGATGTCGTGATGGCGCCGATTCGTGCGGGAATTGGCTTACGGCTAGGTGCCAACGTGGGGTATTTGAAGTATACCCGCAGACCAACCTGGAATCCGTTCTAGAGGATTTTCCAACGAAGTGGCACCGGTTCGTCGCAGAAAATGCGACCAAACAAGAAACTAGAGCGCTGATCCCTATCCATCGGATCGAAAAGCACTCTAGAGTTTGCTCTTGCCACGTTCGTCATGTCCTGCGTTCACGAGCCCCCAAACGGACTGTAGGGGGCAAGGGGGAGAGTGGGCGGCGGTGGCGCTTTGTTAAGGGTAGGGGATACGCAGTCTGGCTCAAGCACGTTGAGCTAAAATTCGCAACGGTTCAGCATTAAGAACATGGCTCAAAGCGAAGACAGTGTATGCTCAGCCAAAGTGTGGTGCGGTTCGCCGTGACAAACATGCTCAAACGATTGGCAGGGTCGTGCTCAAGTTTTACGGAAACTTGAGTGAGATCTAAAGATTCAGGAACGCGCGCGTGATCACGATCCAGTCCGCTATGCTCGTGGCGCTGGGCGTCTTTTCGGTGGGATTTATCGTCCTGCTGCTTATGCCTTTTTATCGCCGGCGCGCTGAACGCCTCGCCGTCGCGGAGGTGAAGCGTCAGTTGCCGATGAGCGAAGCAGAAATTGGCGCTGACAAGGATCGGCTGCGTGCTGAATATGCCATCCGCATTCATCAGCTTGAAAGCCGCGTGGAAGAGGCCAGCCTGCAGGCCGCCCACCAGAAGATCGAGTTCAACCGTCGCGATGGGATGATCAGCGGGCTCGAAGAAGAAATTGCCAGCCTGCGCGGAACATTGGAGGAGCACCAGAATGCCCGCCGGGTGCTTGAGCAGACAATCACCGATCGCTTGCCGAAGGTCGAGCAGCGCTTGGCACATGCACGCGAACTTCTCAATCAGCGCGATCAGGAGATCGAGCGCTTGACGCGCGGTGCAGACCAGAGCGCGCGCGCCCTGGAGGAAGCCAGACAGATCAACACGCAACAGCGCGATAAGTTGTTGCGCACGTCAGCCACGCTGAATTCGCGCGCGGCGCGCAATCGCGACCAGCTCGCCGATCCAAGGTTTGACGCTGAAGTTGCTTTGCGATCGGAGATCGAGGCGTTGCGCGCGCGTGCGCGCGAGCAGGGGGAAATGGTTGCAATGTTACAGGGGCTTCTGGCTCGTGGGGGCAAGAGCACCGAGGCGAACCCGAGCGAGGATATAGAGGACGGTGAGGGCGAGCGTCCGGGTGATCGCGAGATCGCCAATCTGCAGGCGCGCCTTGTCGAGGCTGAGACATCGCTCAAGGAGGCGCAGACTGTCGCTGAGGTCGACAAAGCGGGCAAGGCGAAGTCCAACGATGAGATGCGCGCCTTGAAATCGCGCAATGATTCGCTGGCAGCAGAGGTTGCCCGACTCAAGGCGGCCCTGCAGATTTACGAGTCGGCGCAAAAGGACGATACCGCGATCAGGGATTCGAAGGTCGCCATGAAGGCGCGTCTTGGTGCTCTCGAAGCCGAACTTGCCGCACATAACGAGACGATCGAGAGCCTGCGTGCAGAGATTGCGGCGGCCAATGAGCGGTTGGCACGTCAGGCGGTGCACTATCGTGACGAGTTGCGTCGATTGGGAACGGGTACGTTGCCAACAACCACAGATCCACGTGGTGGTGTGCGTGATCAGTTCCCGGCGCGCCGCCCATCGCTGGCAGAGCGCATGGGTGCACCCAGTCCCGTATCACTGAAGGCCGTTGCCGCAGGTAAAACGGTGGACGAAGCGCGTGCTGCCGGATACCTCAAAGCGCTCTCCGGCCGCGGTAGCGGGGAGGACACTTCGTCTTCAGATGGGGTTGTCTCCCTTGCGCAGATTGCGTCCGCGGCCGAACCTGCCAAATCACCAGGCCCTGATGAGAAAGTAGCCGCTTCGCCAGCCAAGGATGCGGCCGGTAACACGGCTGTGAGCCTTGCAGAGGATGCCGCTCCGCGCCGCCGATCCAGCCTGCTCGATCGTATCTCCAGCGCCTCGAAATCCTCGTCCTGACGGCCCCGACATTACTTGGGGCCGGTGCCGTCGCTTCGAACTGCAGCGCGCGGGACAACCGAGAGATCAACGAGCGCACACAAGCTGCGGCGGTTGCAATTTGGTTTGGTCGCATTTTCTTCGACGAACCGGTATCCACTTCGTCGGAAAATGCTCTAGCCGGCGTCTGTGTCGCCGGAAAATGCTCTCCTCAGCACCCGCTTGCCGCAACGCCTTCAGCGTCGAACACGTGACCGGTCAACTGGCGGCCCTTGCGGCTGGCCAGATACAGCGCCAAGGCGGCGATGTCGGGCCCGGAGCTGAGGCAGGCGCCACCAGTGGCACTGTCCAACGTGCCCCGTGGACCTATGGCATTGATACGGATCGACTGGTCCGCCCACTGCGTTGCCTCGCGGCGTGTGATGGTGGCAAGTGCAGTCCTCAGGATGCCGGCGAATGCCTGATCAATATCGCTCACCGGTGGTGCCATCAGGACGACATTGAGGATGAGACCCTCGGTCATGGTCAGGCGCATGCGGTTGGCGATGACACGCGACATCAGAGTCGAGGCCAGCAGCTTCTCCGAAACGAGATCTTCGATCTCATCGAGTGTGGTGCGCCCGGCGATGTCCTTGCTCGTCACCTCGATGAGGTTCACCGCAATATCGAGCCCGCCGAACGTCTGTGCTGACCCTTGCGCGAACCGTACGGCCGCATCACCATCGCCCAGATCGCAGTTGAACAGCTGGGTTTCGCTGGCGGCTTGCGCCAGCAACGTTACGAGGGCGTCAGTCTCGGGACCTTCGGCGCTGGTCTGGACGACGAGCCGGCACTTGTGGTCGGCAAAGCTGCGCGCAAGATCCACGCCTGACGTGGGCGAAAACCCGGTAATCAGCACTCGTGCGCCCGCAAGCTCCGCGTAAACCGGGACTTTGGGGGCATGCGTGACAACACTCATGAACATCGGGCTCTCTCCTTATGCATACGCCAGGACTAGAGGATGGCGCCCGGCGGACACAATACCATGCCGATTCGCCTAACGAGACCTAAACAAGCTCCAGATGGGGGTCCCGCCGAGGCAGTGTTGCGGCCAAACAGCGGCACAGGCCAAAAAACGATCGTCATCCACCGCTAGCTAGGGTTATCCACAGTCATGGAGGCGCAGATGGGCGTCTCTACAACATCACCGCCGGACATTTCGGGACCCCGGTACGGACAAGGAGCTGGTGTCATGACGAACACCCCGACGACGCATGCAGCGCGCCACGCCCACGCCAATTCGCTCGAGGCGTACTGGATGCCTTTTACGGCCAATCGGGCCTTCAAGGCGCGCCCGCGCATGTTCGTCGGCGCGCAGGGGATGCACTATCTGACGGCGGATGGTCGCCGGGTGATCGACGCTACCTCCGGGCTTTATTGCGTCAATGCCGGTCACGCCCACCCGCACATCGTGTCGGCGATCCAGGCGGCGGCGGGTCGGCTCGATTATGCGCCCTCGTTCCAGTTCGCCCACCCGGAAATCTTCGAGCTGTCACACAAGCTGGCGTTGATGGCGCCTGGCGATCTCGATCATGTCTTCTACGGCTGCTCGGGCAGCGAGGCGATCGACACGGCGTTGAAGATTGCGCTCTCTTATCACCGCCGTCGCGGCGAGGGGCAGCGCACCCGCTTCATCGGCCGCGAGCGCGGCTATCACGGCGTTGGCTTTGGCGGCATATCGGTCGGCGGCATGCCGGCCAACCGCAAGGTCTATGGCACCATGCTGAGCGGCGTCGATCACCTGCCCACCACCTATGAGCGCCGCGAGCAGGCGTTCTCGCGCGGCGAGCCGGCGTGGGGGGCGCATCTGGCCGACGAGCTGGAACGCATCATTGCGCTACATGATCCATCCAATATTGCCGCCGTTATCGTCGAGCCGGTGGCGGGTTCGACCGGCTGTCTGCCGCCGCCCAAGGGCTATCTGGAACGGTTGCGCGCCATCACTGAGGCGCACGGCATCCTGCTCATATTCGATGAGGTCATCACTGCATTCGGCCGCCTTGGCCACGCTTTCGCTGCCGACCGGTACGCTATCGTTCCCGACATGATCGCGTTTGCGAAGGGTTTGACGAATGGAGCGGTGCCGATGTCCGGCGTGGTCGTGCGCGCGGGGCTTTACGAAGCCCATATGGAGGGGCCCGAGCATATGCCCGAACTCTATCATGGCTTCACCTACACCGGCCATCCACTGGCGACGGCTGCGGCTTTGGCCTCACTCGACGTCTATCTCAATGAGGGGCTGTTTGAGCGCGCCGCAGCGCATGAAGAGCTTTTTGCCGATGCTCTGTTGTCGCTGCGCTCAGCACCTGGCGTGCTCGATATTCGGCCTATCGGCATGATCTGCGGCATAGATCTGGCCCCGGCCAAGGCGGGGGCTGGGACGCGCGGCTTTGCCATCATGGATCGCGCCTATCACGATGAGGACCTCTATGTCCGGGTCGGTGGCGATACCCTCATCGTGGCGCCGCCCCTCATCGCCAGCCCTGACGATATCATTCAGATCCGGGACAAACTGGCGAGGCTGATCACGCAAACGGCTTGAGGCGCACACCGATTGCAACGCGATGTCCGCGATTGGCGTTCTGCTTAACGGGAGGCAAATGGGCGGTGCGTTTTAGCAACAACTCGATGTGCAGACTGCCGCGGCAGAGGAAATCTGGTGAAAGGTTCGCTGTCTGGATTGCTCCAAGTGGTCGACCTCCTGGACAGTTGAAAGAAGCGAATCGGATTCGATCCGCGATGACGTACTCAATTGGTGTGCTGTGCGGGAATCCATGCATGTCGCGCAAAAGTGTGTAGCGGTTTTGCGGGGTACGACAGGCATGGCAACAAGGTCGTAAAGGCGTGAGGAGCCAAGTCTGGAATATCTCCACACGCTTTAGGGTTACTCTAGGACGTTACCCTGATGGCTTCCCCGGTGTGGTGTTTGTTGATCCTGAGTTTGTGAATGTTGACGTGTGTTTCGTTTCGCGGTCCCAGCTCTCGCGATGGACTGAGACTGGTGCACAGTGAGGGATTGGGCGGCGTGCACCGTAAAGTGATAACCGCAAAATGATAGATGACTCGGGGTACGTTCAGGCATGACGACCGAAACCAGCAAAGAGCAGCGCAATCCGAGGAAAAGGCGTGTGGCGGACAGCTTCGTCATGATGGCGATGGCGGTTGTTGCACTGGCTTTGTGCATGGGGCTTGTCGCCCAGGTGGGTTTGAGTTTCTGGCTCGCAGTAACCGTCTCGGCGGCGTTCTATATGGGACTGCTGACGTTGCACGTACTCGTTCGCCGCCATGATCAACTCGACGAATTGCGCACCGACCTTGATCGGCTGAGCGGCGAAGTTGCGCGCCTGAACCAGCAGGGTGGACCGGTTGGCCGCGTTTCCCAGCCAGCAATGCCAGCTGGAGCATCAGCTCGCGCTGTGCAGGGGGGCATGTCGGCGGTGCCCGTGCCGTCGTCTTCATCGATACCTGTTGATGCGCCTCCGATGCCCCCTTATGCCGCTCCAAATGCAGATCCCCTTGCGCGCGTCGCAGCGGCGATGCCGCGCGGTATGAAGGCTGCCGCGAGCGAAACGGATCGCACCAAGGGGGCAGCCCCATCGGGTGTGCCCGAACCTGTTTCCGGACCTTTAACGGCCAAGGGTATCGACGATCTTGGTGATGCGTTGGCGGCGTCTGGTGGCGCACTTAACCGCGAACATCGCGATCCCGCGGCCCCGCAGATGCAGAAGATCGTTCGTGCCCCCGCGACACTCGCGCCAAATCCACACCCCGGCGACGCTCGTGGCCTCGAGCTGGAGTTGCCGATGGGCAGCCCCCCCGCGCCAGCGCTACAGCCGAGCATGCGGGGCCCGGCACCGCCCGCTGGCAATATCAACAATACGTACCGCAACACGGCAGCCATGCCGCCGGTTGCTATGCCTCCATTTGGAGTGAGCAGCACGGATCTGCCGCCGCCGCCCAAGCGAGCTGAAACAAGTGGCTATGGTTTTGATGATAGGCCGCCGCATTCTGCGTCAACCGAACAGATCGGTGGACCAGAGCCGACGCCGGTTGATCCGCTCGCCGCGCAGATGTCGGGCGCCTCAACGAAGATCACGGGCCCTCACCTCGCTTCGGGCAATACCACCCCAATCTCAACTGGTGAGCCTGGGCCGGCAGATGCATGGTCCTATCGTCCTGGCGATGACGCGCGCCATCCCAATTTCTCGCCAAGCGAATCCGATGTGGAAATGATCCAGGGGTTGATCAAGAAGCTCGCCGACGAGGTCAACTCCGTCGACGCGCAGAAGCTGCCGCCGGGCCCGTCGCGTGCTGCAATGGATGAGCAGGCGGTGGATCGCTCAGTCGGGGCGCTGCGTCAGGCTGCCCGCAATATGCACGAGCCTGTGGTGAATGCACGAGGCAGCCGTGCGGCACGCCGTGTTAACGAGTCGGAGGCTGGGGCTGGGGCGGCGCGCGAAGGCCACACGCGCGTGGACCAAGAGGGAACCGGTGCAGCGCCCAAGCCGATGCCTGCCCCATCCGCGACCAATCCAGCCCCGGTGGCGCCCGATGTTTCCACCGTTTCCGAATTTGACGTTGATGCGCTGATGCGCCGGGCTCAGCCGATTGCCACGATGACCAGCATGCCGCCACCGTTGCCGGCGGCGCCGAATGCGATGGACAAGGGTGCGCTGCCCCAGCAGAGCGGTGTGAAGGCGCCGCCGGCAGAGACGGCCCAGACGCACAGTGCCGAAGACAGTGCCGATGAGCTATGGAGCGCCATGGGCGCGGACCAGCCCACAGCAGCCGAGCAACCCCCTCACGATGAAATCGATGAGCGTGTCGCGCGCATCGCCGATGCCTTGGAGGCTGGCAGGGTCGA
The DNA here is from genome assembly GCA_040765305.1 of Hyphomicrobiaceae bacterium. Lineage (GTDB taxonomy): Bacteria > Pseudomonadota > Alphaproteobacteria > Rhizobiales > Hyphomicrobiaceae > JAEUMD01. Next base: position 12,645 of record JAXGRZ010000003.1, on the reverse strand, counting down.
GGTGTTTCTTGAGCCGATCCTTGATCTGGAAAAACAGCAGGCTCGTCATTACGAAGTATCGTTGTGTCTGCGCGACGAGAGCGGCGATGAGATTTCACCTGACGATCAAGCCGAAACGGAACGTCCATCAGGCATTCTGCCTCTGCTCGACAGCGTCCGCCTGCAACGCACCGCCCACTTGGCGCGCCGCCTGGAAGAGCGCAACAAGCACGGCCACGTCTTCTCGACCTTCTCAGGTCAGTCATTGACCGCAGACGACTTCCTGTCGACTTTTGCCGAGACCTACGACACTCAGGTCCAGCTTGCCGGTCAACTCGTCTTGACGTTCTCGCAAGACGATGCCCGCCGCTTCCGCACGCCCCATTGGACCATGATCAACGAGATGCGCGATCTGGGATTCGGGTTTGCGTTGCGCGCCGTCACTGATCTCGACATGGATTTCGAGACGCTCGTCAAGTCCGGTTTCAAGTTCGCCAAGCTCGATGCTGAGGTGTTCCTGTCCGGGCTGCCGGCCCCTGGTGCGACTGTCCCCGCCGCTGATCTGTGCAAGCATCTGGAAGATCTGGGGCTGATGCCGGTGGTCGAGGCGATCAACGATGATAGCACGCGCGAGCAGGTGTTTTCCTATGGCGCACGCCTCGGTCAGGGGCGTCTGTTTGGCGGTGCGCGGCAGATCAAAACTCCAGCCGGGTCGGGATCGCATACGGCAGCGGCTTGATTTTTTCCCAGCTTCGCGCCAGTTGGGAGCCATGAAAATAGACAAACCCTCTGCCTCGCCCGTTTCTGGTTCAAGTGCCATTCCGCTGGTTTCCTCCGTTGCCCCGCTTGCCGCGGCAACGGACGCGTGGATTGTCGATATCTGGGGCGTCATGCACAACGGCGTGACACCGTTTCTCGACGCTGCGCGCGCTTGCGCCACCTTTCGCCATATCGGCGGCACCGTCGTGTTGCTGTCGAACGCGCCCCGGCCCGCCGCCAGCGTTGCCGAGCAACTGGACCGCATCGGTGTTCCCAAGAACGCCTACGACGTGATCCTCACCTCGGGTGACGCGGCACGCGCGATGATCTCAGCGTTGGCGGGCCAAACGGTTTACCACCTTGGCCCCGAACGCGACCGACCCCTCTTTGCCGGTTCCGGTGTTACCTGTGGGGCGTTGCAGGACGCCGAGGCGATCGTTTGCACGGGCCTGTTTAACGATGACACCGAGACGCCGGACGATTACCAGACGATGCTACAGAGCGCCCACGCGCGCGCGTTGCCGATGATCTGTGCCAACCCGGACTTGAAGGTGGAGCGCGGCGGTAAAATCATCTGGTGCGCCGGTGGCGTCGCCGCTCTTTACGAGACGCTTGGCGGTCAGGTGAGCTATGCGGGCAAGCCTTACGCGCCGATCTACCAGATGGTCTTTGACGAACTGGTGCGGTTGCGTGGTGTCAAGGTGGCGCGCGAGCGTGTGCTGGCGATTGGCGATGGCGTCAAAACCGATATCGCCGGGGCGGGTGCAGCAGGTGTCCGCTCGCTCTTTATCGCCAGCGGTATCCACGTCGAAGGCCAACTTGATGCACAAACGCTGGAGCTTCTCTTCGCTGATGCGCCCGCCCGCCCGGTTGCCGCGATGTCCGCACTCGCCTGGTGAAAAGCACCAGCCAGTCCAGGCACCAACCAGTCAAGCGCGTGCACGCGCTCTTTCCTCAGGCCGCCGCTGCGGAATTGGTGACGCTGACATCCACCGTGCGCGGCTTGCCCGACGAGGCACCTTGCGCATCATGCACGACAACGTCGAACCGGCACGAGCGTTCCGGTCCGCCATCGTGCACGAATAGCACCTTGCTGTGCATGAGATCGGCCTGGGTAAAGGTCGTGACGGCGGCATCGCGGGCCCCGTCGAGTGCAATATGGCCACCGCGAATGTTGGAGACCGTGTAGGTGAGTTCGTCTGCGGTGTTGTCGGGATCGATGGCGTCAATGTCCTCGGTGGTGACAACCACATGCTGGCCCCGCCGCACGGTGATCGAGAAGTCGCCGGCAAGCTCGGGCGGCACGTTCTTGACCTTCGCGGTGAGTTCGCCGCCAGGCTCAAGCAACATGCGTCCGTAGCGGACATCCCCCGTCACAATTCCGCTCTTGCGGATCGTGATGAGGTTGCGGACGACCACGTCGCCTTCGATCAGTCCCTTGATTTCCAGGCTGTTGGTGCGCAATCGGCCCGACACCCGCCCGCCCTCGTGGACGATGACATCCTCGGCCATCACGTCTCCATCAAGGGAACCGTGAACCTCCAGTCGGCGGCAGTTGCGGATATCGGCGGCAAGTTCGGTATCGGCTGCGATGCGCAGCAAGCCTTGGGTGCCAAGCACGGGGTGTTGTTCCTTTTCGTTGCGCAGCCACGCTGCGTCGGATGGGCAGGCGCCCGCCACGCCGCCATTTCGCGAGCCGATACCCCGCACAGCCGCACTATGGGGTCTGGGCCGAAAAATACTCGTCCCATCATGCTGACCGACAAATGCGACCGCTTCGGGACCGTGATCTGCCCCTGGCCCGTCTTGCTGCTCCCGTCAGGCGGCCGGCACGAGGGTGAGCACGATTTTGCCGATGTGAGCGCCGGCATCAAGGCGAGCATGTGCGTTGCTGGCTTCGTTCAGCGGGAAGGTGGAATCCATCACAACTTTGAGAGACTTATCGGCAAGTAATGGCGATACTTTCTGTTCCAGGGCCCGGGCGATCCGCCCCTTCACCTCGGTTGGCCGGATGCGCAGCGTCGATCCCGTCACCGTCAGGCGCTTCAGCATCACGCGCATCAGGTCGACTTCGACTTTCGAGCCTTTCAGGAAGGCGATGTAGACGAGGCGGCCATCATCACCCAAGGAGCGGATATTGCGGTCGACATAGTCGCCGCCCACCATGTCGAGGATCACGTCGACGCCGCGCTTAGCTGTGACCTCCTTGACCACCTCGACGAAATCCTCCGAACGGTAATCAACCGCGCGATCGGCGCCCAGTGCCCTACAGGCGGCGCATTTGTCGGGAGAACCGGCTGTTGCGATCACCTTGGCGCCGAATGCCTTGGCAAGCTGGATGGCGGTGACGCCGATGCCCGAGGTGCCGCCGTGGATCATGAACCACTCGCCGGGCTTCAGGCCGGCGCGCTCGAATACGTTATGCCAGACGGTGAAGAACGTTTCTGGCACTGCTGCGGCTTCGACCATCGACAACCCGGTTGGGATCGGCAGTGTCGCAGGCTCCTCGGCAATGCAATATTGCGCGTAGCCACCGCCGTTGACGAGGGCCATCACCTTGTCGCCCACCTTGTACCGGCTGGCGCCTTCGCCATTGGCGGCGATCTCGCCCGCCACCTCCAGTCCCGGGATGGCTGAGTGACCCTTGGGGGCAGGATAGAGCCCCTGGCGCTGCAGCACGTCCGGCCGGTTGATGCCCGCGGCGTGCACCTTGATCAGGACCTGGCCGGGTCCGGGCTTGGGGACCTCGATCTGGCGCGGCACCAGAACCTCCGGCCCGCCCTTGCCGTCGATCTCGATGGCGGTCATGGTATCGGGCAGCGTGGTCATGGCTCTTCTCTCGTTTGTTTTTGGATTGATGTTGTGGCGCCCGGCGAACTTTGACTGGGGTTGGTTGCCGCTCGCAAGTCTCCCATGGCGCACATGTGCCCGTAACTTCGGCTGATGACAAGTGCGCAGGTGTGCCGGGTAAAGACATGATCCGCTATCGTTCGTCATCCTTGCACCAGAATGGGAAACGGCCAGGCTCGTTATGGTGCAATAGGGCTGAAAAAAATGAACCGGGGCTATTGTCACTGGAAGTGTCTGGATGTGGTGGATCTGATGTTTTGAGCCGGGCGCAGGTCGTTAAACGTCGGTTGCTCTGAAACACCGGCCATCTTGCGTAATTGTACAACGGAATGGGAGAGCGCTATGGACTGGGACGAGGTGCAGCCAAAACCCAAATCAACGTCAATCGCAATCGGCGAGGATCTATCCGGGCTTTCGATTGGCGAGCTGGAGCACCGGATCGCCGCATTTGCGGCCGAGATCGAGCGGGTCACGGCGGAATTGCAGAAGAAAAAGGCGCATGAAGCGGCCGCAAGTGCGCTGTTCAAGTCGTGAACAGTGTTGGTAGGTGAGGCGTGCCCGACACCGCTTGTGGCAACGCGGAAATGGTGTGCGCACAACTCTTGTCGACGCGGGAAGTAAATTTCTGAGGCACGTTTTCGGTGCACGCATTCACTGTTCTATAACCATGTTGCCCCTAGTGTGGAGGCTATCCAGTGTTCTGGACCTCGAGTGACCTGAAGTCACTCTGTTTGACGCCTCCCTGTTGACTTCCGAGCCGCTCATCAGAGCGGCTCATTTTTTCGTTTTGTATGTCAACCCGGCGCCGGACTTGCATGGCTTGGTCTGTATGAAGGTTGATCTGTCCACAACAAGACACTTTGCGCGTCACGAAACGACCCGAATTGAGCGTGTTGTTAACTATGGCCAGCTAGGTTTGTTTCGGTGTACTTAGGGTAAGTATTGGGTTTCAGTCTGTGTCACGGCGTAACATGACCAAAAAATCGCTTATTTCCGAAAAACTTGCGAGGGACGGTGTCACCGTTTCGTTTGGCGAACGGTTCCAGGCATCAGCCCAGTTTGATCAGGTCTTCAAGGAAGGGATGCTGCTGGTCGAGACGACGGCAGCTTATCTCGATGGACCGGGGCGGCGCGAAGCCAAGCTGCTCAAGCCACCGGTCAGCGTTCTTTATGCAACAGAAAGCATGCGGCTGACGACGCGGCTGCTCGATCTTGCCTCGTGGCTGCTTGTGCGCCGCGCTTTGAAGGAAGGTGAGATTACGCTTGAGGAGGCGAGGCGAAAGCGCCAACGCATCAAGCTCAAGGCAATTGGTCGCCCCGCCCACATCAATGGCTTTGCCGATCTGCCCGAGGGTCTGCGCCGCCTCATTGAGGAAAGCTTCAAGCTTCACGACCGCGTCGTTCAGCTCGACCGGGCGATGCATGAGCAGGAGACGCCGAGCAACGTCGTCCCGCTGATCGCAAATCCGGTTGGCGAACAAATGAGCCTGTTGACACGTGCGTTCGCAAGCAAGGCCGGCTGAGTTACCGGCCGGCGGGTTGCAACATCCCGATCATGGCAGAACAAAAAGGCCCGGACATCCTCCGGGCCTTTTGTCATCTGTGGATGGTTTTCAGGTGTCGACGGGCGGTCCTCGCGAGGGCACCCGAAAGAACACAACAGCCTTCAGAAAAGGCCCTCGAACTTTTTCTTGAACTTCGAGACGCGACCGGCGCGGTCCATCAACTTGGTGTCGCCACCGGTCCACGCCGGGTGCGAAGACGGGTCGATGTCGAGCTGCAGGGTGTCGCCGTCCTTGCCATAAGTCGAATAGGTCATGAATTCGGTGCCGTCCGTCATCACCACCTTGATCTGGTGATAGTCCGGGTGCAGATCTGCGTCTTTCTTCATTGGTCTGGCTCCACGCCGCAAAACAGGGGCCGGTCCGGCGGCATGACCGCGGCGCCGACCCAGGATCTGTTGGGAAATCGAATGTGCCCTCTCATAGTCCCTTTCCCAGGCCGTTTCAAGCGCTGGAAAGACGGGTTTTCGGCCTTGCGCGCATTGGCGCCTGGTTGCAGGCAGTGCGCCGCTGGCAGTTAACCAGTAACCACAGGCGGATCGGCTGAGTGGAAGCCCTCCTGCGGCCCTTGACGGCGTAATCGGTCAATCCGGCCATCTCTCACATAGACCGTAGCGGCATCATCCTGGATTGTAGGAGTCCGGACTTATTATTATTGAGTCCGGACCCTGGATGGCGAGCATTACCTATACGAGGCAGATAGGCGCGCATCGGCATAATCCCTTGAGATGCCAGCGCTCGTAGGGCATGTTCGCGCCAGCTCCGCCGATGTTGCGGCCCTTGGATATGCTTAAAGCTGCCCCAGTTGAGCCGTCGGTGATGTCTACGGCGAGGACGCCGATGCATTGCCGGGGATCGCGCCATCGGACCGGATTAGGAACGCAGAATCGGCGAAAGCCCCCTAGTGTTCCGACACTGACGCCCAGGTCCCTGTCGGGCTCCAAATACGTCAGCCCGGAACCCTAGCCATCTTTAGGTTTGTGTTCTGGAGCAACTGACGATTGACGACCTGCGCCCGGGACATAAAACGTTAGATCCAGAACACCAGGAAAGCCCAAGGCGAGAGTTGCGATTTTGAAATCAGATCCCAAGACCAATGCAGCCCCAGCTGCAGCCGCAAGCGGTAGCGAGGACGCGTCAACGGACAAGCGCCGCTCATTGCGCCCGCTGTTGGCGATCAAGCCCTACGTCATGAAGCATCCTGCAATGCTCGCCGCAGCGCTTGTCGCCTTGGTGGTTTCCGCCGCTGTCATGCTGGTTGTGCCAATGGCTGTTCGCCGCATGATCGATTACGGCTTTGGCTCGGCTGATGGCGCGTTGATCAACCAGTATTTCACCATGCTGATCGTTATCGGCATGGTGCTCGCGATTGCCAGCGCCTCGCGCTTCTATTTCGTCAACTGGCTCGGTGAGCGTGTCGTTGCCGATCTGCGTACCGATGTTTTCACGAACTTGACGCGGCTTGGCCCGGCCTTCTTCGAGCGGACCCATTCTGGTGAGGTGATGAGCCGCCTGACCGCCGACGCCACACAGATCAAGGCCGCCGCTGGCACCGTCCTCAGTCAGGCGCTGCGCAATATCATCATGCTGATCGGCGCGCTGATCATGATGTTCGTGACGAGTTCTGGGCTCTCAATGATGGTCCTGATCGCTATTCCGGCAATCGTGCTGCCGCTGGTGGCTTATGGCCGCGTCGTGCGCCGCCTGTCGCGCCAGGCACAAGACAGCCTCGCTGAAGCCTCGGCCTACGCCAGCGAGAACCTTGTCGCGGTGCGCACCATGCAGGCTTTTGTGCACGAAGATGCCGTGACGAAGCGCTTTGGCAGCGCGGTCGAGGATACATTCGTGAGCGCACGCCGCCGGCTGAAAGCGCGGGCAGGGTTGACCGCCCTGGCGATTTTCCTCGTCGTCGCTTCGATTACTGCGGTGCTCTGGTTTGGTGCATCCGCCGTCGTGTCAGGCGAGATGACAGGCGGGCGTCTTGGTCAGTTTGTGCTTTACGCCTTGTTTGCCGCTGGTGCGATGGCAGAACTCTCGGAGGTCTGGGGCGAGATCAGTCAGGCTGCCGGAGCCGCCGAGCGTCTTTCCGAACTCTTGAACGAAGTACCCGAGATCCGCTCACCCCAAAATCCCATTGCGTTGCCCGCGCCGCCAAAAGGCGAAATCGCGTTGAGTGATGTTTCATTCGCCTATCCATCACGTCTTGATGCGCATGCCCTCAAGAATTTTTCGCTGCGCGTCAATCCGGGTGAGACGGTCGCTCTGGTCGGACCCTCCGGTGCTGGCAAGTCAACACTGTTTGCACTGTTGCTCCGCTTCTTCGATCCACAATCGGGAAGCGTTAAGGTCGACGGGGTCGACGTGAAGAGCGCCGATCTCGATGCCCTTCGCCAGCGCATTGCACTCGTTCCGCAGGATGTTGCCCTCTTCGCCGATACGATCGCCGCCAATATTGCCTATGGTTCGAAGAACGCGACACAGTCCGACATCGAGGCAGCGGCAAAAGCGGCCCAGGCCGATGCCTTCATTCGCTCCCTGCCCGAAGGCTACGCGACCAAGCTTGGCGAGCGTGGCGTGACGCTGTCAGGCGGCCAGCGCCAGCGCATCGCCATTGCGCGCGCCATCCTCAAGGATGCACCGATCCTGTTGCTTGATGAAGCAACGAGCGCGCTGGATGCGGAAAACGAGGTTCTGGTCCAGCAAGCCCTCGAGCGCGTCATGCAGGGTCGCACCACGCTGGTCATCGCGCACCGCTTGGCCACTGTGCAAAAGGCCGACCGTATTGTCGTCATGGATGACGGGCATATCGTGGAGGAGGGAACGCACACCAGACTAGCAAGGGCTTCGGGTCTTTACGCGCGTCTGGCCGAGCTGCAGTTCGGCGGCGAGGCGGCAGAATAAACTTTCCCAGCTCTCAGCGACGGGCCTGAACGAAGCAGGCAAGAGCATTGGATGGCGACGTTTCACTCGACCCGCCATGCTTGTATCAATTCATGCGCGGCAGGAAGTCCTTGCCGCGTGTCGTCAGGTAGTTCCAGAGCAATTCGGTAGCCGGCAAGAGCCGCTTATCGGCGCGGCGCACCGCAAACCAGCTGCGCATTGCCGGTAGCCCCTTGACGTTCAGCACTGCCAGCTGCCGCGCCTTCAACTCCAAGCCCACGGTATGCGCTGACAGGAACGCAATTCCCATACCCGCCATCACCGCCTGCTTGATCGTCTCGTTCGATCCGATTTCCATGGCGATACGCGGTGCTACATCCGCATCGTCGAACAGGCGCTCCAAGAGCAGCCGGGTGCCTGAGCCGTACTCGCGAACCAGCCATTTCTCCTGCGCCAGTTGCGCCAGCTTCAAACCCTTCTTGCGCACCAGCGGATGGCTGGGCGCGGCGATGACGATGTGAGGGTTGGTGCCGATCAACTTCGTGACCAGATCGATGTGATCGGGGGGGCGGCCCATAATCACGATGTCGCGCAGGAATCGCTCCAGTTCGCCCAGGGTCTCGGCCCGGTTTCCCACGAAAAGGTCGATGTCGATGTTGGGATGCTGACGCGCGAACGCGGCAAAAGCGCGCGGAGCGAAGTATTTGGCCGTGCTGACGACAGCCACTGAGACGCGCCCACCTTCGCCTTGGCGCAGAGCCCGCAACGCTTCCGAGCAATCGGCGATCGCACTTTCGATCTTGGCGGCGGTGGCCAAAATTTCCGCCCCCGCAGACGTTGCTCGCAACCCCTCGGAGCAACGCTCCAGCACCGGTAATCCGGCCTCCTCTTCGAGAATTTTGAGCTGCAGAGCGATTGCTGGTGGCGTTACATTAAGCCGCCCGGCAGCCGCTACGTTGCTCCCCTCCTCGATCACGGCGGTGAGCGCGCGAAGTTGCTTGAGGGTGATGCCCGCCAGAGGTTTGCGTGAAGTTTTTCTTTCCATGTAGTAAAGTTTATTCAGTTTTGCTTGCTGGTGCAGCATCTCATATTGTCGCGCTCAACAAACCACCGCGTTAGTTGGTGGATGAAAGCCGGCCCCGTTAAATTCGAGCATCTTGAAATTCGAGACTATCGAAATCGAACCGGTGAAAGTTAGGGAGACCGAATTGGCTTACGCTATTGAAACCCTGGAAACGCATTTGGCCACCTGGCGCAAGGCTGGTGGTCGCGATGACGTCGCTGAGGCAGTCTTGGCGCTTTCAGCGGGTGCGTGTGAGTTGTCCGCCAAGATCGCCGTTGGTCCAATGCTGTCCGATATGGGGGCGCTGACCGGGAACGGCGGTGTGGGAACCGCGGGCGGCGATCAGCAAAAGCGGCTGGACCTCGAAGCGCACGCGCTGTTTCGCGCCAGTCTTGAGCGTTCGCCGGTCGCCGTCTTCGGATCGGAGGAGCACGATACCGCCGAGATTCTCGATGCCTCAAGACCATTGGCGGTCGCCATCGATCCTCTCGACGGTTCATCCAACATCGACACCAATCTGTCGATCGGAACCATCTTTGCGATCTTTCCCGTTCCGTCTTCCGGAACCGGCAGCAACGATACGGCGCTGTTGCAGCCGGGACGCGACCAGCTCGCGGCGGGATTTTTCATCTATGGGCCGCAGACGGCGCTGGTGCTGACGCTGCGCCAGGGCACGCACATCTTCACGCTCGATCCCAAGGAGGGGGTTTTCTACCTGACCAAGGCCAGCGTGAAGGTGCCGCAGGAAAGCAGTGAGTACGCCATCAACGCATCCAACTACCGGCACTGGCCAATCGCCATCCGTGACTACATCGATGATCTGATTGCCGGCGCAACCGGTCCGCGCTGCAAGGATTTCAACATGCGCTGGGTCGCCTCGATGGTGGCGGAGGCTTATCGCATCATGGCCCGTGGCGGTATTTACCTATATCCGCGCGATGAGCGCAAAGGCTACGAGAATGGCCGCCTGCGCCTTGTTTATGAGGCCAACCCGATGGCCTTGATTTTCGAACAGGCCGGCGGCGCTGCAACCGATGGTGTCAACCGGATTCTCGATCTGCTGCCAACCAGCTTGCATCAGCGCGTGCCGCTCGTGTTCGGCTCGGCAGACAAGGTGGAGCGGGTTGTGCGCTACCATTTGGATGCGCCTGACCGGCACCGTTCTCAGCCGCTCTTTGCCGAGCGTGGCCTGTTCCGGATCTGATGGGAGTCTTTTGAATGTCGATCAAGCATCCGATCATTTCCGTGACGGGTTCATCTGGCGCTGGCACGTCGACCATCAAGCATACCTTCGAGCAGATCTTCCGCCGCGAGGGTGTGAAGAATGTCGCCATCGAGGGTGATGCATTTCACCGCTACGACCGCCAGGATATGAAAGCGGCGCAGAAGCGCGCCGAGGCCGCCGGCAACCAGCATTTCAGTCATTTCGGTCCGGAAGCCAACCTGTTTGAGGAACTCGAGCACGCATTCCGCACATAGGGTGAAACCGGCAATGGCAAGACCCGCCATTACGTGCACGACGACCGGGAAGCTGAATTATACGGTAAGCCGCCTGGGACCTTCACGGAGTGGAGGGAGTTTCCCGAGGATTCGGAGCTGCTGTTCTACGAGGGCCTGCACGGCGCCATCGTCACCGACAAGGTCAATATTGCACGTTATGCCGACCTCAAGATCGGCGTCGTGCCGGTGATCAATCTGGAATGGATACAAAAGATCCATCGCGACAAGGCCGCGCGGGGATATTCGACGGAGGCCGTTACCGACACGATCCTGCGCCGCATGCCTGACTATGTGAACTACATCTGCTCGCAGTTCACCCACACTGACATCAACTTCCAGCGCGTACCGACCGTCGATACCTCCAATCCGTTCATCGCCAGATGGATCCCGACACCTGATGAATCACTGGTCGTGATCCGCTTCCGCAATCCGCGTGGAATCGACTTTTCGTATCTCCTGTCGATGCTGCACGACAGCTTCATGTCGCGTGCCAATTCGATTGTCATACCGGGTGGCAAGCTTGATCTGGCTATGCAGCTCATTCTGACACCGATGATTCATCGCCTGGTGGAGCAGAAGAGGCGTGCATCCTGACCCTTAAGGGAGACTGATATGAATATCGCATCGCCAGAGCGCATGCCCACTGACAAGGTTGACCTGAAGGCCATGGCCAATGCGGTGCGCGCATTGTCGATGGATGCCGTCGAGAAGGCCAAGTCCGGCCATCCCGGCATGCCAATGGGAATGGCCGATGTCGCGACCGTCTTGTTCTCGCAGTTCATGAAGGTCGATCCCGCCAATCCGCGCTGGCCCGATCGGGACCGCTTCGTCCTTTCCGCCGGGCATGGTTCGATGTTGCTTTATTCGATCCATCATCTCCTCGGCTTTGCCGACATGGGTATCGATCAGCTCAAGAACTTCCGGCAGCTCGGATCGCCGACCGCTGGCCATCCCGAGTACGGTCATGCGCTGGGAATCGAGACGACCACTGGCCCGCTGGGTCAGGGTATCTCGACGGCGGTCGGCATGGCGATTGCGGAGCGGTTGCTGGAGGCGCGTTACAGCACGGATCTGGTCGATCACTTCACCTATGTGATCGCTGGTGATGGCTGCCTCATGGAAGGCATCAGCCACGAGGCAATCGACCTTGCCGGCCACCTGAAACTGTCGCGTCTGATCGTCATGTGGGACGACAACCAGATCTCGATCGATGGTCCGACCAGCCTTGCCACATCGATGGACCAGAAGAAGCGCTTCGAGGCGGCGGGATGGCATGTTCAGTCCGTCGATGGGCACGATCCAGCAGCCATCGAGCAGGCGATTGCCGCAGCGCGCGCCGAGACCGCAAGGCCATCGATGATCGCCTGCCGCACCGTCATCGGATATGGCGCACCGACCCGTGCGGGTACGGCCAAGGCGCACGGCGAGCCGCTGGGGCCTGATGAGATCGCGGGTGCGCGCGCCAAGCTCGGCTGGACGCACGCGCCGTTTGTCGTGCCCGAGGATATTCTTGCCATGTGGCGCTCGGTTGGCGCGCGTGGTGCAGCAGCCTATGGCGCGTGGTCGAAGCGACTGGCGGCATCACCGCGCCGTGACGCATTCACCAGGCAGGTGGCGACCCAGTTGGCACCCGATGTTTCCGCCAAGCTCGTCGCCTACAAGAAAGAGCTGTTCGAGAGTGCGCCGAAAGTTGCCACCCGCAAAGCCTCCGAGATGGTGCTTGGGGTCATCAATGCGGTAAGCGAGTTGACGCTGGGCGGCTCTGCCGACCTGACGCACTCCAACTACACCATCACCAAGGGGCAGGGCTCGATTACGCCCAACGACTTTTCCGGCCGCTATATCCATTATGGTGTGCGCGAGCATGGCATGGCGGCGGCCATGAACGGCATCGCCCTGCATGGCGGTTTCATCCCTTACGGCGGCACGTTCATGTGCTTTACCGATTATGCACGCGGTGCGATGCGCCTGTCGGCCCTGATGAACCAGCGTGTCATCTACGTCATGACGCATGATTCCATCGGTCTTGGCGAGGATGGTCCCACGCACCAG
>JAXGRZ010000294.1:0-1582 GCA_040765305.1 Hyphomicrobiaceae bacterium | reverse complement strand
TCGTTTGTCTTGCCGAGATTTGCCAGCTGCTTGACGTCAATAACGCCGAACCACTTGCCCTGAGGCAAGAGCCGTCCCTGCAGCTCACTCCACAGGCTCTTTGAGCCAATCCCATTCACAAATGTACCGGTCGGAGGAGCAACCATGATCGCAAGCCCCAATGCTCCGGCCATGGCTGCGGAGGCCATGTAGTGGCGCTTATCAAAGAGCTTCAACGCAGTGCCGAACGAAGCCTTGATGCGGGTGTCCATGACATCGACCGAGTAGATCTCATCGAGCGCGAGATGGGTCAAATAACCGATGAACATAAAGCCACCGGCAAGCCAAGCGACGCCTTCATGACGCCCCAGTACCCGATAGAAGACGACTGCCGTCGCCACAGCGCAGAACGCACCGGCAAGCAGCGAGTGCCAGATCCCGCGGTGAATCGAGAGGCGATGGAAGACGGTGTGTAGCCCGTAGCGTATGACGACGAGCGTGCCGAGCCATGCAATCCACATCTCGGCGACGGAGAATTTGGTTGCCGTGTTGAACAACACCGCAAAGGAGAAGAACACGGCAAGGCCGGCAAACATCAAGCGGCTTGGACGCGAATCCTTAAGGTCAATGTCCGGCAGGATCGATCCGAGCACCCCGGCCATGGTGACTGCAACCAAGTTCTCAGGCGCAACAACATCAGCCGCCAGCGTCAACGTCGCCAAAGCTCCCGAAACCACCGTTCCGGCCCCGATGTGGGTTGAAAAATTTGCCATGAGCGCCTCCTTATGATGCGAGCGCGCCGTCGCACGCGCGCCTCGAAAGCGCCGCGACGCCAATCCTTCTTGACCATCAGATTCGCCCCCCCAGCGCGAGGTCCAGGCGCCCCACGGACTGTGGATAAGGCCGTGCCGGGGAATCTCCCGACGGTCTGCTGTGTCGCGCCGGAACGAAGCGAATTACCACTTATTTGTCTGGAGCTTGGGGGCTCGATGTGGCACATCGCCGGGTGAGTGGAGCTCAAGAAGCGCAATGGACTCTGAACCCCAGCCACGTATCCCCCGCACGATACTTGTCGCCGCCGCCAGTATCGTAGTCGCAGCAGCCGTCATGGCGATCAAATACGTTGCCTATCTGGTGACGGGATCAGTCGCGCTCTATTCGGATGCGCTTGAAAGCATCGTCAATGTCATGACCGCCGTGGCGGCATTGATCGCACTGCAAGTCGGCTCACGGCCGCCGGACAAGAACCACCCCTTCGGACACCACAAAGCGGAGTTTTTCTCTGCGATTTTCGAAGGCGCGATGATTATCGTGGCTGCGGTGGTCATCCTGATCAAAGCGGTCAACGCCATGCGCACCGGCGTGACCCTTGAGCAACCCGGACTTGGCTTGGCGATCAACGCGGCGGCCTCTGCGCTTAACGCGGGGTGGGCTTGGCTGCTCATCAGCCGCGGCCGCGCTTGGCGTTCGCCTGCTCTCACCGCCGACGGCTGGCATCTCTTCACCGACGTCATCACGTCGGCCGGCGTCCTTGTAGGCTTGATTTTGGCAACGCTCACCGGCTGGCTGTTCCTCGACCCGCTGCTGGCGGCAGTCGTTGCTA
>JAXGRZ010000293.1:0-1593 GCA_040765305.1 Hyphomicrobiaceae bacterium | reverse complement strand
TGTGCATCGTGAAATCATAAAGGATCGGCTTGCCGTAACGCGACAGCGAGTGCTTGACGTGCTCGTGGGCAATGAAGGCAGCGCGCTGGGCCAGCGCTGCGTCACGGTGGCGAAGCACGATGGCGCGCCCCAGCTCATGGTTGAGCGCCTCTCCTAGCGGTTGAATGGTGCCGCCATCCTCGATCAGCACTTCGACGATCCAGTTGTGTCCCTTGGGGTCGATGTAGATAATGCCGAGGTGACTGTACTGGGAATCAACGTCACCGATCCGCGCGATGGCAGCACTGTTGTGATGGCGCCCGCGCACCAGCAGCACGTCTCCTGATTGAAACGGCAGGTCGTGTCGTTCATTGAAGCGAGGATTGATCAACGTGTTCATATCGCGTCCGCGGAACGCGGTGAGGGGATGGGCACCATTAATAAGCTGACGGAAGCCGATTGTGACTTCGCCAAGCATGTCGGCGCCATAGCGCATGGCGCGGAACACATCGCGCAGTGAGCGTTGAACCTGTCCGCTCAGCAGGCCATCATGCTGCCAAGAGCGTAGCTGTTCGCGCAACTGCATGCGCGTATCAAACAGTTGCTGGATGAGCGCGGGCGCATGGTCGGCAAGGCGGTGTGTGTCATAGTGCGCAAAGTCGATCGCGTTGAACGCGGCGTAGACGTGATCGAGACGCGCCATCAGTTCGTCGGACGTAGTTGCGGGTGTCAGAACCATTGCCAAGAGGCCGGCCAGGTCGGATTCCAGATCGGCTGGCTCTCGTTTTTCAGGCACGGACAAAACTCCCTCTACTCACCTTAAAGCTTCGCTCACCTGCCGCGGCGCAACCGTGGTGTCAGCCCAAATTGCCGTGCGAACCACGCCGACACCAGATCGAGATAAGCCGTTGATCGTTTGGAGCGATGTGGCGGTCCGTCCCGACGCGGCTGCGCGCCGGCCGGACGGTAGCAAATAGGCTCGCAGAAGGGCAATTGATGGCGCCAGCACGTGGCATTGTTGCGGCGCTGGTTGTATTGAGGCCACGCACCGGGACAATTCATCGTGGTTTGGGGATGTGGGCGCGGCGCTCTAACAGAAAAAGCCGGGGGCTGGAATTTTCCCCCGGCTTGACGGCACGCTCAATTTTCTGGGCTATTCGGCAGCCAATAGCGTGGGCAGTTCGGCAAGCCCCAGCTGACGCTTGGCTTTATCACGCAACAGATCGATCGGGTGCAGCCGCCCACGGTCCTTGAAGTGCCAGAACGTCCATCCGTTGCAGGCGCTTTTGCCCTGCACTTCCGCTCCCAGCCGATGGATCGAGCCTTGCCGTCCACGATGTGCGAGTGTCCCGTCCGCTTTGACCTCCGCACTGATTCCGGCCTTGGGGTCGAACAGCTTGCTGCCTGGTGACAGGATACCCAGCTCCACGATGGTGCCGAACGGCACGCGCGGCTCGGCACGCTTGGAGCGCTGCGTTTCGAGCGCCGAGGGCGGGAGCTGCTCGATGGCGTCAATGCGCTCGCGCGCCGCCTTGGCGTAGACCGGATCTTGCTCGATGCCGATGAACCGGCGGCCGAGCCGCTTGGCCACCGCGCCCGTCGTGCCGGTGCCGA
>JAXGRZ010000292.1:0-1625 GCA_040765305.1 Hyphomicrobiaceae bacterium | reverse complement strand
GCTTCGCTGCGGATGGTCTGCATGTGCGCGGCGATGTCGGATTCACCGGCAAGGCAGGCAACAAGCCCTACAGCGAGCAGGCAGACAATGGGGGCGCCGATGCGCCCTAAATCTATTGTCGCCGCGCAGTTTTTCTTTCTGGCATTACTGCTGTTGCTTTTCATTGCACCTTCCGCCCGCGCGCAGGACGCGACCTCTATCACTGACGGGCACCTGAATTTCGGCGGAACCGAAGGCGATTCCGGCTACGGCATCCGCGACAATGGCGGGACGATCGAGATGAAGAACAGCGGCGGATCATGGGCCGCGCCGGGGGGGCGTTAGTGCGGCCACGCAAACTTCTTGCACAGGTTATAACTGTACTACGAGCTGCCCTGCTGACTACTACATATCGGGTTGCTCTCTTAAGTATGGCGGTACCGATGTCTCACCAGTGTATACGCCAAGTGGAAACGGTTGCCATTGCTGGGGCGGGGGTACTTCCACCCTTACCTGTTACGCTTATTGCATTAAGTAGGCGTTTCTGCCACTTCATGCAGCGTCCGAGCGATTATGTTGGTTTTGTCAATAGGCCGGTTGCTATGATTGCTGTTTTGCGATGAGGGTGTTGGCGAGAATGACGAGTTTTCGCATGCAGGCGATGAGGGCGACTTTTTTCGGTTTTCCTGCGGCGACAAGTATTTCAAAGAAAGCCTTGAGCTTCGGATTGAAGCATCTTGCGGCCATGGCGGCCATATAGAGCATTTTTCTGACGTGCTTTCTGCCGCCGCGCAGATGGGCGTTTCCTGTGATTTTACCGCTGTCGCTGTTCATGGGAGCGACGCCGGCCAGCGCGGCGATCTGCCGGTCGTTAACCTGGCCGAGTTCGGGCATGGCGCAAAGGAGCGTCAGGGCGGTCAGCGCGCCGATACCGGGGATGGAGATCAGAATATCGTAGTGGCATTGCAGCGTATTGTCGCTTTGAACGATGGCGAGCATTTCCTGTTCGAGCGCTTTGCGTTCTGCCCGCAGGATAGCGATCATGCGCTGCATGCTTTGTCTGGCCCACTCATGGTAAACGCGTTTGCCGCGGTTTGCGCACCGGCTTTGCCGGCTTCTTCTTCGCGGCGGTTTTCTTCGCCGCCGCCGCCTTCCTTGTCCCGCGTGCGCCGCACATAGCAGCCCCTCGCCTGATCCTGGCCCCGCAAACGCGCCTGCGCTTCCTCTGCAACCCTGTGCCTCCGCCGGCCGGTTGTCCGGATCACGCCCGCTTGTGGCCGGGTGCGCCGCGCCGTCAACGGCATTTCAGCCGTTCCCCTTGGCCTTCGTCCGCGGTGACCGCGCGGCTTATCCCCCCGGCCTTTTTGGCGGGCAGCGATCAACCGGCCAGCCAAGGAGGACATCATGGCAAGAGATACGCAGCGCGCCGACATTTACACGCGCATCACCGATAGGATCGTCGCTTCGCTTGAGCAGGGCGTGCGCCCGTGGGTGAAACCCTGGAACGCCGAACATGCCGCCGGGCGCATCACGCGCCCCCTGCGCGCGAACGGCGTGCCCTATCGCGGCATCAACATTCTCTCGCTCTGGATGGACGCCGAGCTCAAAGGCTTTGCCGCGCCGATCTGGATGACGTTCAAGCAGGC
>JAXGRZ010000291.1:0-1683 GCA_040765305.1 Hyphomicrobiaceae bacterium | reverse complement strand
TGGAGCTTTCGGGCCTGTTGATGCCCTGGCTTTTCGCGCTGGCGGCCGCCCTCATCGGCTATGGGCTCTATCTGGTGTTCTTCGTCGCGCCGCCCGACTATCAGCAGGGCGAGACGGTCAAGATCATGTACATCCATGTGCCGAGCGCATGGCTTGCCATGATGGGGTATGGCATCGCCGCGGTGTCGAGTTTCGGCTTGCTCGTGTTTCGCCATCCGTTGGCCGACGTGTCCGCGAAGGCCGTTGTTCCGATCGGCGCTGCGTTCACATTCCTCGCGCTCGTCACGGGGTCGTTGTGGGGCAAGCCCATGTGGGGCACCTATTGGGTGTGGGATGCCCGGCTGACATCCGTCCTGATCCTCTTCTTCCTCTATCTCGGTCTGATGGCGCTGCGCTCATCGCTTGATGACGAGAACCTTGCCGCCAAGCTGACAGCCGTGCTGGCGCTGGTCGGCGTTGCAATTCTCCCGATCATCAAGTTCTCGGTCGAATGGTGGAATACACTCCATCAGCCTTCGACGGGCTTTACCAGCAGCGTCGATCCCAGCATGCGCACACCGCTGCTGATCATGGCGCTGGGGTTCACGGTGCTTTTCATCGCCATGCACATGCTAGGGATGCGCAACGAGGTGCTGCGCCGCCGCGTCAAGGCTTTGCGCATGGCTGAGGTCGAGCAGCGCGAGGCGGCCGCCCGGGCGCTTGCGCAGGGAGCCTGACGCCATGGAGCTGGGCAAGCACGCCGTCTTCATCTGGGCCTCTTATGCGGCTGTTTTCGCCGTCGTCGCAGGGATGCTGTGCTGGTTGGTTGCCGACTCACGCCGTCAACGCAAAGCCCTTAGCGATCTGGAAAAGCGTGGCGTCCGCCGCCGCTCTGCAGGCCGTGGCAAGGAGGACAAGGCATGAGCGCGTCGAACAACCCAACGCGGTCGTCTATCAATCCTTTGCGTCTGCTGCCGGTCGCGATTTTTATCGTGGTGGCGGTGTTGTTCGCGTTCTCGCTAACCTGGGGCGATCCCTCCAAGCTGCCCTCAACGCTGATCGGGAAACCTGCGCCACAATCGACATTTCCAGACGTCGCCGAGGTTTCCGCAGACGGCAAGCCGGTCACTGGTTTCAGCACCGCAGATCTTGCCCAAGGCAAGGTCACCGTCGTCAACTTCTGGGCGTCGTGGTGTACATCGTGCGTTGAGGAGCATCCGCTTCTTGCTGAGCTCGCCAAGGCGGCCGACGTGGAGATCTATGGCGTTGCGCAAAAAGACGACCCCGCCGATACACGCCGCTTCCTGGCGCGTTATGGCAATCCGTTTGCACGGCTTGGAAGCGATCGCTCCGGGCGTTCCTCAATAGATTGGGGTGTTTACGGGATGCCTGAGACGTTCATCGTCAACGGCAAGGGAGACATCGTCTACAAGCAGGTCGGCCCGATCTCGCCTGAGATCATGCAAATCAAGATCTTGCCTGTCATCGCCGCCGCCAAGAAAGACAGCGCCAATAAGCCGTTGGCGCAGCAGTGATTCAACACCGCTGTGCCAACCGACTTGTTGTCGTGGATGGGTAGGCGCTGGCACTAGAGCGGGAAGAATTCACCGCGCGAGTGGCTCAAGACCGATAGCGTTCCGCTCTTGATATCGAAATGCGCGCCGTGAATGTTGAGCTTGCCCTTATCCTCGCGCTCTCGCACGA
>JAXGRZ010000290.1:0-1761 GCA_040765305.1 Hyphomicrobiaceae bacterium | reverse complement strand
CCAAGCGTGGCTACGAGCAACTTACAACCGTGCAGGCTGAAACACCTGATGCTGCTGTCGCCCAAGCTGCCAAGCCGGCCTAACACTGCGCTCCAAGGGACGCTGCGCGATAAAGCCGCGCAGCGCCCCTGAGCTTCGACTACAAGGGCTTCCCCACCAGCGCAAGCAATAGCCATCCTGGGTCGATTGCGCAGCAATTGACCCAGGAGCGGATGTTTCGGTTTTCGCTTCAGGCCAAGTTCGTGGCCGGTGCGGCTGGATATTGATGTCGTGATGCAAACGGTGCGGACGGCGGTACTACAAACGGTCATTGATACTGCTGCTGGCAGCGGACCCTGATGAAAGACGCGCGCCGGGGGCTCCATTCGTTAGTCGGGACCGGATGGCATGGGCCACCGTCGTCCCCGTAAGCTAATCGAGCATTCCCCAGCGCAGGTCCAACCTTTGCACATCAACGTCAAGCCTTCACGCGGCGGAAAAATTGGTCTTTGGTGTCATCTCATGCCGTGACGGGCGTTGTTGCGCTCGGCATCTTGAACGCCTCGCCGCGCTGCAGCATGGCCCAGCACATGCGCGCGTTCTTGGCCGCAATGGCCACCACGGCCCGCCAGTAACCCCGGCGCTCGGCCAGGGCGCGTGCCCAGCGACTGACCGCGTCCTGTCTCGGGTTGGATTCTTTCATGGCCAGCGCCAGCACCGCTCGCGCGCCCATGACCAGCAAACTGCGCAGGTACGGGTCACCAGCCTTGGTGATGCGCCCCAGGCGCTGCTTGCCGCCCGAGCTGTACTGCCCCGGCACCAGACCGAGCCAGGCGCAGAACTGGCGACCGCAGGCAAAGTCGTGGCCGTTGCCGACGGTGCTCACCAGTGCCGTGGCTGTGGTCTCGCCGATGCCGGCCAGTTGCATCAGCTGCTGTGCTGGGGTGCTCTGGCGAGCCATGGCGCGGATGTGCTGGTCATATTGCCCGATTCGCTCGTCCAGGCGAGAGACTTCGCTGAGCAGATCGCCGATGACGGTATTGGCCCAGCCGGGCAGGTCCTCCAGGCGCAAGAGTGCCTCGCGGCGCACGACGGCGGCTTTCAAAGGCAGCACGATACCCAGCTCGGAGAGCAGGCCACGGATGCGGTTGAGCGTGGCGGTGCGCTGCTCCACAAAACCCTGGCGGGCGCGGTGTACGAGCAGCTGACCTTGCTGCTCGACGGATTTGATCGGCACAAAGCGCATGTTGGGCCGGGTGACGGCTTCGCAGATGGCGGCGGCATCGGCCGCGTCGTTCTTGCCGCGCTTGCCCGAGAGGCGGTAAGGGCTGACGAACTTGGGCGCCATCAGGCGCACGGTGTGGCCGAACTGCGCAAACTCGCGCGCCCAGTGGTGGGCGCCGGAGCACGCTTCCATGCCGATCAGGCACGGCGGCACAGATGCGATCAGCTCCAGCAGTTTGGCCCGGGCCACGCTGGGTCGAACCAGCACGGCTTTGCCTGTGGCATCCACGCCATGGACGGCAAAGACGTTCTTGGCGAGATCGATGCCGATGGTGACAATGGTCATGACTTCCCCTTCCACAAAACGAGTGAGTTGATGAGATTTCGCACTTCCCATCGTGGCACCTGGATGCCGTACCCCGCAACTGCGCGGATCACTCGGGACGGGGAAGTCCCTTTCATTCGTTAGGCCTCAGGAGAACCAATGTCCTCCATCCACGAGATCGACAACCGCATCCGCCAACTCACTGGCGAGCACATCGAATCGCGACCCTTTGT
>JAXGRZ010000029.1:0-18975 GCA_040765305.1 Hyphomicrobiaceae bacterium | reverse complement strand
CGAGATGCGCGTGCGCGTCGAGGGTTTCTCGAAGATCATGACCAGGACCGCTTCGGCGATCCCCTTCGGCGTCAGCTTTGCTGGCGTGCGCCGACCCGCCTTCTTCATCGCATGCGCATTGTCGATGATGCGCCGCAGTGTTGGAGCGGGGAGTTGGTCGAGATCCAGAAAATGTCGGGGAGCCATAGCGAAGGCCTTCTTGTATGGAAAACGTCGATGGAAAACGTCGCGAGCGCGGCCCAAAACCGCTGGTATCGTTATCCTCTAGAGATTGGTTCAGGTGCCGGTGCCGGAAAGATCCGACAGCGCCTGCGCAAGGCGATCGGCGGCCGTTGCGATCTCATCGTCGGCGATGTTGAGCGGTGGCAGCAGGCGAACCACGTTGTCACCTGCGCCAACAAGGAGAAGCTTCCTGGCGATCGCGGCCTTGATCAACGCTGGTGGCGCCAGCGATGGCGCCAACCGCACGCCCATCAGAAGGCCACGCCCGCGCACCTCGATAACTTGATCGGGGAAACGGTCACGCACGCTTTCCAATGCCTGCTTGAAGCGAAGCGCCTTTTGCTGAACCTGCGCCAAGAATTCAGGCTTGCTGACGACGTCAAGCACCGCATCGGCGACCGCCATGGCCAATGGGTTGCCGCCGAACGTTGACCCATGCGTTCCCGCCGTCATGCCCTTGGCCGCTGCTTCGCTCGCCAGGAACGCACCAACGGGAAAACCGCCACCGATGCCCTTGGCAACGGCCATGATGTCGGGCGTGATCCCTGCCCACTCATGCGCGAACAGCCGCCCGGTGCGGCCAACGCCAGACTGCACCTCGTCGAAGATGAGCAGGAGGCCTTTTTCGTCGCACAGATCGCGTAGGCCCTTGAGGCACTGGTCAGGCACCGTGCGGACCCCGCCCTCGCCCTGCACCGGCTCGATCATGATCGCCGCCGTTTCGGGCCCCACAGCCCGCTCCAACGCTTCATGGTCACCGAAGGGAACGTGATCAAACCCTGGCGCTTGCTGGCCGAACCCTTCCAGATACTTCGGGTTGCCACCGGCGGCCAGCGTCGCGATCGTGCGGCCGTGGAATGCGCCTTCGAAGGTGATAATCCGCCAGCGCTCGGGCGCGCCGTTCACAAAATGATAGCGCCGGGCCGTCTTGATCGCGCCTTCGCAAGCCTCTGCCCCCGAATTACAGAAAAAGACACGGTCGGCGAACGTCATCTCAACCAGACGCTCGGCAACGCGCTCTTGTCCTTCGACACGATAGAGATTGGATGTGTGCCAGAGCTTTTGCGCCTGCGCGTTCAGCGCCGCCACCAGATGGGGGTGCGCGTGACCCAGCGCATTGACGGCGACCCCCGAGGCCAGATCGAGGTAGCGATCGCCCGCCTCGGTAATCAGCCAGCTGCCTTCGCCGCGCTCGAAAACGAGATCCTGGCGCGCATACGTCGCCATCACCGCTGGCGAGGAACCGGAGGCATGCGCACCCGTTGCCACAGTTGCTGAGGCAACGGCGGCCGGGGCACCCAGCCGTGAGGTCGGACCGCCTTCGGTCATCTCTCACATTCCTTCCCGGAAACCCGCGTTCCGACCCGGAACCCGCGAAACCAAAAAAGCCGCCTTTTTTCGGCGGCCGCGAAGCCACCGTTGATAATCGGCAACAGGCATCCTGTCAACGCAGACCCAGAGCGGGCAGAACTGGAACAAACCTGTGGGCCGAAGAAGCGGCCCAGCGCTCCACGCCTGGAATTTCGGCGACTGACGAATCAGTCTGTTGCGGCCGCGCCACTTCGATCTGTCAACACCCCTCGTCATGACACGCTTCAGCTTGTAGACACGAAACAGGATATTGTAGTCTCCTTCCTGTCGCCAACGAGATGTCGGCCATAATTCGCTGTTTTACTTCTGTGTGAACGCGGAGCAGGTGCGAACATTTACATCGCACAACGAATTTCTGCCGTTTCGGCATGTCTCTGTAAGAGTTCTCAAGTTCGCGTTTGCCCCTCGTTAGGGGTGTCAGTTTGCGTTCGCCCCTCGTTAGGGGCGTCTGCACGCATCTGCGTCCGCGTAATTCCCCAGTAAGCGTCCGTAACCAAGTCCCGGCCTGAGCCCAGGTCCGAGGGTGCCTATGCGCCTTTCGAGATCTCATGTGGCTGCCGGAGGAAGAGCGAGTCTGGTCGCGTGATGCTGACCAGCCCAATAAATTGTCAGGGAGCCGAATAATGGCCTGGACCGACGAACGCGTTGAGCTTCTCAAAAAGCTCTGGTCGGAGGGATTGAGCGCAAGCCAGATCGCTGGACGCATTGGCGGAGTGTCACGCAACGCCGTCATCGGCAAGGTGCATCGCCTTGGCCTGTCAGGACGCGCCACCACAACCCGCATGAAGTCACATCGCCCGCGCCCGCGGATGGCACAAGCCACCGCAAAGCGCCCGCAGCAGAAGGCCCGTTTTGCCCAGGTCGGCAATCCGGCCCTTCGCGCCCTCTATCAACCCGATGCTGAGCCCTTCGTGCCCGCGCAGGAGGAGTTGGTCATACCGGTGAAGGAGCGCAAGAGCATCCAGACGCTTGGCGAGTGCAATTGCCGCTGGCCGATCGGTGACCCGCAGCACCCCGACTTCCATTTCTGCGGCAAGACCAAGGTCGCCGGTCTGCCCTACTGCGAATTTCACGCCCGCCGCGCCTATCAGCCACCGCAGGCCCGCCGCCGCGACACAACTCCGGCACCTGTCCGTGTAGATGCGATTGCGGATGGATCCAACGTGAGGGCGTGAGCACGTTCCATTGAGTACGCCGCGGCGACGCCGTCGGCAGCGGGGGAGGCCGGAGCAGCCGGGGGGCGCGCTCCGGCCCTTTTTTTGCGCCTGCCAGGGAAAGCACCGCGTAGCAGGCATCACGTTACGCCGGATTCTCGGACATGGCTCAGGTCACGGCGTCAAACGAGGCCTTGAATGTCGAGCCACGGCCCAGTTGCGAGCTGATCTCCAGATCACCCCGGTGACGGGCGACGATATGCTTGACGATTGCAAGCCCAAGCCCCGTTCCCCCCTTTGAACGGCTGGCGCTGACCGAGGGGCGGTAGAAGCGCTCAGTCAGACGCGGAAGATGCTCCTTTGGGATGCCCGGACCGTTATCACTCACGGTGACACAGACCCGCTCGCCATGACCGCCTTGCGCTGGCGCGCGTGCGACAGCAACCCGCACCTCAACGCCATCACCGCCATAGGTGATCGCATTGTGCACGAGATTGGAGATCACCTGCACGATCTCATCGCGCTCGCCGCGAAACCGCGCCGATACCTTGTCGAGTTCGAGTTGGAGATCCGCCCTCGCTGCTGCCGCCATCGGCTGAAGCGTTTCGAGCACATAGCCGGCCACCTCGTTGAGATCGATGATGGCGCGCGGCATGACGTGGGCCCGCATCTCCACACGGCTGAGCGACAGCAGGTCATCGATGAGGCGCGTCATCCGCTCGGCCTGGCCTGCCATCAACGCCAGGAAGCGATCACGTGCGCCGGCATCGTCGCGCGCCGGGCCTTGCAACGTCTCGATGAACCCGCGCAGCGAGGCGAGCGGCGTGCGCAGCTCATGGCTGGCATTGGCAATAAAGTCCTCGCGCATCTGCGCCAGCTTGTCCTGCTCGGTGAGGTCGCGGAACGTCACCAGATAGAAAGGCGCAGAACCGCTCACCTCCTCGGCGGACATATCGCCCAGACGCACGACGCGCGCCGCGATCCGTCGCTCGACCGGCAGGCGATGAATGAGGAAAACCACCTCGGGCTGACCTCCCGCGGCATCCTCGATGGCCTGGAACAGGTCCGGGTTGCGTAGCCACCGGCTCAGCGGCTGATCTCGCCGCACATCCGGATAGAGCTCATTGAGGGGAGCGTTGAACTCCACCACACGCCCGGCTTGATCGAGCACCACCGCCGCATCGGGCATTGCGCCAAGCATGACCCGCCAATCCAGGTCTTGTCCGCGCTCCGCGCCACCGTAGCTTCCTGACATTCCAAGACTGCCTTGCAGAATCGCCTTCAGTCATTTGCGTATTGCGCCGTCCGCGTCGCACACCCCATCGCCGCCACCTCCGGCTTTTCCGGGGCATTATGACATCGCCTTGCGCACTGCCTATTATCAACCAATGGCGCAAATTCCCAAATTAAACGCGAAGCACCCTCGCCTGGACCTGCCATCACAGCTAAAACGGATTTCGTTCAAATTGAGCAGTTCGCATCACAATATGACCGGGACACATTGGGCAAGCTTCTCGCTGGTCCAACGCGTTCATCACACGAGAGCGCGCGCGCATGACACGATCATGACGCCAAGGACAGGAGATCTCGATGTCGGGAGCAAAGAAGTCATCGGGCAGCACACAGAGCACCAAGGACAACGCCAAATCGTCGGCAAAGGACATCCCGATCCCGTTTGACATCGACAACCCCAAGCTGCCCGCCGGGCTCAAGGAAAAGGCCCTGACCGGCGCCGGCTACCCCTACGCCCGGAAGATGAAGCGCAAGGCCTATGAGCGCGAGTTGGCCGACCTTCAATTCGAACTGGTCAAGCTGCAGGCCCACATTCAGGAAAAAGGCGAACGCCTCGTCGTGCTGTTCGAGGGGCGTGACAGTGCGGGAAAGGGCGGCTGCATCGCCCGCTTCATGCACCACCTCAACCCACGCCATGCCCGTTCGGTGGCGCTCTCCAAGCCAACCGGCACCGAGCGCGGCGAATGGTACTTCCAGCGCTACGTCGCGCACATGCCGACAGCCGGCGACATCACGCTCTTCGACCGCTCCTGGTACAACCGCGCCGGCGTTGAGCGGGTCATGGGCTTTTGCTCCAAGGACCAGCTTGCCGCCTTTTTCCGCGACACGCCCGAGTTCGAGAACCTGCTGATCCAGGACGGCATCCGGCTGTTCAAGATTTTCCTGACGATTGCCCGCGAAACGCAGCTCCTGCGCTTTCACGAGCGCCGCCACAATCCCATGAAGCAATGGAAGCTGACCGACATTGACCTGGCCGCCATACCCAAGTGGGACGACTACACCAACGCCCAGCACGAGATGTTCCGCTTCACCCACACGCCAACCTCGCCATGGACCGTCATTCGCGCCAATGATCAGCGCCGGGCCCGGCTTGAATCGATGCGGCTCGTGCTCAACGCATTCGATTATGCCCACAAGGACAACAGCGTTGCACACGCCCCCGATCCCAAGATCGTCGGATCAAGCGATGCATTCCTGTTTGGCACCTGACGTGCCCGCCTTGAGGCTCAGCGCACAACAAAGGCTCAACGCACGACGAGCAACGGACACGACAGAGCCGCCGCCAGCGGTTTGAGGTCGCCGGTGTGCGGCAACAAAAGCCCGCCATGCTCGGCAATGACAAAACCGGGGTGAAGCTGACGCAACGCTTCGGCTAGAACCGCCGTTCCCCCGCCTGCGCGCCCCAGCTCGACAACGCCCGCGCCGTGACCACCTGTGGCGGCATCGATCACTTCGCCTCTCAGCCACGATTGCGCCGCCCGGCTTGGCGCCGCCACCGCAAGGACGACATCGGCGCCATGGACGCTCGCCAGCCGCTCGGCCGTGCGCACCATGCCGCTGACCCGCTCCACATCCTCGATCACCGCAACGACCGGTCCGTTCGTCGCCGCCGCACGCGGCCCCACCAGCACGACGCCGGTCATTCCGGTCACCCGCTCAAACAGCACATCGAGGCCCGCCAGGGATTGCGCCGTGAACGGCTCGGCCAGTGCCACCACGTTCCACGGCCCCGACATCTGGCAGGCAACACGCAAGGCACGAAGCGGCGTATCGTGGACCAGCCGATCTTGTACCGGAACGTCCTCCTGCGCTGCCAGGTCATGAACCCAGCGCTGCAGGCGGCGCGCGACAAGATCGAATTGGCGGGTGACGGCAGCAACATTGATGGTCGTTGAGGTCTTTGCTCCCTCCACATCTGCATGTGCTTTTGCGTGCGCACGATGCGGGATCATTCGCCCCGCCTGCGCAATGGCGATCTCACGCACGAAGCTATAGCCCGCGGCATCGAAGATCTGCCGGTCGTAGACGAACAGGCTCTCGATTTCCGAATGAAACGCCTTGGCGATCCGGATGGCAGCACGTATGGCATGCTCATTGGCGCCATCGGTCCCGGTCAGGCGCAACACCACGCGACCACGGCCTTCACCACGCTCAGCGACGTGTGCCGTCACACCAGTTCTCCCTTGCCCTGCGTGGAGGTAATCAGTGCTGGTCCGCCCCCCATCCCGGTGGAAATGGCCTTCGCCCGCTGCGCAAACACATTGAGCTTTTCTTCGACCAGACGGTTGATCGTGCCTTCGGGGAAAAGCCCATCCGCACCCCGCTCTCCCGCCGGCATGCCGGTGAGCAGCGCCAGACCCTCATCAACCCTCGCCACGGGATAGATCCAGAACCGCCCATCTCGCGCAGCCGCAACGACATCCTCGCGCAACATCAGGTGCTGAACGTTGGCCGCGGGAACGAGCACGCCCTGATCTCCGGTAAGACCGCGCGCAACGCACACGTCGAAAAAGCCCTCGATCTTCTCGTTGACGCCCCCAATCGCCTGCACCTCACCCCACTGGTTGACCGATCCGGTGACGCCAAGCCCCTGGCGAATTGGCACCTCGGCCAGCGCCGAAATGAGCGCATAAAGTTCCGCCGAGGAGGCGCTATCGCCGTCCACGCCGCCATAGCTTTGCTCAAAGACGAGGCTGGCCGCCAGCGCCAGCGGCTGATCGAGCGCATAACGTCCGGCAAGATAGCCCCACAGGATCATCACACCCTTGGAGTGCAGCGGTCCGCCGAGCTTGGCCTCCCGCTCGATATCGGTGACGCGTCCCGCGCCAAAGCGCACCCGAGCGCTGATGCGGCTCGGCTTGCCGAACGCAAAGCCCCCAAGCTGCAGCACCGAAAGGCCGTTGACCTGTCCAACCTTCTCGCCGTCGGTATCGATCAATACGATATTGCGCTGGATCGTTTCCTGCGCCCTGTCGCGCAAGCGGTCAGCCCGCTGGATGCGACCTTCGATGGCGCGCACCACGTCCTCAGCCTCGCTCGCCTCACGGCCGGCCTTACCCGACCAGTAATCCGCTTCGCGCAGCAGATCGGCAATGCGCCCCACCTCGATGGAAATCTTGTCGCGATCCTCCGCCATGCGCGACGCTTCCTCGATCATCCGCGCCACACCAGATGCGCTGACCGGCTTGAGCTTGTGCGTCGCCACCACCGACGCCACCAGCGCCGCGAACGAACGGTTGTTTTCCGGTGTCCAGGCGATCGAATCGTCGAAATCGGCCTGCACCTTGAACAGCCGCGCAAAGTCCGGATCGAGCCCGGACAGCAAATAATATGTCTCGCGATCGCCAAACAAGATCACCTTGACGTCGAGCGGAATCGGCTCGGGCTCCAGCGTCTGGGTGGAGAGGACACCGTACATTTCGGCGGGCTGCTCTATACGGATCTCGCCCGACTTCAAGGTGCGCTTGAGCGCCTCCCAGGCGAACGGAAACGTCACCAACTTGCGCGCATCGACGAGCAGAAAACCACCGTTCGCCCGATGCAGCGCGCCAGCCGAGACGAGCAGGAAATCGGTCACCAAGGCCCCCATTTGCGCCACATGCTCGATGCGCCCGATCACGTTGGCATAGGTGGGGTTGAGTTCCTCTTGGATCGGCGCCCCGACCGGCCCTGCGGCATGCGCCAGGCCAGCTGACGAACCGTCTGCGCCTTGCGATACCAATACGTTGACCAGATAGCGCCGGAAGCGCGCATCACGTGCCGGATCGAAGGACTGGCGCATGGTCTCATCGCCCTCGCCCTGCGTCACGAACAGCCCGATCGAGCCCAGCAGATCAATCTCCAGCGCATCGATATGCGCCAGCACCTTGGGCAGATCGCCGACCAGTTCGCGCACGTCATCAAGCGCGTTGGCAACGACGATCCGTGCGACCTCCTCGTTCAAATCAGCGAGCTGCCGGCGCCGAGCCTTCTCGACCCTCGGCGCCTGTACGATGATGTTCTGTAGATCCTTCTGCAACACCTCGATACGCCGCGCGACATCCTCCCGATAGCTCTCGGGCAGTGCATTGAAGGTATCGGGTTTGACCACCTCGCCGTCGTGCATCGGCGCCATCACGAACCCGGTCGGCGTCTTGAGGACAGCAACGTTCTGCTCCTCGGCCTTGCGGTTGAGTGCGGCAAACGCGTCTTCGGCTTGCGCCCGGAACTCCTCATCGATCGCGCGCCGCCGTGTCTCATAATCCTCGCCCTCAAACACCGCCGGCACGGTACCGGCAAGTTCATCGAGCGCACCGATCATGGCTTTGGCAAAAGCCCGTGCACGCCCCGGCGGCAGACGCAGCGCACGTGGCCGGTTCGGTGTTTCGAAGTTGTTCACATAGACCCAGTCGTCGGGCACCGGCAGATCGCACGCACGCTCGCCGAGAAATGATTTCACCGCGGTACTTTTGCCCGATGCCGCGGGCCCCAGCACGAACACGTTGAAGTCGAGCGCCCGCATGTCGGTGCCGAAGGCGAGCGCTTCCAGTGCGCGATCCTGCCCGATGAGGCCGGAGGCCGGCGTCAACTCAGCGGTTGTCGAAAAGCCAAGTGTTCCGGGATCGACCGTTCGGCGCAAAGCTTGCGGCCCAAGCGCGGCGGACTGTTGCCCCTCGACTGGCGCGGCTGCGTTGGCCCAGTCGGTGTTCTCGGACGCTGGCTCGCCAGTAGCATCCTCGCTCGTGGCATCAGGGTGCTCATCTGGCTTGGTCTTTTCAGCCTTGGCCGACTTGTCTCTTTGAAGGTACTTGAAGATCATGGCATCCGGAGTAATGGGCGAACGGCAATGGGCGCAATAAGTCAGCGCATCAGGTCATCAGGCCGCTTCGCTGCCGCCCCCGACCCGAAGAACCCGACCGCCGTCGACTGAGACGCAAGGATCGTCATCCGACGACATGAATGAGGCTTTTGAACGAGAACATGGGGCACACCAGGACGAACTGGAAGGCTTGACCTCGTGAACCCGCTCTGACCCAAATTGGACCATATCGTGCGCATTCCATCATGTGACACCGTTACAATGACCACAATGACCGACGAAACCAAAACAATTGATTCCAAAGCCCAGCAGGCACTGCAAGCGGCGCTGGCTGACGGGCGTCAGTCGGAAGCGGCGCTGGCGATTGCGCGCGGGGTTGGGCGCATGCTGCGGCGGCTGGGGCACGCCCACATTTCCGAGTTGCCGCTGGCCAACGGCCGCCGCGCCGACATCACCGCCCTCACCCGTCAGGGCGAAATCTGGATCATTGAGATCAAGTCCAGCGTGGAGGATTTTCGCGCCGATCATAAATGGCCGGAATATTGGGACTATGCCGATCTCGTCTTATTCGCGGTCGCACCCGATTTTCCCATCACCATCCTGCCCCACGAGGCCGGGCTCATTCTCGCCGACCGTTATGACGCAGAAGTTATAAGGATGCCCGAGATGCAACGGTTGGCGCCTGCGCGCCGCCGCGCGATGCAGTTGTCATTTGCACGCACCGCCGCGCTACGGCTTGCCTATGCGCTCGATCCCCATTGAGAGAACGGCAAACAGTCGGCACACCAAATCAAGCCATGCATGAATTTCAAGTGGGTGGTGCTTCCACGAATCGCGCCACCAGTCGCCGCGCAAACGGCAACACCAGCACCATCGTTGGAAAAGCGATCGCCCACGAGGCAAGCCATGCCTTGCACCAGACCACGTACCAACCGCTCTGAAAGCCCAGCGCCATCACCGTCGTGATCCCGGAAACCACAATGGTCATGAGCATCGTCAGCACCAACGGCAACGCAATCACGTTATACTGTGAGGAAAGCTTGGACACGTGCAAACCTGCTCGTGGATGGCTCAGGTAGGATGGCAGAACCAGGCGGCAATTCGCCTGCACATCATGGACCCTACTTGGGCGCACGCTTGGCCAGGATGCGTTGCAGCGTGCGCCGGTGCATATTAAGACGGCGCGCCGTCTCCGAGACATTACGGTTGCACAACTCATAAACCCGCTGGATGTGCTCCCAGCGCACGCGATCCGCCGACATCGGGTTTTCTGGTGGAGGTGCCTTGGAATTTGCCGGGGCGAGCAGCGCGTCCGTGATCTCGTCAGCATCGGCCGGCTTGGCCAGATAATCGACCGCACCGAGTTTGACCGCGGTGACCGCCGTTGCGATGTTACCGTAGCCAGTCAGGATGATGCCGCGCGCATTCGGACGCAGCCGGCCCAGCTCCGCAATAACGTCAAGGCCACTGCCGTCCTCAAGACGCATATCGACCACGGCAAATGCCGGCGCATGCTGGCGGATGAGATCAACACCTTCACCGACCGACCCGGCCGCGCGCACCTCAAAGCCACGCCCTTCCATGGCGCGCATTAGTCGCTGCAGGAAAGCCTTGTCGTCGTCCACGATCAGCAGCGTGCGATCCTCGGGCAGCTCATCTTGACGGAAAGAGAGATCTTCGTTCACAGCGGTTCCTCCCGGAGGAACAGATATATAGCTGATTATTCATATGATCCAAGCAATTCCGCCACACCCGGACCGTAAAAATGTCTTCACGGCAGCATGTTAACCATTCCGCGCCTGCGCCTCGTGGTGAGCCTGATTGGCGATAGCTGATGTCAGGCGGTCGCATTGGCGTCCTGCCGCTCAAACGAGTGGCGCGGCCAGCTGATGGTCACCATGGCGCCGCGCGCCGGTTCTGGCTTGTTTTCCAGCGAGATCACCGCGCCGGACCGCTCCAGCAACGTCTTGGCGATAAAGAAGCCGAGCCCGAGCCCACCCGCCTTGCCTTCCTTTCTCAGGGCATTCTGCCGCCGTGTCGAGACATAGGGCTCGCCCAGGGTTTCGATCAATTCGGGAGCGAAGCCGGGACCATCGTCGGCAATCGTGATCGTCACTGTCGTGTGCGACCAAAGGGCATCCACTTCAACCTTCGAACCCGCAAAATCGACCGCGTTCTCAATAATGTTGCCAAGCCCATAGATCATGCCGGGCCGCCGCAACATAACCGGCTCCAGCACGCCAGAACCCAAGGCCAGCGTATCGGGGCCTGCGTTGACGACCACCACAACTGGACCGCTGCGATAGGGCTGGGACGCCTCATCAACAAGTTCGCCAACGGTCAGGCGCGCATACCATGCATCCTGCTCGCCCGGGGTCCGTGTCAGCTTCTGCAGGATCTCGCGGCAGCGGATTGCCTGATCTCTCAAGAGCTCCACATCCTCCACGTGGGGGGTGCCTTTGAGATCGCGCGTCAATTCCGTCGTAACGAGCACGATGGTCGACAACGGCGTACCAAGCTCGTGCGCCGCCGCCGCGGCAAGGCCGTCGAGTGCGTGAAGCTTTTGTTCGCGGGCCAGGATCTGTTCGGTCGCAGCGAGGGCCTGCGACATGAGTTCAGCTTCATTGGCCAATCGCCACACATAGAAGGCGATGAACACCATGCCCGCGCCGATCGCCGAAAGTAGCCCGATCTTGTAGGGCAGCGGCATCTCGTAACGCATGCCTTGGTACCAGGGCAAAGGCCAGTAGTCATAGACGAGCAGGAAGGTCGAGGTTAGTGCGATGAGACCCAAAAGGACGGTGCTCACAACCGGGAGCGTCGCCGCCGATACCGTCACCGGCGCCAACAGGAGCAGCGCAAAGGGGTTCTGAATACCGCCGGTGAGATAGAGCAGCGCCGACAGCTGCAAAAGGTCGTAGGCAAGAAGTGCCGTGGCCAAGCGAACGGAAAGACGATGGCGCGCCGGATACTTCACCGTCAGCGCCACATTGACCCAGGCCGACAGCGCCACGAGCCCGAGGCAATAGCCAACCGGCATCGGGAACTGCATGACCAGCCAGATCACCAGTACGGCAGCAAGTTGGCCGAGAACCGCGATCCAACGCAGCCAGACGATCGTCAACAGCCGCAGCCGGCTGGCGATCGCTCCGGCAGCAAAAAGATCGGATTTCAGGATCCTCAATTGGCTCGAAGGCACTGGCGACATTTCCTGCGCTGCTCAAATTTGCCGCGCACGATAACCGCCAGCGCGATGCCAGAACAAGGCAGAGCCTGCCGTTTGCTTGACGCCCGCCGTCTTGGCCCCCATTACCAAGTCCGATGAACGACATATACGACAGCCCTCAGCCGCCCACCGGACCACGCCAACCGCGCTTCGCCGCCATCATGCTGATCGTTGTTGCGATCGCCGGTGCAGCCATCGCATTCAATGAGATAATGCGGCGCTCCGAACTCAGCGAAGAGGCAAGTTCCAGGCCGCCGACGAGCGTGGGGGCCCCGTTCAATCTCGTCGACCAGAACGGTCGTCAGACCGCTGACACCAGTTTTGCGGGGCGCAAACGCCTGCTGATTTTCGCCGCCGCGTCCGAGCGCGAGCGCATCTTAGCGACATTGCAGGTTCTCAACGCCGCACTCAGCCTTGCAGGCCCCGGAGCCGCGAACCTGGCTCGCATCTGGATCACCACCGACCCGGACAATGATACGCCCGCACGGCTTGCCGCGGTGCTCGCTGAAGTTGGTGGCACCTGGACCGCCCTGACCGGCGACAAGCACGCCATTGGCAAACTGATGCACGCCTATTTCGTTCCAGATACCGGGCCAGATACCGGGCCAGACACCGGAGCGCCGACTGCATCCCGGCCCGCCCCATCCCGGCATATCAAGGGAGCCCCACCCACCACTGTCACCATCGCCTACCTAATAGACGCAAACGGAGTGTTTCTCTCGCACCGCACAGTTTCCTCCGACCCCGCTGCAATCGCTCGGTGGCTACGCAAAAGCCTCTGATTGTTTTACAACTTTCGCCAGCTTGCGAATCAGTGCAGCCTCTATGTTTACTGCACTGCGCAATTGCTGACGGCAGGTTGTCGCCGGCATTGTGGGATGTGTTTGTTTGCGCCGTTTGCTGTCGGGTCAGGTTTTTAAGTCCACACTGGGGGATAACAATTTCCGAGGGGGAGCGCGTGCTCTACCATTGGTTTGAATTTGGCCACGCGGCAGTGAAACCTGCCCGCGTTGTGGTTAATAATGTCAAGCTGCTTTTCAACAATCCTTTGAACCCGCTCACCCACACCCACGTTGGGCGCCAGGCTGCAGCGGCCTGCGAGGTGTTTGAGCGAACCACGCGGCGATATGAAAAGCCAACATTCGGTTTTACCACGACCTGCGTCGATGGCCGCGATGTAGCTGTCCGCGAGGAGGTTGTCTGGTCAAAGCCGTTTTGCAACCTCATTCACTTCGTTCGAGACATTCCGCGCCAGCGTGCCTCCCATGACCCGCGCGTTCTGCTGGTGGCCCCCATGTCCGGCCACTTCGCAACGCTGCTACGCGGCACCGTAGGCGCGTTGCTCCCCGACCATGAGGTCTACATCACCGATTGGCAGGACCCACGCGACATCCCGCTGGTCGCCGGCCGTTTTGATCTCGACGACTACATCGACTATCTGCGCGACATGCTGCGCCACCTTGATGGCGACGTGCACGCCTTCGCCGTCTGCCAGCCGTCCGTACCGTTGCTCGCAGCCATCGCGTTGATGGAGCAGAACGACGACTCGTGCGTACCGCATACGATTACACTGGCCGGTGGCCCCGTCGATACGCGCATCAGCCCGACCGAAGTCAACCGCCTCGCCGAAGAAAAGGGGATGCCCTGGTTCCGCAACAACGTTATCACCAGGGTACCGTGGCCGGCGATCGGGTATGGTCGCGCCGTATATCCGGGCTTTCTGCAGCTGACCGGGTTCATGACCATGAATCTGGATCGTCACCTGACCGCCCACAAGGATCTGTTTTTGCACCTCGTCCATGGCGACGGGGACAGCGCCGAGAAACACCGCGAGTTCTATGATGAATACTTGGCCGTCATGGACCTCACTGCTGAGTTCTATCTGCAAACCATCGACACGGTCTTCGTTCGCCACGCCTTGCCGAAGGGTGAGTTCATCCACCGCGGGCGGCGCATCGACGTCGCCGATATTCGCCGCGTTGCCATCATGACGATCGAGGGTGAGAAAGACGACATCACCGGGATTGGTCAGTGCCGCGCCGCGCTCGACCTCGCCTGCAACCTGTCCGCTGGAATGAAGTATCATTACGAGTGTCCGGGCGTCGGTCACTACGGCATCTTCAACGGATCGCGTTTCCGTGCCGACATCGCGCCACGAATTGCCCAGTTCATGCGCTCCTTCGATCCGCGCCGTGAATGTATTCCCCTTGAGCCTCACGTGAGCAACAAGGAAGCAGTTGCGCGGGCACAGGATGCAAAAGCATCACCAACCATTGACCCGTCTTCAGCAGCCTTCACCTTTGCCAAGGCCCCTGACGACGGCTCACGCAAGGCCGCCATCGACAAGCCCTGAGCCTGCACGTGAAGCACTCATGATAGCTATGTATATTTGGGAATAGATCGGATGAAATGCATCCGGCCAACCTGTGCAAAGAGCGGCTCGCAATATCAATCATTAAGAGAAATACAAAAAGAGTAATACAAACAAAAGAGCCTGTTCTTCCCTTTCAACCGCCACTTATGGGGCGATTGCGCCACAGCCGCGGCCTATCGCGCACCGTTGTGTTGAATGGTGCTGGCCGAATGCAGCGCGATGTTGATAGGTGGTTTTAGTATGATCACACGCGCTGCACGAACAGCTGACTGGTTCAGCTGAATGATATCAGCCCATGAGGGCCAATTGTTCTTTTGCGTATGGCGCGCACACTCGCGACATCAATATCATCAGGGAAACCACATGGCCAAGGCGAAGGCCGCCGCGCCATCGAAGCTGCAAACCCCGGCGCTGTCCGATCTGGGCGCCGATGTGGAAGTGCGTCGCCATCCCGCGGCACGCCGCTTGACGCTCCGGGTATCACAAACGCGACGCGCGGTGATCGTCACCGTTCCCATGCGCTGCAACCTGCTCGAGGCAGGTTCTTTCCTACACCGCAACATCGACTGGGTGCGCGAGCGCCTAGGCTCTATTCCTGAGCCTATTGATTTTGAGCTCGGTGCCGTCGTGCCGTTGCGCGGCAAGCCACACACGCTGCACTTCACCGGCGTTCGTGATCGCGGTCCGCGCGTCAGGCGCATCGCCGCCGGCGAACGGCGCACAACCGACCCATCACAAGCCAGCTACGCGACCCTTCAGGTCTCTGGACCCATTGAATATGCCGCGCCACGGCTCACCGATTGGCTGTTCGGGGAAGCCCGGCGTGACCTTGATGAGCGCGTCATGAACCATGCAACCAATCTTGGTCTCACCGCCAAGCGCATTACCGTGCGCGACCAGTCAAGTCGCTGGGGTTCATGTTCGACGACCGGAACGTTGTCCTTCTCCTGGCGCTTGATCCTGGCGCCACCCTTGATCCTTGATTACGTCGCCGCCCACGAGGTCGCCCATCTCAAAGAGATGAATCACGGCCCTCGCTTCTGGCAGCTTGTGCGCCGCACCATGCCGCAGATGGACGAAGCGCGCCAATGGCTGCACATCTATGGAATGGATTTGCACCGTTACGGACCCAGCACAATCAAGCGCCGCCGTTAGCCCGCCTCCCTCCTTGCGGGTCGCTCTCGCGCCAGCGCAATGACGACCCATACCCCTGTGAGAAAGGCGGGCTGGAATCCAGACCCCAACAATAGCGGCACGCCCAGCCACATCCGCACCACCCCTTTTCGGGCTGATAGGCTGAACCTTCATAGCAAGTGACGCGCTCCGCAGGTCAGCAGCCCTGGATATGGTTGCGCAGCCCCCACACACTCAAGTACGCTCGCCCCGTCAACAAGCAAAAAACGTTGCGATCACACGGACTTCTGGCATGCCAGCAGCCCGTTCAAATGAGCAGCGATCGAGGGGAAGCACCCAAGAATGAAGAACAAGGTCATCACCGCCGATGAAGCGATCGCGCTCATTCGCGATAACGACGTCATCACCACCACAGGCTTCGTTCAAAGCTGTATTCCAGAGGCGCTCCACGCGGCGTTGGAAAAGCGTTACGTCGAGACCAAGCACCCCAGCGATCTCACCCTCGTCATGTGTGCGGGCGCCGGCGACAGCAAGGGATTAGGCACCGGCCGCTTTCATCACGACGGCATGCTCAAACGCGTCATCGCCGCCAACTTCGGCCGCATGCCGGGCGTCGCCAAGGCGGCCCAGGAAAACCGCATCTGCGGCTACAATCTCCCCCAGGGGATCATCTCGCAGCTCTACCGTGCCTGCGCGGGCGGCCAGCCGGGCCTGTTCTCGAAAGTCGGGCTGCATACCTACGTCGATCCCCGTTTCGGTGGTGGCAAGGTCAATACCGTGACCCAGGAAGACATCGTCAAGCTGCTCGATGTCGAAGGCGATGAGTGGCTGTTCTACAAGGCGACACGCATCGACGTCGCGCTCATCCGCGGCACCAGCGCCGACCCGTTCGGCAACATCTCGATGGAAAAAGAGCCGCTCATCCTGGACGCCATGGCGCAGGCGATGGCGGCCCATTCCAACAAGGGCCTCGTCATCGTCCAGGTAGAGCGCATCGTCGAGCACGGCTCTATTCCACCCAAGAGCGTCAAGATACCGGGCATCCTTGTCGACTGCGTGGTGGTTGCCGATCCGCCTGAAATGCACCGCATGAACTATGGCGTCATGTATAACGCCGCACTCGCCGGCGAGATCCGCATCCCCGTCGAGGGCATGGCGAAGATGCCATTGGACGAGCGCAAGATCATTGCCCGGCGCGCCGCCTTCGAGCTCCCACCCAACGGCGTCATCAATCTGGGCGTCGGTGCTCCCGACGGCATTGCCGCGGTCGCCAACGAGGAGAAGGTAACGCCGCACATCACCATGACGACCGAAGCCGGCGCCGTCGGTGGCGTGCTGGCCGGCGGCTCCAATTTCGGCTCATCGGCCAACGCGCATTCGATCATCGACCAGAACCAGATGTTCGACTTCTATGATGGCGGCGGCCTCGACATGACCTGCCTTGGCATGGCCGAATGCGACGAAGCGGGCAATGTCAACACCTCCCGTTTTGCCGGACGGCTCAACGGTTGCGGCGGTTTCATCAATATCTCGCAGAACTCCCGTGCCGTCGTCTTTGCCGGAACCTTCACCGCCGGCGGCCTCAAGATCGCCATCGAGGGTGGTCGCCTGAAAATCGTCAACGAAGGCAAGACGCGCAAATTCGTCAGGGCTGTCGAGCAGATCACCTTTTCGGGTTCCTATGCACAAAGCAAGCGCCAACCCGTCATCTACGTCACCGAGCGCTGCGTCTTCGCATTGACACCCGAAGGCTTGGAACTCACCGAGGTCGCACCTGGCATCGATATCGATCGCAATATCCTGGCGCATATGGATTTCACGCCCATCGTCAAGAAGCCGATATCCATGGATCAGCGCCTCTTCATCGACGAACCGATGAATCTGGCTGACGATCTGTTCAACGTGAAGCTTGCCGAGCGTGTCACCTACGACGCCAAGCGCAATCTCCTCTTTATCAATCTGGAGGGATGGGCCGTACGCAAGCGCTCCGACATCGAAGATCTGCAGAAGGTCATCGTCAAGGCCTGCCAGGAAGCGGGTCGACGCGTCAATGCGGTCGTCAACCTCGACGGCTGCCGCGTTGCCGATGATCTTCCTGATGAATACGCGGCCATGGTCGACTATCTGTTGAAGAACTACTATGCATCGAGATCACGCTATACGACGAGCGCCTTCATGCGCATGAAGATGCAGGACGCCTTGAACGAACGCTCCGTTGCCCCGCACATCTTCTCCAGCAAGGAGCAGGCACAGGCGGCACGCGAAGCCGCAGCACTGCGACGGCGTCTACAGCAGATCGAACGGCTCGACTGACAGCGGGCATGGTTCTCTATTGGCTCGCACCCAGTGCCATCCGGCCGCTTTTTGATAGAGGCCCGCCGCTGGGTGGGCGCTCCGGCAATGCTTCGAGCTGGCGCTGGATGGCATCTGGATCAAAACCATTGCCGGCATCGGCAAGCGCTCGTCCATGCCCACCATCATTCCGCACCAGGATGCGCGCCAGGAAATCCTCGCTGATCTGCTCTGTTGGATGGGCCAATGCCTTTGGCTGGCGCGTGCCCGCACCGCCAGCCTTGGGCGGTTCGATGATGAGGCGCTGCCCGAACACGCGACCACCACCAGGTGCGCTGGCAATCGCGGGGGTATTTTCTCGTCCAGGCGAACGTGAGGGGAGAGGTGCGGCAACGGGTGCACGCCGCTTGCTGCGCAGATCGGCAATCACTTGCGAGGGGAAGCGTTTCTCGGCCATCACCCCAGAAGCCGCGGACGAGCCATGCGAAGCAAGCCACGGCAGTTGCTGCGTCGGCCTCGAATGCACCACAGGCATCGGCCCGAAACGGCTTGCTACCGCATCGCCGGGTGCGGTTCCCGGCAGCGGCATGGGTTGCAGATCCTTGTGGGCTTCGAGCATCACCGAGCGCCAGATGAGTGCCGGGAGGTTGCCGCCCATGACCGCGCGCATCGGCGTTCCGTCATCGTTTCCGACCCACACGCCGGTTGTCATTTGCGCGGTGTAGCCGACGAACCAGGCATCTCGGAAATCCTGCGTCGTCCCGGTCTTGCCGGCCGCGGGATGTCGCGGCAATGCGGCGCGCCGCCCGGTGCCGGCAACTAGCGCGGAATTGAGCATGTCATTGAGCGCACCAACCTCGGCAAGCGCGATGACGCGCCGGCGCGGCTCCGCGCCTCGGGCATAAAGCTCGCGCCCGGTATTCAACCGCACGCGACGGATGATATACGGCTCCACCTGGATCCCGCCATCGGCAAACGCGCCGTAAGCACCGACCAGTTCCAGCAGCGTCACCTCCGAGGTGCCCAGCGCCATCGATGCATCCTGGCGCAGCTCCGATTGCACGCCAAGCCGCCGCGCCGTTGCTGCAACCGCGGAAAGCCCCGCATCCAT
>JAXGRZ010000289.1:0-1766 GCA_040765305.1 Hyphomicrobiaceae bacterium | reverse complement strand
TTCACGCCGGTTATTACCCGCGCCAGCCGCCGCTCTACGACTGGGTGCTCTATGGCGTGCAGCAGCTGACCGGGCCGCAGCTCATCTCGTTTCTTTTCATCAAGTACGCGGCGCTGACGGCGACGGTGGTGTTTTTGTATCTTTCGGCCTACCGCATCCTCAAGGACCGGATCTGGGCGCTGGTGACGGTCGAATCGCTGGCGCTGATCTACCAGATTGCCTGGCGCTACCATGAAGGCTTCACGCACGAAGTCTTGGCGATGGTGGCGGTAACGGCAACGCTGTGGGCCCTGCTCAGGCTTTATGATCACGGCCGGGCGCGCGACTACGTGGTGTTCGGGGTGATCAGCGGGCTTGGTATGCTGACCGAGCCCAACTACACCGTCTATCAGATGTGCCTGTGGACAGCTGTGGCGATGCAGCCGGCGCTGCGGCGGGCGCTCGTCAAGCCCATGCTCGTCGTCGCAGCGGGGCTGGCAGTTGCGATCGCCTCGCCGTTCCTTGTGTGGGTGGTGAGCGATCCGGCGCATCTGAATTATTTCTTCCTGCCCAGCACACGCGGCCATCTTCACGATGCGCTGATTGGCGTGAAGGATGGTGTGCGCGGACCGTTCATGTATCTGGCGCCATTGATCGTGATCGTGCCCGCGGTATTTCCCGGCTATCTCGCGCGTGCCTGGGCCGACGTGCGCGATGTCTTTGCGCGCGCATGCCAGGACGGTCCGGCTGATTTGCAGCGGCTTGTCGTGACGACGATGCTCGCGGGCATTGGGCTGTCGATCCTGGGCGGCCTGGTGTTCGGCATTGGCAATTATGCCATGCATGTGCTGATGCCGCTCTACGTGACCAGCGTGATCTGGATCATGTCGG
Source organism: Hyphomicrobiaceae bacterium (assembly GCA_040765305.1). Taxonomy (GTDB): domain Bacteria; phylum Pseudomonadota; class Alphaproteobacteria; order Rhizobiales; family Hyphomicrobiaceae; genus JAEUMD01. The sequence goes on along the minus strand of JAXGRZ010000289.1, from coordinate 896 downwards.
TCGCGCAGCGCTCGGTGCGCGCTGGCCAACGCCGGCCGGTTTTGGTGCGTGTGGCGCTGGGCATTGCGGTGCTCGCACTCGTTGTGCGTCTGGCCAACATGTTCATCCACGATCCGGTGTGCGGCAAATGCCGGTGGGGAATTCCCTATGCAACACTGGCCCAGTCGTTGCGCTCCGACGGCTTTGACGATGCTGGTACGATCACAGTCGCCGACGATGAGATCGGGGGCAATTTGCGCCCCTATTTCCCGCAGGCGCGGTTTGTCCTCGTGGGCCCACGCAGCTTTACTCCGCAGCGCCCTGAAGTTGCCGGCGCCGCTCAGGCTTTTGTTTGGGGTGCGGCCGTTCCACTCAGCACCGTGGAGCGGAACTTTGCCGGTTATCCCAAGGCCGTGCAGGCGCTGGCGCAGGCGAAGGTGTTGAAAGCGCCTTGGACGCACATCTGGAAGCAGGACGGCTATCGGACCTCGGACTGGGCGTATGTGATCTTGAAGTAGGTTTCTGCGTCGGCAGCATTGCAGCGATCAGGCTTCACCCTACCAAATCTTATTCAATGCAATTCGTTGAAGCGGCGCGGGTCGGGCTTGCGGCCGGTGATGCGCTCCAGGGCGATCGCCGACAGGATTTTGCCGCCCAGGGTCTGCTTCATTTTAGGGTTGCGAGTGCCCGAGAGCCGTTTCAGCGCCGTGGCTGTGGCTGGTGTTGCGCCTCCAAGTTGTGCATCTTGATGTTCGATCTGACCATAGTAGCCAAGACCCATCGGCTGCATCACCTTTTCCTTGGCGCAGGCAGTGCACGACAAAGCTGCCGCCACCACGATGGCAGTGCGCATTATCACGATAAAGCCCTCTCTTGCCTCATACCCTGGCACGGACGGCCCCTGTCCGCCGGGCACG
>JAXGRZ010000288.1:0-1869 GCA_040765305.1 Hyphomicrobiaceae bacterium | reverse complement strand
GCATCTGGCCTTGACGCCTGAGGAAGACCTGCTGCTCTCGACCAACGGGGTTTCCAACGACGTAACGTTCATCGACGTTGCCAAGTTGCAGGCGGTCAAGTCCGTAACCGTTGGCCGCTATCCCTGGGGCGTTGCCATCAAGCCGAAACCGAAATGAATGTTTCCCCTCCCGATCGTGCACACGACGCCCGCAACCGGCTGAGCGGGGCGCTGGCGGCCTGCCTCATCGTGCTCGGGCTTGGGGTTTTTCCTGTCACGACCAACGCCGATCCGCTTCACGATCACATCGATCCTGTCACCGGCTACAGGACGGAGCGCTATCAGGCCGCGGTGCCCGACACGCCTCCCGTCGGCAAGCGCGTCTGGATTGATGACATCGACCAGCTGGTGGCACAGGAAAAAGCCGTGCTGGTTGACGTCTCACCGATCACGGGCGCCGGTTACGACCCGGCAACGGGACGCTGGCGTAATTCCAAACCCCACGACAGCCTGCCTGGAGCGGTCTGGCTGCCGGAGGTGGGACGCGGAGTGATCGACGCGAACGTCGAGCGCTTCTTTCGCCAGGAGCTTGCCCGGCTCAGCGGCGGCGACAAGGCACACCCGCTGATCATATTTTGCCATGCCGATTGCTGGATGTCGTGGAACACCATGAAGCGCGCCGGACGGCTCGGCTATACCCGGCTCTACTGGTTCCCCGAAGGCACCGACGGATGGCGCGACTGGGATCGCAAGCTGGTGGCGATCGAACCTGAGGCGATCAAGCTTGAAGGCGGCGACACCGCAGCACATTGAGCGCACGCCGAAGCGGCCAGACCTAAAGCGTGTCGCGATCTTTCAGATTCGCTACTGACGCTTTAAGTCTTTGCTATTATACATGTCGTCATCGCAAAACCGCTGCGCACTTTTGTGCGACATGCATGAGCTGAACTGCTCTCAGGCTAAGCCATCTCGGCTGGCGATGTTTTTCCCAAACGATGTTCCCGGGCTCAGCCGTTGAACGCGGCAATGCCGGTGATGGCGCGGCCGAGGATGAGCGCATGCACATCGTGCGTGCCCTCGTAGGTGTTGACCGCCTCCAGGTTGACCATGTGACGCATCACATCGAACTCGTCGGAGACGCCATTGGCGCCGAGCATATCGCGCGCAACGCGGGCAATCTCCAGCGCCTTGCCGCAAGAGTTGCGCTTGACGATCGAGGTCACCTCGTGCGCGGCCGTGCCCGCATCCTTCATGCGCCCGAGCCGCAGACACGCGAGGAGGCCGATACCGATCTCGGTCTCAATATCGGCCAGCTTTTTCTGGATCAGCTGATTGGCGGCAAGCGGGCGCCCGAACTGCTTGCGGTCGAGCACATACTGGCGCGCAATCTGAAAGCAGCTTTCCGCAGCACCCAGCGCGCCCCACGCGATGCCATAGCGCGCCGCGTTGAGGCAGGTGAACGGCCCTTTGAGGCCCGACACGCCCGGCAGCATCGCATCGGCGCCAACCAGCACATCGTCCATCACCACCTCACCGGTGATCGAGGCACGCAACGCGATCTTGCCGTGGATGGCCGGTGCCGACAGACCCTTCATGCCTTTTTCGAGGATGAAGCCGCGGATCGTGCCATCATCGGTCTTGGCCCAGACCACGAATACGTCGGCGATGGGCGAATTGGAAATCCAGGTCTTGGCACCATTGAGCCGCCAGCCGCCGTCAACGGCCTTGGCGCGCGTTGTCATCGAGCCAGGATCGGAGCCGTGGTTGGGTTCGGTAAGGCCGAAGCAGCCGATCAACTCTCCGGCAGCCCGCCCGGGCAGATATTTCTGCTTCTGCTCTTGCGAGCCGAACGCATGAATGGGCAGCATGACGAGTGAGGACTGCACGCTC
>JAXGRZ010000287.1:0-1872 GCA_040765305.1 Hyphomicrobiaceae bacterium | reverse complement strand
GAAGGGCGGCGAGATCGTCGCCATGGCCTCTACGCCTTCTTACGACCCGGCTTTGATAATGGATGCTACGGATGACACGGCTTGGCGGCAGCTCGTCGCCGACAAGGAGAAGCCGCTGCTCAATCGTGCGATCGGCGGGCAGTATCCACCCGGTTCCACGTTCAAGATGGCAACCGCTCTTGCGGGCCTGCACATGCGCGCCATCAGGCCTGAAGATAAGGTGACGTGCCGCGGCTATTTCGATCTTGCCGACCATCGTTACCGCTGTTGGAAGCGCGGCGGTCATGGTCCCGTCAGTATGCATGAAGCGTTGCGCGAGAGTTGCGATGTCTACTTTTTCGAACTTGCTAGGCGCCTGGGCATAGATGCGATCGCGGACATGGCCCGCATGTTGGGGCTGGGTCAGGTTTACAATTGCGGACTGCCTCAGCAAAAGGCCGGACTGGTGGCCGATCCGGATTGGAAAAGGGGCAAATTGAACGCCGGCTGGCTCGCGGGCGAAACGGTTTTGGCGGGCATCGGCCAGGGCTACATGTTGGCCAATCCGCTACAACTTGCCGTCATGGCGTCGCGGCTGGCGACGGGGCGCTTTGTGGATCCGTCGATCATCAAATATTCGGACAATCCGCGCGCTGGGGATTTCCCGTTGCTGGGATTGGACGAGGCCAAATTGAAAGCTGTGCGCGACGGTCTGCGTGCCGTTGTCAACGAAGACGGCGGCACCGGGCGCAACGCCGCGCTCGGCGAGGGCAAGCCATTGGTTGCCGGCAAGACTGGGACATCGCAGGTTCATTCCCATTCTGCGAATGCGCCACAAGACGATCTGCCTTGGGAGAAACGCGATCACGCACTGTTCGTAGGCTATGTGCCTGCCGATGACCCGCGCTATGCGGTCGCTGTTGTAATCGAGCATGGTGGTGCGGGGGGCGCCGTGGCAGCTCCCTTGGCGCGGGACGTGCTCGACAGCGTTTTGCAGATTGACCCTGTGGGTTCGCTACCTGGGGGAGGCGCGCAAGGCCGCGACGTCGACCGTCAAAATTCGGATCAGGGTTAGGAGCGCGCCATGTCGTACTCGTCGGGTCCAACGACGCCGCAGACGCTCACAGCTAAGCTGTGGCACGTCAATTGGCCCGTGTTGATCGTCGCCGGCATGATTGCTTCGATCGGTTGTGCTGCGCTCTATTCGGTTTCGGGCGGGTCATTTCAGCCTTGGGCGGAACGCCATGCGTTGCGGTTCTTGATCGGCGCTGCGATCATTCTGGTGATGGCTATGGTGCGCACCGAAGTTTGGTTGCGGGCCGCCTATCCGACTTATGCGATTGCCGTCATTGCGTTGGCTTTGGTTCCATTCTTTGGCACCGAAGCGCTTGGTGCGCGCAGATGGCTGAGTTTTGGCGGCATGACGTTTCAGCCTTCCGAACTGATGAAGCTCACGCTCGTGGCCGCGTTGGCGCGCTACTATCAATGGCTGCCCGTTCAGCGCGTCTCCCGCCCGCTGTGGGTGGCAATTCCATTGGTCATGATCGCGCTGCCGGTCGTGCTAACGCTGCGTCAGCCCGATCTGGGCACGGCAATGTTGTTTGCGGTGGTGGGCTTGTCGCTCATGTTCTTGTCGGGCGTCTCTCTTTTTTATTTTCTGGCAGGCGTCGCGGGCGCGGTCGCGGCGGCGCCTTTCATCTGGGACAATCTGCACGATTACCAGCGCCGTCGCATCGAGACGTTTCTCAATCCCGATCTCGATCCGCTCGGCGCGGGTTATCACATTGCTCAATCCAAGATCGCCATTGGTTCGGGTGGCTTTTCGGGCAAGGGGTTCTTGCTCGGCACCCAGAGTCAACTCGACTTTGTGCCGGAGAAGCACACGGACTTCAT
>JAXGRZ010000286.1:0-1895 GCA_040765305.1 Hyphomicrobiaceae bacterium | reverse complement strand
GTGATCGACGTGCTGGTGGATGACGAGCCGCAGGCCGTGGCCGCCGCGCGCCACTACCTGTCCTTCTTCCAGGGCCGGCTCAAGGACTGGATCGCGCCCGACCCGCGCGCGCTGCGCCAGGTGGTGCCCGAAAACCGCCTGCGCGTGTACGACACCCGCAAGGCCATGGAAGGCCTGGCCGACCAGGGCAGCCTGCTGCCGCTGCGCACGGGCTTCGGCATCGGCATCCACACCGCGCTGGCGCGCATCGAAGGCCGCCCCGTGGGCCTGCTGGCCAACAACCCCCTGCACCTGGGCGGCGCCATCGACGCGCCGGCGGCCGACAAGGCCGCGCGCTTCATGCAACTGTGCAACGCGCACGGCCTGCCCATCGTCAGCCTGGTCGACACGCCCGGTTTCATGGTCGGCCCCGAGGTGGAAAAGACCGCCCAGGTGCGCCACGTCAGCCGCATGTTCGTCACCGCCGCCGCCCTGCGCGTGCCCTGCTTCAGCGTGGTGCTGCGCAAGGGCTACGGCCTGGGCGCCATGGGCATGACGGCCGGCAGCTTTCACGCGCCGCTGTTCACCGTCGCCTGGCCCACCGGCGAGTTCGGCGGCATGGGGCTGGAAGGCTACGTGCGCCTGGGCTTTCGCAAGGAGCTGGCCGCCGCGCCCGAAGGCCCCGAGCGCGACGCCCTGTTCGCCAAGCTGCTGGCGCGCCAGTACGCGCACGGCGAAGCGATGAACATGGCCACCACGCTGGAGATCGACGCGGTGATCGACCCGGCCGACACCCGCGCCTGGCTGGCGCGTGGGCTGGCGGGGGCGCGCGTGGCGGCGGGTGGGCGGCGCTTTGTGGATGCCTGGTAGCGGTGGTGCCCCAGAATGTTGCGCAGTGGGCGCGTCAAGTTGGGTGGTGGCACGAACCGTGCGAAATGAACCCCGAACGGTGGGGCAACCTCACCCGATCCGGAGGGACATCGGCGAGAATCCGATTTCCATCAAGCAATTTTTTCAATATTTCGTCTAACAGCCAGCAATGCGCAATGCTGATCGTTGGGTCCCTTCCAAATATGTGTGGAAACGCGGGCAGCTTGCCGCTTCTCGCGATCCCCGCGAGGTCGGTATCGGTTCTCGCCTGATTACCGATTGCGTTGCGGTGTTCTACGCGAGGGAGTTGCCGCGCGTCGCACGGGGCCGACTGATCGATCTGGGATGCGGCAAAGCGCCCTTGTATGAGGTGTACCGAGGGCATGTGGACTCGGTCGTCTGCGTAGATTGGCCGCAATCTGTCCATGCAAGCCCGTATCTTGACCCGGAGGTCGATCTGAGCCGACCACTACCATTTCCGGACGCATCATTTGACACGGTGCTGCTGTCAGACGTGCTTGAGCACGTTCCAGATCCGTGGCTCTTGTGGTCTGAGATAGCGCGTGTGCTTTCGCCAGGTGGTTGCCTCGTCATGAACGTGCCATTCATGTACGGCATTCATGAAGCGCCGCACGACTACGGCCGCTATACCGAGTTTGCGCTGCGCCACCATGCGGCAAAAGCTGGCCTGGAAGTGAAATTGCTGGATCCTATAGGTGGGAGTCTGCATGTGCTCGCTGATTTTCTGGCCAAGCATATCGCGCGCATTCCAGCGATAGGAAAGCTGACGGCTGGCGCAATTCAAAACATTGTCGCCTTGATTGATGGAACCAGGTTGGGCAAGCGCTTTTCTGCAAGGACGTCAAGGTCATATCCATTGGGCTATTTTTTGGTTGCGCACAAGCCGATAGCGAATAGAATCGATTAAGTCCTTTGCTACAAAGCGAAAAACCGTTTCATGTAGACATCGTATTGATCTCGATGGTGAAATCGAGTGAAGCATTGGGGATATAAAGCGATCGGGTGAAAACTGAAGCAATATGATT
>JAXGRZ010000285.1:0-1929 GCA_040765305.1 Hyphomicrobiaceae bacterium | reverse complement strand
GCGGTGGAGCGCGCCGGATTGAGCGAGGCATTGGTGACGGGGATCGAGGCCAGATGCAGCACCATCAGCGCCACGCCGATTGCAAGTGGCGCAAAACCAGCAGGAGCACGTGGCGATGTCGCGCCCATGATGACGATGACGAACAGGCCGGTGATGACGACTTCGGTCACGAACACGGCCAGCGCTGAAAATCCGCCAGGCTCGCCAAAATTGTTGGAGATGGCAGCGAACGTGTTGAACGTGACCGGCCCGTTTCCAAGATAGCCGTTGAGGATGACGCCGAAGACTGCCGCCGCGGCAACGCCGCCCAGGACCTGTGCGATGATATAGCCGGGCGCCTTGGCCGCATCAAAGCGGCCACCCGCGACGAGCCCAATGGTCACAGCGGGATTGAAATGGCCACCCGAAATGTGGCCGACGGCGTAAGCCATCATCAACACCGATAGCCCGATGGCGATTGCCACCGCGACGAGGCCGCCGCCCGAGGGTGCGGAAAACAGCGCCGAACCGCACGTCGCTGATACAAGCGCGAACGTACCGATGAATTCGGCTGCCAGGGGTTTGGTCGACATTCAGTTTCTCCTTCAAGAGTATCTGCTTCAGATGCGTTGCGGACGACCGGGCCATTCGAGTGAGTTCACCGGGCCGGCGGCTGGTCCATGAACGTGCACACGATGCAACGCCGGTTCGAAGCGGGGGGATGATAGCGATGGTCGCGCAAGGCATTGCATGCGAGGCGAGCAGAACACAGTTGCCCTGGAGCGCTGACACTCATTGCGCAGAAGCGCTGGCGGTGGTGTGCGGGCGTAAATAATTGCAGTTCGTAGAATTCGAATGCATTGTTTAGGTTGAATGCGTCGTATTTGGATGCAGGTTTTTGTCAGTGGAGGAAGCAACAAGTGGTCGATAAACAGCACCAGAAAATCGGGCAGTACAAAAGCCGGACACGGATAAACTTGCCGCGCACCGACATCTCGAGACGACATCTTCTTGGTGGTGCAGGAGCCATGGCCGGGTTGGCGGTCAGTGGTGCGCTCGCTCACTCGATCTGGGCTAGCGCGCCGGCGCAGGCCGCCACGCAACACGCGCATTCTTTCAAGCTTGGCGATTTCGAGATCACGGTCGTCTCCGATGGTCACCTGATGCTGCCGGCGCGTTTGGCTGCTCCCGATGCTCCGGCTGCTGAGCGTGCTGCCGCGCTTGCCGCCGCGGGGACAAGCGGGGACATGGCGCAACCGCCGACCAACGTGACGCTGATCAAAACCGGTTCGGATCTCATTCTCATCGATGCCGGTTCGGGTCCGAACTTCATGCCAACGGCAGGCAAGCTTTCGGCCAACCTGGAAGCGGCTGGAATTTCGGCGGATGCGGTGACGAAGGTTGTCTTCACGCACGGCCATCCCGATCATCTGTGGGGAGCGCTGGACGATTTCGAAGACAGCCCACGCTTTCCCAATGCGACTTATCTGCTGGGTGCTGCGGAATGGGACTATTGGATTTCCGATGATGCGGAGAAGGGATTGCCGGCCGACCGCGCCTCCTTCGTGCCGGCGGCACGCCGCAACATTGCGGGCATCGAAACCAAGGCTGAGCGGTTCAAGGCCGGGCAGGAGATCGTGCCGGGGATAATCGCATTCGATACCCCTGGCCACACCCAGGGGCACATGTCTCTCGAACTTGCCAGCGGTGGAGAAACGCTTGTTGTGCTCGGCGATGCGTTGACCCATCCGATCATTTCGTTCGCCTATCCCGAGTGGCGTCCGGCAGCTGATCACGTGCCCGAGCTTGCGGTTGCGACACGCAAGAAACTTCTCGACAAGCTTGCCACGGAAAAAACGCGCGTGATTGGATATCACCTGCCGTGTCCCGGAATTGGGCGCGTTGAAAAGAAGGATGGCGCATTTTCTTATGTGGCGGCCGGTTAGGCGG
>JAXGRZ010000284.1:0-1940 GCA_040765305.1 Hyphomicrobiaceae bacterium | reverse complement strand
GTTCATCGCCACGCTGGAGCGCCGCCAGGGCCTGAAGATCGCCTGCCCGGAAGAGATCGCCTGGCGCAAGGGCTTCATCGACGACGCGCAGCTCGAGCGCCTGGCTCAGCCGCTGGCCAAGAGCGGGTACGGCGCGTACTTGCAGCGGCTGCTAGGCGATCCTTCAAGATCGATATAAGGGTATGAGATGAGCCAAGCCATGGTGCCATTCTTTTGTGCTTCAGGAGCCAATTTTGGCGTCGATCTGGGCGCATGTATTCAGGATGTGGTGAACAGCGGTCAGTATGTGCTCGGGCCGCAGGTGCAGGCGTTCGAGGCTTCCTTCGCGCGTTACCTGGGCGTGGGCTGCGCAGTGGGAGTCGGCAATGGGACGGACGCCTTGACGCTGGCTTTGCGCGCACTAGGTGTCGGCCCTGGTTCGCGTGTACTCACGGTGGCGAACGCGGGCTGCTATGCCAGCACCGCCATAGCGCAGGCTGGCGCTGAACCGCTCTATGCCGACGTCGAACCACGTCACCTTACGCTTTCGCCCACGGCAGTGGAGGTGGCGCTGGAGTCAGGCCCGGTCGCTGCCGTCGTTTTGACGCATCTCTATGGGCAGATGGGAGAGGTGGAGCGCATTGGCAGTATCTGCGAGTCCGCTGGTGTCCCGATGATCGAGGATTGCGCGCAAGCTCATGGCGCAGCGCGCGGCGGGCGCAAGGCAGGGGCGTGGGGCCGCATGGGATGCTTCAGCTTCTATCCAACCAAGAATCTCGGTGCCTTGGGTGATGGCGGCCTGGTCGCCACGAACGATCGGGAGCTTGCGGAGCGGGTGCGGGCATTGCGCCAGTATGGTTGGCGTGCCAAATATGAGGTTGTGCTGGCGGGGGGCTGCAACAGCCGGCTGGACGAGCTGCAGGCGGCTGTGCTGCTCGCCAAGCTGCATCACCTGGATGACGCCAACGCGGCGCGGCGCGCCATTGCCCAGCGGTACAACGTTGCTTTCGCGGACTTGCCGCTTGAGTTGCCCGCTTCAATGAACGACGACTATGTTGCGCACCTCTACGTCGTGCGGACGCCGCGCCGATCGGAGTTGCAGGCCTACCTGACTCAACATGGTGTGGCTTGCGCCATTCACTACCCAGTGTCCGACCACCAGCAGCCCGTCCGTGTGGGTCAATCGCCGTCGCTGCCTGCCACGGAGGCGGCGTGCGCCGAGGTGCTGTCTTTGCCCTGTTGTCCCGGTCTGTCGTCACCGCAGGTCGAGCAGGTCATTCTGGCGGTGCGTGGCTTCTTTCGTGGTTAGGGGGCGGCATCAATGCTCAGCCTGGTGATTCCGGTTTACCGCAACGAGGCATCGTTGCCTGATCTGCTGGCCGCACTTCAGGATATGGAGCGCACTTTGGCAACGCAGCTTGAAATCGTGTTTGTCGTGGATGGCAGCCCCGATCGCTGCTACGACATTCTGCGTGATCGCCTGCCAGCCTCGGGTCTTACGGCCACTTTGGTACTGCTGACACGCAATTTTGGTGCTTTTGCCGCAGTGCGGGCTGGGCTTGAGCATGCACGTGGCGACCTCTTCGCTGTCATGGCGGCCGATCTGCAAGAGCCTCCTGAACTGGTGCCGCGCATGCACTCGCTCTTGTCGGCCGGCGCGGCCGACGTCGTCGTCGCAGAGCGTACGTTGCGGAATGACCCGCTGTGGCAGCGTTGGCAGGCTACGCTGTTCTGGGCTCTTTATCGTCGCTATGTCGTACCCGAAATGCCACCCGGTGGCGTGGACATTTTTGCCTGCAACCTTCCGTTCAGAAATGCCTTGCTACAAATGAGCGAAAGCCGCAGTTCGCTTATCGCACAGATTTTCTGGTTGGGTTTCCGGCGCGCGAGCGTGCCATACGTGCGCCAGCAGCGCCGCCACGGCGAATCAGCCTGGACGTGGCATAAGAAGGTGGCATACT
>JAXGRZ010000283.1:0-1951 GCA_040765305.1 Hyphomicrobiaceae bacterium | reverse complement strand
CGGGCGAAAGCTTGGCGACGATCGCCGGCAACCAGTATGTCCTGCGGCTCGAGTTGCCCGAACGGCACGCGCGCTTCATCAACAAGGGCGATAGCGTTCAGGTTGGGCGGCGCAGCCTCGACAATTCGGGACAGCCTCTGATCAAGGGTGAAATTACTCAGGTCTATCCGGAGTTGCAGGGTGGCCGCGTCGTTGCGGATGCCAGCGTCAAGGGCCTGGGAGACTACTTCGTTGGCGAGCGGGTTCTGGTCTACATCTCGGTCGGCATGCGGCGTGGTATGGTGATCCCGCGCGCGCTGGTGGCGACGCGCTATGGCTACGACTTCGTCAAGGTGGCGCGCGGGAAAGCTCGCGTGTCTGACGTGATCGTGCAGCTGGGGCCTGCGACGGTGCTCGCAGACGGCAGCGAAGGTGTCGAGGTGCTCGGTGGTCTCAATCCCGGTGATGAGATCGTCAAGCCATGAGCCAACAGAACTCTTCTCACAGCGGTGCCGGAGAACCGGCGAACCTTGGCATCTCAGGTCGCCTTACGCGCGCCTTCATCGGCTCGCCGCTGACGCCGCTGTTGCTGCTTGCGTCGCTGGCGTTGGGCCTTATCGCGTTGGTCAATCTGCCGCGCGAGGAGGAACCGCAGATTTCCGTTCCACTCGTTGACATCATGGTCAATGCCGACGGTCTGCGCGCGCAGGATGCGGTGCGCCTTGTTACCGAGCCGCTTGAAACCATCGTCAAGTCCATCAACGGTGTCGAACACGTCTACAGCCAGACGCAGGATGATCGCGTGGTCGTCACCGCGCGCTTCCTGGTGGGGACTGAGGCCGACAATGCCATCTTGCGCGTGCACGACAAGGTGCGCGCCAACATGGATCGTATCCCGGTGGGCATTGCCGAGCCGTTGATTGTCGGGCGCGGGATCGACGATGTGGCGATCGTCGTGGCGACGCTGGCGCCCAAGCCCGACGTTGCCCAAAACTGGAATGACGCCCGCCTTTACCATCTGGCGGACGACGTGCGCACTGAATTGGCCAAGCTCGACAACGTCGGCCTGTCCTATCTTTCCGGTGGGCGGCCTGACCAGATCCGTGTCGAACCCGATCCCAAGAAGCTGGCGCTTTATGGCATCACGCTGGCCCAGCTCGTGGGCAAGGTGAAGGAAGCGAACCGGGCGTTCCTCGCTGGTAACGTGCGCGATGCCAACCAATCGGTGCCGGTTGTTGCCGGTCAGACGCTGCAGGGCATTCCCGATATCGGCCTCTTATTGATGACGACGCGCGATGGCCGGCCGGTCTATGTGCGCGATGTCGCCAAGGTCGTGGTCGATTCAAAGCCGATCGAGAGCCGTGTCTGGCAGATAAGTCCGATCCGTGAGGGTGGGCATGTGGATTCGGATGGCAAGGTAACAGGGCTGACACAGGTGCCTGCCGTGTCGGTTGCCATTGCCAAGCGTGCCGGGGCCAACGCGGTGACGATTTCGCAATCGATCATCGCCCGGCTTGATCAGCTCAAGGGCCGGCTGATACCCGATGATATTTCAGTTTCGGTGACACGCAACTACGGTTTAACGGCTGACGAGAAGGCCAACGAACTGCTGTTCCATCTGGCGTTGGCAACAATATCCATCGTGCTTCTGATTGGCTTCGTGATTGGATGGCGCGAGGGCATCGTTGTGCTGGTTGTTATCCCAACGACGATCCTGCTGACGCTGTTTGCCTCCTACATCATGGGTTACACGATCAACCGCGTGAGCCTGTTTGCGCTGATCTTCGCCATTGGCATCCTGGTCGACGATGCGATCGTGGTGATCGAGAACATCGCGCGCCATTGGGCCATGCCTGACCAGCGCTCGAAGGTGCAAAAGGCGATCGAGGCGGTGGCCGAAGTTGGCAACCCGACGATCATCGCGACGCTGACGGTGGTGGCGGCGCTGCTGCCGATGCTGTTCGTGTCGGGT
>JAXGRZ010000282.1:0-1969 GCA_040765305.1 Hyphomicrobiaceae bacterium | reverse complement strand
TGGGTGTAGCTGCCGGTCAGCGCCGTCGTCGCGAGGCTCGGGTTGCCATAGCCGATGTTGAACGTGCCATGGTTGTTGAAGGTAACGGCTGCATCATCGCCATAGGTCGTTGAGCCGATTGCACCCAGGGCCTTACCTGCGAAATGCTGGAAGACACCTCCCGACTGGTTTGTGAATGTACCACCCTCGAGCGTGCCAAGGTTGGTGAATGTGCCGGCGTTGGCGAACGACGATGCCGCGTTCTGCTGTATGACGCCCGACGTGTCGTTCAGGAACATCCCACCGCTCGCGATGTTCACCGTGCCGGTGCCGATGGCAGTGGCAGTACTACCGAAGGTGGCGCTGGCGGAAGCGTAGCCGTTGGTGAAGGTGCCTGAGTTGTCGAAGGTGCCGCCGCTCGCGATGTTCACCGTGCCGGTGGCAGTGGCGGTGCCAGTGGCACCGGAGTAGGCGTGGACGGTAGCGATGCTGTTGTAGAAGTAGCCTGAGTTGTCGAAGGTGCGGCCGCTCGCGATGTTCACCGTGCCGGTGCCGGTGACAGTGGCAGTGGCAGCGTAGTAGGCGTCGGCGGTAGCGACGCCGTTGTAGAAGTAGCGTGAGTTGTTGAAGGTGCCACCGCTCGTGATGTTCACCGTGCCGGTGGCAGTGGCAGTGCCAGTGCCAGTGGCACCGGAGTCGACGTTGGCGCGAGCGTAGCCGTTGGCGAATTCCGGCCCATTGGTCTGCGGCTCCGAGACCGTGCATGTGATGTTGTTCGGCGATGTGCACGTCTCCGCCAACGCACTCGACGGCGCAAGCAGGGCTGCGGCGCACGTCAGCGGCAGCGCCATCACAGCGGCAGCAAATTTGGGCCACGCCTCAAGGCGTTTGGCGATCAAAGTCGATTGGCCGGAGTCAACACTTCCCCGCAGTGCGCACAGCATCATGCTGTAGCCCCCCCCAATTCTTTCTATTTCATTATTTGAACGCAACGCAATGCACGGCGGAGTCACCGCAATGCTGCGTACTATGAACAATATTCATTAAAGCTTTTAAGTGATTTGCTCGCTGTCCGAGCACTGACAAATAAAAGCAAATTTCGATGTGAGGCCAGGTTTGGCGTCCAGGGTTACCCATAAGACACAGGGGCAATTTCCACGCCGACGCGGCGCAATTGATGCCACGCCATCATCGTTGCTTCAGCAGTTTTGCTGCGCCGAACCGGTGCCCACTTTGCCGGAAAATGCTCTGGATGCCTCAGCCCTCCAGCGCATTCTCCTGGCGATCGCATTCGGGGCAGTCGAGTTCGAAGCCGATGCGCGATTGGCGGCCCGCATCGGTCAAAACCCATGGGCGCTCGACCAGCGGGGGCTTATGGCGCACGTGCTGTTCGTGCCCGCATTCGAGCATGGCGACGAAGTATCCCTCGATATCCTCGTAGAACCCTGTGATGCGGCGCTTCATGCGGCACGTGCGGCGGCAGCGCCGTCAACCCAGTTCTTGATGCGCTCGATGTCGGGGGTGGAACCATCGCGCAAAATGCGCTGCCCTTGTGCGGTGGAAGCAAACTTCAAAATGTCGGCAGAAAGGGCGGCGGGATCAGCCTGGGCGATTGAGGCAACGGTGTGATAACCCGCTCCGACCAGAAGCTGGGCGTGCCCACCCCTCAGACCGGGCACGCCCATCACCAGATGCGCCTGGTCCTGCCAGTCGGCGATCGTTTCTGGATCGATGTGGCGGATGTCGATCTGTTCGGCCATGGCGATGGCGTCGCCGTCAAGAAATTCGCCGACGGTGCTGATACCAATCTTGTAGAAGCGCTCGGCGGTTTTTGGCCCAATGGATGGTGCCCGCTCGATATCGTCGGTGAGTGCAAGGTGGATGCGTGGTCTGGTGCGCGCATCCTCATGTGTCGGGGCACTCACAGGTGCCGGTGCTTTTGTTTCCGGGGCGGGTGTTTCCGTGGCCGGTGCGGGGGCTGCCGGTTGGG
>JAXGRZ010000281.1:0-1991 GCA_040765305.1 Hyphomicrobiaceae bacterium | reverse complement strand
TGCCAGGCACGGGCACGCCCTCGCTCGCCGATACGATCATACTGACGCAGCATGCGGTGGACCTTGGATGTGGGGGCGTGCTGGTGCTGCCACCTTATTTCTACAAGGACTGCACCGCCGAGGGGTTGTTTCGATATTACGCTGAGCTGATCGAGGAGGTCGCAGATCACCGGCTGCGGCTTTATCTCTACCACATTCCACAGATGACCGGAGTGCCGATTACCGCCGACCTCATCGACCGGCTGGTGAGCGAGTTCCACGACGAAATCGCGGGACTCAAGGATTCTTCGGGCAATATGGCAAACACGCTCGTGTTGATCGAAGCGTTTCCTGATCTGGCCTTCTTTCCCGCTTCCGAGACCTTTTTGCTGCAAGGCTTGAAGCAGGGTGTGGCTGGATGCATTTCGGCGACGGCCAATGTGCAGGCTGGCGCCATCCGCGCGCTCATCGATGGCGCAGATCGCGAAGATGCGCAAAAGCTGCATGAGCGCGTTGCGGCTGTGCGGGCAGCGGTGCTGAAGTCTCCCACAATTCCCGCCCTCAAGGCGCTGATCGCGCATTACCGCAACGATCCGCAATGGCTCATGGTTCGCCCGCCGCTGTTGGCGTTGGATCCATCCGAGCAGATGCGCCTCGTTCAGGATTTGCGCCAGGATCTCAATTTCACGCTGGAATTTTCCAGCGGAGCCTGACACTGCCCCAAAGGGCATGAACCCGCCTTTGTAGAAATGAATTGAGCGAACCCTGCGGGCAGGGTTCGCTCGAATTCGGTGCAGCAGCGTTTTGGGTCAGTGGTCTTTAGTCAGAGGTCTTTGGTCAGTGGTCAGCGATCTTTGGTCAGCGATCGTGAAAGGTCGGAGCAGTGGGATTGAGTGTGATTGACGGCGTCTTGGGGTACAAAAGAGAATTCAGGAGCAGCGTGGCGGCCAGCGTAAAGCAAATGAAAACTGCAACTTTGCTCCAGCTATAACCTGCCTGTCCATTTTCTCCTTCGATCGGGTTCATCTGAAAGTCCGGTCTGCTTCTCCAGCGGCCTCGTGTAAGAATTTATTTAGCTCACTCCCGAGCTGTAGTCCAAGCATTTACGTTTGTTTGACTAATGAGAAAAGTGTTAAATTCATCAATTATTAGGCGTTTTCATTTCCGTTTTGTTAAGTGCTGGACCGGCATTGGCACGCAGGCTTTCAAGAGAAACGCCTGGAGCCAGCGCGCCATGATCGAGCGTCAGCTCGATGAGGAACGGACCATCGGATTGGCGCGCGCGCGCCAGTGAGGCTTTGAAGGCTTCAAGGTCCGCCACCCGGCAGCCATCGGCCCCATGGGCCCTGGCGAGGGAAGCGAAATCAGGATTGACGAGGCTCGTTGCGGTGACGCGGCCAGGATAGAGCCGCTCCTGGGCGGCGCGGATGGTGCCGAAGCCGGCGTTGTTGGCAAGGATGATGATGATCGCGGCGCCATACTGCACGGCGGTGGCAAGCTCCTGCGAGACCATCTGGAAGCAGCCATCTCCCGCCACGGCGACGACCGTGCGGTCGGGATGAGCAAGCTTGGCGGCAATCGCGGCGGGCAGACCATAGCCCATCGAGCCCGATTGCGGTGCCAGCTGGGTGAGTGGTTCCTTGAAGGTGAAGATGCGATGCAAAAAGGCGGCGTAGTTGCCCGCACCGTTGGTGATGATCGCATCATCGGGCAGGGTTGCATCGAGATGGGCGATCACATCCTCGAGCCGCAACTTGCCCGGCGAGGGGCGAACCATCCTTGACGCCTCATAGGCGGCGCGCATGTCGATGCGCAAACGGCTCCAGCGTTGCGCCATGCCAGGACGCATGGAGGGGCACAGATCATCGAGACGTTGGGCAAAGCGCTCAGTTGTCGAAACGATGGCGTGGTGGACATGGTGGTTGCGGCCGATGGTGGCGGCGTCGGGGTGGACGTGAACCAGCTTCTGGCGTGGGTTGGGGACCGCGATGGTGGCAAAACCGCCGGTCGTG
>JAXGRZ010000280.1:0-2052 GCA_040765305.1 Hyphomicrobiaceae bacterium | reverse complement strand
CTGCGTGGATTGACGCAGACCTGGCCGGCGCGTCTGACCGCCGAGGACATGGAGCGGCCGGCCATGTATCTGGCTGAGCGCAAAGCCCGCGAGCTGAAGGCGACCACGGCAAGCTACGACGACTATCTGCGTGGCCTTGAGCAACGCCTCATGATCGAACCGCTCAGTACGCGCACGCTGCCGCGCATCGCTCAACTTCACGAACGCACCAACCAGTTCAATCCGATGACGCAGCGCTACACGGAAGCTGAACTCAGCGGATTCATGTCGCGTGCGGACGATCGGGTGGTGCTGCTCGGCACCGCGGAAGATCGCTTTGGCAAGCACGGGATCGTGATTGCCGCTGTTGCGAGACTTGAGGGGACGCGCGCCTATATCGATAGTCTGGTGATGAGCTGCCGGGTGATTGCCCGGCAGGTCGAAACCGCATTCCTTGGCGCGCTGATCGAGAGGCTTTGCCAGCGGGGTGTGAGCGAGGTTGTCGCGGGCTATCGTCAAACAGCGAAGAATGGACTGGTGCGCGACTTATATGCCAAGCATGGCTTCCTCCCTTTGGCGACAGAGGACAAGGAGGTGGAGAATTGGATCTGGAAGGTGAACGAGCAACAAGTGCCGGCAAGTGCCTTCGTCACCATTGAATGGAGTACCTGATTATGAGCGAAGTCATCAGCAGAAGCGATGTCAGGCCTGAGATCGTCGAGATCTTCGCCGAAGTCTTTCTTCACGAAGCGCCGATCACTCTTGAAACATCGCCCGCCGACGTTGCGCGCTGGGATTCATTGAACCACGTTGCGTTGGTCTCGATGATCGAACAGACCTTCGCCATCAGTCTAAGCATGGACGAGATGATTGAAATTCAAAGCGTCGGGGACATCCAGCGGCTGCTCGCCCGCCACGGCGTCTGATCGCGCCGGTACCCCGGCGCGTGCCGCGCGTTGAGCATGGCGGCCGTACCCTCGTGAGAAAGGCGGGTTAACGCTCCGGCGTCAGCCCTCGGCCTTGAAGGGCCGGGAGAGCAATGCGGCGATGGCGTCGTCGACCTGTGCGTGCCCTTCGACGATCGCGTGCACGGCTTCGGCGATCGGCATTTCAATCCCCTTGTTGCGTGCGATCTTGACGACCGCCGCTGCGGTCCACACGCCCTCGGTCACCGCGCGCCGTGAACCCAGGATATCTTCGAGGGCGCGGCCTTCGCCCAAGGCACGGCCAAGGCTCATGTTGCGCGACTGGATGCTGCCGCAGGTGAGGATCAGGTCGCCCAGCCCCGAAAGCCCCATGAAGGTTTCCGCTTCTGCGCCGAGCGCGGCGCCAAAGCGGCGCATCTCGGCAAAGCCACGGGCCACCAGCGCGGCATGCGCACTGGCGCCAAGCGCTTTGCCAGCAACAATCCCCGCAGCGATGGCAAGCACGTTCTTGACGGCGCCGCCGATCTCAACGCCGAGGCGGTCGC
Organism: Hyphomicrobiaceae bacterium; assembly: GCA_040765305.1. Classification (GTDB taxonomy): domain Bacteria; phylum Pseudomonadota; class Alphaproteobacteria; order Rhizobiales; family Hyphomicrobiaceae; genus JAEUMD01. The sequence continues at coordinate 602 of JAXGRZ010000280.1, read as the reverse complement.
GCGACCAATAAAGACGAAAATGACGGTAGCCGATGGCCTCGGCGAGCGCGCGGCCCATGTCTTCGTGATTGCAGGCAATGGTGAGCGCGGTTGGCAAGCCCCGGGCAACGTCAGCGGCAAAGCTTGGTCCAGAAAGCGCTGCCAGCAGTGCGTCGGGTAGCGTCTCGCTCAGCACCTGTCCCATCAGCTTGCCAGTTGAGCGTTCGATGCCCTTGGCACAGTTGACCAGCGGATGTCCCGATTTCAGATGGGGTCTGAGGGTCTCTGCAACAGTGCGCACGTGTTGAGCGGGTGCAACCATCAAGATCGCGTCGGCATGTGCGATCTGCGATAGGTCAGTTGTTGCGCGCAGGTCTGCATCGAGTTCGATGCCGGGCAGGAATGCGCCATTGACGTGGCGTGAATTGATGTCCTCGACGACATCGCTTTCGATCGCCCACAGCAGCACATCGCGACCCGCCAGCCGCAACGTCTGCGCCAGCGCCGTGCCCCAGGCGCCGCCTCCGATCACACCAACACTGTCGAGTCGCATCATCCGCCCCGCTATTTGCATCAGATTAGTGTCCGGCCTCAATAGCAATGGGTCCAAGACAGGTTTGGTT
>JAXGRZ010000028.1:0-19268 GCA_040765305.1 Hyphomicrobiaceae bacterium | reverse complement strand
GGTTTCATCATGCGAGATGTCGCGTACGTGCAAGATGAGATCGGCATCGACCACCTCTTCGAGGGTGGCGCGGAAGGCAGCAACGAGCATCGTCGGCAGGTCGGAAATAAAGCCGACGGTATCGGACAGAATGATCCGCCGCCCGCTGGCAAGCTTGACTTCACGCATGGTCGGATCGAGCGTCGCGAACACCTGATCCATCGCCAGCACGTCCGCTCCGGTCAGACGGTTGAACAAAGTCGACTTGCCCGCATTGGTGTAGCCAACGATGGCGATAACCGGATAGGGAACCTTGCGCCGGCCGGCGCGGTGCAATTCGCGCGTGCGCACGACCTGGGTGAGATCACGCCGTATCGCATCGATACGGTCCTGCAGCATGCGCCGATCAAGCTCAATTTGAGCCTCGCCTGGCCCGCCGAGAAAACCACCACCGCCGCGCTGCCGCTCCAAATGAGACCAGGCCCTGACCAGCCGGCCCTTCTGATAGCTCAGATGCGCAAGCTCAACCTGCAGCCGCCCTTCACGGGTGCGTGCGCGCGCACCGAAGATCTCTAAAATGAGACCGGTGCGGTCGATAACCTTTGCATTCCAGGCCTTTTCCAGGTTGCGCTGCTGAACGGGGGAGACCTGATGATCGACGATGACGAGACCAACCTCGCGTTCGGCGACAAACGCGGCGATCTCCTCCACCTTGCCTGAACCAAACAGCATCCCGGCTTTCGGTTTGGCAACCGGCACGATCACGCCCTCGACCACGTCAAGGTCGATCGCCTGAGCAAGACCGCGTGCCTCTTCCAGCCGGTCCTGTGGCGAGTGGGCGCCGCTGGAGCGGCGCGCCGGCCGCCGCACGGCAGCCTCCCCATCAGATGGTCCTGCAACCCCACGCGCGCCCGCACCGATCTCGCCGGTGCGCACATTGAGAACCGGAACCAGCACTAGGACACGTTCACGCCCTGATGGAACGCGCCGCGCGCCCTCGCTGGGTGCCACGCGCACCGTACCACCAACATCTGGAGCCTTCTTGTCGATCGGTACCGATCTCGTGTTGTCGACGCCATCAATGGCCGTCAGCTGGGTCCGCGTCCATCAGGTGAACCGGCTGACCCGGCATGATCGTCGAGATTGCATGCTTGTAGACGAGCTGGGAATGCCCATCGCGCCTCAGCAGGACACAAAAATTATCAAACCACGTAACAATGCCCTGCAACTTCACGCCATTGATCAAGAAGATTGTGAGGGGAGTCTTGTTCTTACGAACGTGGTTGAGGAATGTATCCTGGAGGCTTTGAACTTTGTCTGCCGCCATCGTTTTTTTCCACCCTTGTTTCTTATTGCCGAGCCGACGGTCTGAACCGATCCGACGTGGACCCAGCGGACTGTGCTCCCTGAAACCAGAATACGCCCTTAACACATCCACCAACCAGGTCGATGCATTTGCTCTGGCGACACTAGCCCGGCTGGCAAGACGAAATCAAAGACAAAGACTTATCCGAGGATAGGCAATACGACGCATATGCCATTTCGTGAGGCACCAGTGCCTGTAAATGGTTCATTGTGAAAGTGCCATAGCCTGGCGGAATATTTTTCGCATCCGCCGCGTCAGTGATCCTGGGTCTCCATCGCCAATTGTCACCCCATCGATGCTAACCACCGGCATCACCGTGTTGGTTGCCGATGTTATGAATGCTTCACGCGCGCTGGCAGCCTCCGCCGGCGTAAACCGGCGTTCTTCCAGGGTAAGCCCCTCGCGGGCAATCGCATCGATGAGTGTGGCACGCGTAACCCCCGCCAGGATCGACACAGAAAGCCCAGCGGTCACCACTCTGCCCTCTCCCGTAACAATCCAGGCGTTGGAGGATGCACCTTCGGTTACCAAGCCGGCGTCGTCAACCAGCCAGGCCTCCTTGGCACCTTTGTGCGCGGCCTCCCGCTTGGCCAGGACTGCAGGCAACAGCATAACTGTCTTTATGTCGCAGCGGCGCCAGCGGATATCGGGCACTGTCACGACGGCTATTCCCCGTTCGGCCTGGGCGGCAACCCGCTCCGGCGCCAGCGATCGTGCCAGACAGACGATGGTCACAGGCGTATCGGGCGGCGGCAAAGCGAAATCGCGTGGCGCCACGCCGCGGCTGACCTGAAGATAGACGAACCCATCACGGACCCGATTGCGCCGCACCGTTTGGCGCAACACCAGGTGCAGGGCCGCCAGCGTCATCGGCATCGGGATCTGGAGTTCACCAAGCGAGCGAACGAGGCGCGCCAGGTGGCGGTCGCGATCGACGATTGCACCGCCTCTCACTTCGCACACCTCATAGACCGCGTCCGCGAGCTGGAAGCCGCGATCCTCCACGTGCACCATGGCATGCGCATAGGGTCGATAACGGCCGTTGACATAAACGATGCGTGTCAAGGAAGGAGGGCTCCGCTCTTACCGCAATGGGAACAGTACAGGGCTTGTCAGTGAATGACATGAGAAGTGGCTGACATGCCAACTAGCGATCACCACCAACCGCTGATCGTCAAAAATAATCGGGACTGACCCGGAACATCTGTTCAACCTCACGGACGTGGTCGGCACGGGCAAACAGCACAACCCGGTCCTTGACTTCCAGCTCGGTGGCTCCGGTGGCCATGATGACCTTACCGTCGCGAAGAATAGCACCGAAGCGGATGCCTTCGGAATTCTTGTATTCGCGCAACGGGCGTCCGAGGACGGGCGCGGTCTCCAGAACCTCTGCTTCGATCAGCTCACCGGCCCCGTTATGCACCGAGTGCACGCCACGGATGCGCCCGCGCCGCACATGCTGCAGCACACGGCTTACCGTGATGGCGCGCGGATTGACGTGCGCATCGATCCCCAGCGAGCGAACCATACCGGCATAGTTAGGCGAATTGATCAGCACCATGTTGGAGCGGCAGCCCAATTGCTTGGCCAGAGCTGACGTCAACAGGTTTGCTTGATCATCGTTGGTCACCGCGACAAGAGTGTCTGCGGCACCGATATCCGCCTCACGCAGCACGTCCTCCGATAGCGCCGAGCCATGCAAGACCACGGTGCGCTCAAGCGATTCGGCAATTTGCACCGCCCGCTCGCGAGAAACCTCAATTACCTTGACACGAATATTGGGCTCGCGTTCCTCTAACTGACGCACCACGTAAAGACCGATATTGCCACCACCTGCTATGACAATACGCCGGGCCAACCGCTCTTCATGGCCAAAGATCTGTAACGTACGCACGATCTGGTCCGACGGTGTGATGACGTAGGCTTCATCCCCCTCCTGCAGCTGGTCGCGACCGTGCGGCACGAATAAGCGACCATTGCGCACAATCGCTGCCGTGATCGCCGGCAAATCGGGAAACAGGTTGGCCAGCTGCGTGAGCGGTGTCTCCAGGACCGGACACTCCGGACCACAGACGATACCGAGTACCGAGATCTTGCCCTCGCCAAAGTTCACCGTATCGAACGCACCGGGCAGCTGAAGACGCCGCAGGATCATGTTGCCGACTTCGACTTCAGGCGAGATGATGAAGTCGATTGGCATCGCATCGCGCGCAAACAGCCGGTGCCACTCCTTTTGCAGATAGGTCTGCGCCCTGACGCGAGCAATCTTCGTTGGAATGTCAAACAGCGTATGGGCCACCTGACAGGCGACCATATTGACCTCATCGTGCAACGTTACGGCGATCAGCATGTCAGCCTCGCCAGCGCCCGCCCGCTCCAACACATCGGGGTGGGCGGCATTGCCGTGAACCGCGCGCACCTCCAGGATATCGTTGGCACGCTGCACCAGCTCGGCACTGGCATCGATGATCGACACGCTATTGCCTTCCGATGAAAGCCGTTCGGCGATGCCACTGCCGACCTGCCCCGCCCCGCAAATAATGACTTTCATGATGATCCTGCCATCAGCCTGGGCTGGCGTTTGACCCGATGCCCCGCCCCACTATCGGCCCTCGTATGACCACCCCGCGCACGCGCCCATACGGCATGGCGAGTGATGGAAACATGGACGTGTAACAACCAAGGTATCGCCCCAAGGGGCCAGCCCTGCCTCACTTATCCGCTGGCGGCGGTGCGACCGGCGTTACCCCACCTCCGCCCCCGCCACGATGCTCGGAGGAAACCCCCAGTGCTCTTAATTTGCGATGCAGCGCGGACCGCTCCATGCCAACAAATTCGGCGGTGCGCGAGATGTTCCCACCAAAACGGTTGATCTGTGCCAGCAGATACTCGCGCTCGAAGATTTCCCGCGCCTCGCGCAGCGGCAGGCTCATCAAGTGCTCCGCACCACCATTGACGGGGAGGGGGACGTTGGAGCCGATCTCATCGGGCAGCATATCGGCCGTGATAACGGCATTGGGATCGCCACCTGCCAGGATCATCAATCGCTCAATGTTATTTCGCAGCTCCCGCACGTTGCCAGGCCAGTCGTGAGCCTGCAGCACCGCAATGGTATCCTCGCCTATGCGCCGTGGGGCAAGCCCGGACGTGTTGGCGACCTGATTGATGAAATGCTCGATGAGTTCGGGGATGTCGTCACGCCGCTCGGCCAGGCTCGGAACCCTCAACGGTACCACGTTGAGACGGTGATAGAGATCTTCGCGAAAGCGGCCTTCTTGCATGTCGCGGTCAAGATCCCGGCTGGTGGAAGAGATGATCCGTACATCCACCGCCACCTTCTGGTTGCCGTTGAGGCGCAGAAACTTCTGTTCGACCAGAACACGCAGCACCTTACCCTGTGTCTCCAACGGCATGTCGGCCACTTCATCGATGTAAAGGGTGCCGCCATGCGCCTCCTCCAGCGCACCGACCTTGCGCGGCGTGCCGGCACGATCCTCAATGCCGAACATCTCTTCCTCGACGCGCTCGGGCGCCATCGCAGCAGCGTTGAGCACCACGAACGGCGCATCCTTGCGCGCCGACTTGAGATGGATGACACGCGCGGTCAGCTCCTTGCCCGTGCCCGAGGCGCCGCGAATGAGGATACGGCTGTTGGTCGGCGAAACCCGGTCAATATGATTGCGCAAATGGTTGATTGCCGCGGAATGGCCAACCATGTCGGTGGAGACCGTCGAGCGCTCGCGCAGTTCCTTGACCTCGCGCTTCAATTGCGACGCCTCGAGCGCGCGCAGCGTCACCAGCAGCAGCCGGTCGGCCTTGAATGGCTTCTCAATGTAGTCGTAGGCGCCTCGGCGGATTGCCGTGACGGCCGTCTCGATATTTCCATGACCGGAGATGATCACCACAGGAAGATCGGGATAGGTCACCTTGATGGACGACAGAACCTCCAGACCGTCGAGCCGGCTGCCCTGCAGCCAGATGTCGAGAATGACCAGATTGGGACGACGGTCCTCGATTGCCCGCAGCGCTTCGTCGCTGTCACGCGCAAGCCGCGTCTTGTGGCCTTCGTCTTCGAGGATCCCGGAAACGAGGTCCCGGATGTCAGCCTCGTCATCAACGATCAGGATGTCTGCGGCCATCGGATGCTCCCTTGGTCGGTCTGCAAGTGTCCCGGGGGGGATACGTGTTGTGTAATCAGCTCTTGGTTTAGCGCATGTTTAGCTGAAGTGTGTGCGGTTCAGCGTGAAAAACAAGGCTCAAGTCAAAGAACTCGATCGTGTTTGTGTTTCCATGAAAAACGAACACAAACTAGAGGCCGGTTCGTGCGCTCCACCAGCGCACAAGGGGTCGAACACCCCCGCCCATACGTTGTGTCCCAATCTCGTGCTGTCTGTCCCAATCTCATAGTGCCCTCATACGCTCATGCTTTGCTCTTTCGCCAGCCGCGCCGCCACCTCGTCCGGCGCATTCGATTCGTACCCATCAGGGCGTGTCAGCGGTAGCACCATGCGCACCCGCGCACCTTGCGCCCGCCCCGGACACAGCGGCGCATCATCAAGCAGCAGCGTGCCGCCGTGCTGCTCGGTGATCTTGTGCACCATGGCCAGGCCAAGCCCCGTACCCTTGTGCCCCTTGGTCGTCACATAAGGTTCCAAAAGGCGCATCCGGTTGTGCTTGGGAAAGCCTGCACCGTTGTCGATCACCTCGATGATCGCGCGCCCTTCTTGCGTGCTGATGCGCGCCTCGACCATGCCCTGCCAGTCCGGCTCGCCCGCATGCGCCTCCGCGACGCTTTCCACCGACTCGGTTGCATTCTTGACCAGATTGGTGAGGGCTTGCGTCAGAAGCCGGCGATCGTGACTGGCGATGATCGCCGTATCGGGCATATCGACCTTGTAGACGACTTTGGGATGCCCTTCACGAAACAGCAGCACCGGCTCCTGAACCGCGTGGCGCAGATCATCGTCGGCCATCTCTGGCTTGGGCAGACGGGCGAACGACGCAAATTCGTCCACCATGCTCTTGAGATCACCCACCTGGCGTACGATCGTATCGGTCAGCTTATCAAACGTCTCGCGATCCTCGGTGATGACGCGGCCGTACTTGCGCTTGATCCGTTCCGCCGAAAGCTGGATTGGCGTCAGCGGATTCTTGATCTCATGGGCAATGCGGCGCGCCACGTCCGCCCAGGCGCTGGTGCGTTGCGCCGTCACCAGTTCGGTAATGTCGTCGAACGTAAGCACCATGCCGACATCGCCGCTGCCCGCTTTCTCGTGCGTGAAGCGCACCGCAAAGGTGCGCTCGTTACCGTCGATATCGACAGTGACAGGGTCAGGCGCTCGTCCCGTTTTTTGAGGCTGGTCAACCTGATCGTGATGGGCACTGGCGAAGGCGGGAACCGCCTCGGCCAGCGATCGGCCAACCAGATCCTGTTCGTCCTTGCCCAACAACGCCATGGCCGAGCGGCTGGCAAGCTCGATGCGCCCTTCGCTGTCCAGTCCGATGACGCCCGCACTGACGCCCGACAGCACCGCCTCAATGAAGCGCCGCCGCTCGATCAACTGCTCGTTTGCGGTGACCAGCTGATCGCGTTGCAGTTTCAATTCTCGCGTCATCGTATTGAAGGTCGCAGACAAGCGCCGCAGGTCCCCCTCACCGCGCTTTTCGGGCACCAGCACATCAAGGTTGCCTGTCGAAACCTCCGAGGCGGCACCGATGAGACGGCGGATTGGCGCAACGAAGCGGCCGCCAAACCACATCCCCACCCAGATCGCCGCCAGCATCGCCGTCATTGAGATCATCAAATACATGAGCGCGTGCGCCCACTTGAGATTGCCGCGTGAGCGGCGTAGTTGCTGGTATTCGGCAACATTCTGCTGGGTGCGCTGCAAATGCATCAGCACCTTCGGACTGACCGGCCGGCTGACGTAGAGATACCAGTTGGGATAGCTTGCCAGCTTGCCAACCGCGGTTATTCGAAAAGCCGACATGGAAATCGACAGCGCGACCTGACCCGCTTTGACCTCATCGAGCGCCGCTGCAGTGGGCGCGGCAAACGGCAGCCTCTCATCCTCGACCGCGGTGATCACCGGCTTTCCGGTCTCATCGATAATGTAGGCCGCTGGCAGATCGCGTAGACCTGCCTGCGCAATCACCAGGCGGCGCAATTGCTCGTGGTCGCTCCCAACCAGGGGAGCTGCCGCATCAAGATCGCGCGCCATGTTCAACAAGTCGTTGCGGATGACTTGACCGTGCTCCTCGACGTAGGCCTGGGCCACACCGCGCGAATCCTCGATCAACGTGCGCACACGCTCGGTGAACCAGCTGTCGAGCGAGCGCGAGAAGGTGATGGTAGCAGCCACCGCCAGCACCAATGCCGGTAGCACGGCGATCAGCGAGAACAGTCCGACGATGCGCACATGCAGGCGCGCGCCCGCGCTCTTGGCCCGCCAGGCCCGCCACAATCCCATCACTTGCCAGGTGATGACCGCGATCATCGCCGTGATCAGCGCAACGTTGCAGAACAGCGCACTCCACACCACGGCCCGTGACGGGACGATCGGCGTCAACCCAGTCAAGATCAGGTATGTGACAAGCGCCGAGACCAGCGAAAGCATGACAACGCTGAGCCCAACCCAGAACGATCGCTCGCTCGCATCCAAAGACACGGCAGCGATACGGCCTTGGGTGAGCGATGTGTCATCGCGCACATCAACCGAGTTCAACGAATCGCGCACACTCGCTCCCGAGTTATCCCGCCCCACATGCCAGCACATAGAAAAGTTTAGCGATCAGAACAGGTTAATAGACCCAAATGTTGCCACCCCCGTGCCGATCCATGCGTGGTCGGCAGAACCGCAGCACTGGCGCGGGGCGATCACAAATTGAGTTCCAAACTGTGACATTTTCGCGACAACGCTACGGGTACCCCCACGCCTCGATGGCGTCAAGGGGCATTGTCAGGCCCCGCACAGCGATTATTGGATACAGATCCGCCCAACGAGCGCGCCGGCGAGCCATGCCAACCGCGCCGCGCGCCGTTATGGCGCTGGCGTGCGTAACACGCGAATGTCCAGCGCCTTGATGCGCGCACGCAAGGTGTTGCGATTGAGCCCGAGGAGTTCGGCGGCCCGGATCTGGTTGCCACGCGTGGCCGCCAGCGCCGCCGTCAATAGCGGGCGCTCCACATCGCGCACGATGCGATCGTGCAGACCGGGTGGCGGCAGCTCCGAACCGAACCCTGCGAAATAGTTCGCAAGATAACGCTCGACCATCTCCGTCAGGTTGTTGGCGTCCTCCTCAGAGCCGGCCCGCGCCGGCGGTGTCTGTTCAGCCAGCTCCTGTTCGACGATTTCGCGCGTCAGTGTCTCTTGCGGATAGAGCGCGACGAGACGGCGAACGAAATTCTCCAGTTCGCGAATGTTGCCAGGCCACACATGCATCTTGAGGCGCTCGATGGCAGCTGTCTCAATCGCCTTTTGCCCCAATCCCTCGCGCGCCGCGGTTCTAAGGAAATAGCGAACGAGGTCGCCGACGTCATCGAGCCGCTCGCGCAACGGAGGAAGCCTCAACGGCACGACATTGAGACGATAAAACAGGTCCTCGCGAAACAGACCTTGGCTGATCTGCTGCCTGAGATCGCGGTGCGTCGCCGCGATGATGCGCACGTTGGTCTTGATCGGGATGCGGCCGCCAACGCTCGTGTATTCGCCTTGCTGCAGAACGCGCAAAAGGCGTGTTTGTGCCTCCAGCGGCATATCTCCGATCTCGTCGAGGAACAGCGTCCCCCCTTCCGCCTGCTCAAAGCGGCCCTGCGTCTTTGTCTGCGCCCCGGTGAAGGCGCCCTTCTCGTGGCCAAACAATTCCGATTCGATCAACTCACGCGGAATGGCCGCCATGTTGATGGCAACAAACGGCCCATGCCGCCGCTTGGCGTAATCATGCAGCACGCGCGCGACCAATTCCTTGCCCGTGCCGCTCTCTCCCGTGATCATCACGGTCAGGTCGGTTTGCGTCAGTCGCGCCAGGACACGATAGATCTCCTGCATCGCTGGCGAGCGCCCGATGAGTGGCAGATCCTCACCCTCACCCTCCATCTGCGGACGCTGCGGTCGTCGTTCAGGCTCGGCCAGTGCGCGCGCCACGACGGCCACCACCTCGTTCAGATCGAACGGCTTGGGCAGGTATTCGTAGGCGCCCTTTTCCGCCGCCGTCAACGCCGTCATCAGCGTGTTTTGTGCACTCATGACGATGATCGGCAACTCCGGGCGCTGCTTCTTGATCCGCGGAATGAGATCGAACGCATTCTCGTCAGGCATGACCACATCGGTGATGACAACGTCACCTTCGCCTTGCGAAACCCAGCGCCACAACGTGGCGGCATTACCCGTTGCGCGCGGCGCATATCCAGCACGCGCCAGCGCCTGGTTCAGCACCGTTCGGATCGCGGTGTCGTCATCGGCAATCAGGATCGTACCTCTAGCCATGGTGCTCGTGCCTCTTGCATCCCGCCTCAAGCGGGCGCCTTGTTGCGGTGTTGGGTGTGCATGGGAAGCAGCACGCGAAATATGGTCTTGCCTGGTTCGCTGTCACATTCGATGACGCCACCATGATCACCGACGATCTTGGCCACCAGTGCCAGCCCCAGCCCCTTGCCGGAAGCCTTGGTCGTCACGAACGGATCGAAGATCCGGGTGCGAAGGTGCTCAGGGATACCCGGACCGTTGTCCTCGATCTGGATCATCAGCGGCAACGAGGTGCGCTCGTTCGTTCCAGGAACCGAAAGCCGCACACCCGGGCGGAACGCGGTCTGGATGATGATGCGTCCCTTCTCGGCCTCGCTTCCGATGGCTTCCACGGCATTCTTGAACAGATTGAGAAACGCCTGCACCAGTTTGTCGCGGTTGCCCGGAACCGGCGGCAGCGAGGGATCAAAGTCGCGCAAGAAATGGATATGGCGACCGATACCGCTCTCGATCAGCCGACGCACATGGTCGAGCACATCATGGATGTTGATCGGTCGCGCGTTGAGCGGACGCTCATCGCCAAACACCTCCATGCGATCAACCAGGTCGCGAATGCGATCGGTCTCCGCGCAGATCAACTGGGCCAGCGGGCGATCCTCCTCGCGCAGATCCGGCTCGATCAGTTGTGCCGCCCCACGGATACCCGCCAGCGGGTGCTTGATCTCGTGCGCCAGAACGGCGGCCATTCCCGAAACCGAACGGGCCGCCGCACGATGCGTCAACTGTCGCTCGATCATCAGCGCCATGGCGCGCTGGTGCAGCATGAGGAAAATGTATTCCGGCTGGTCGGGCATCGGCCCGCCGTAGATGTCGACGAGCTTGGCTCCAGAAAATCGCTGTGACGCAATTTCAACGCCATACTCGTTGAAGCTGGCACCCGTCCTGCGCACCTGCTCGACCAGGGCAAGCAGCGGGCAACCGAACACGACCAGTTCGTCGAGCCGCATCCGCTTGAGCATGGACAGCCCCGCCGAAATAAAACTTTCGGCTGCCGCGTTGGCGTAGACGATGCGGTTGTCCTCGCCAAGTACGAGAATGGGATGGGGCAACGCCGCCAGCAGCAGATCATGCTCAACGGGTCGGCGCGCACCCGGTCCTCCCCGCCGGTTGGCGGCCGGTGGTTGGATACAGGCAGCCGAGGACGCAGGCGCCGTCGTCTTGAGCGCGGCCGCAGGTATCGCGGCACCAGCGCCCGCAACGCCAATCTTGCGCTTGGGCTTGGCCTTGCCCTTCGGACGCGCCCCGCTGCGGTTGGATTTGCCAGGCGCACTCATGGCGAGCTCCGCAACGTCGCTGCCACCGCATAGGCCGCATCCAGATCCACGATGACGCGCTCGGGCACCTCCTGGGTGCACAACCGGCGGCGCCAATCGCTCAAGGCCGCGCCGGCAAAACCAGCGCTTTCCAAATACCAGCCAATGTGCTTGCGCGCGTTACGCACGCCCAATGCGCGGCCGTAGTAGTGGAACATCTCGGCGATATGGGTCTTGGCGATCTGTGCCTGCTCCGCCAGCGCGGGCTCACCGGGATCGCGACCTGTCTTAAGCAGCTGTGCAATTCGCGCCGGACGCCAAGGCGCCCCATAGGCGCCACGCCCGACCATCACGCCCGCGGCACCGGACTGATCGAGCGCCTCCCTGGCATCATGCGGCGTGACGATGTCGCCATTGACGATGACCGGCACATCAACCGCCTCGACGACGGCACGCACCGCCGCCCAATCAGCACGCCCCTTGAAGAAATCGCACCGAGTGCGCCCGTGCACGGTAACGAGTTGCACACCCGCCGCCACCGCGCGGCGCGCGATCTGCGGCGCATTCATCGCGTTACGGTCCCACCCAAGTCGCATCTTGAGCGTCACGGGCACCGATACGGCGCCGACCACCGCCTCGATCAAGGTGAGCGCCTGGTCGGGATCACGCATCAGAGCGCTGCCCGACGCCTTTCCGGTAACTTGTCTTGAGGGGCAGCCCATATTGATGTCGATGACATCGGCGCCCAGATCCTGAGCAATCTGCGCCCCTTGCGCCATCCAGTGCGCCTGCCGTCCGGCAAGCTGAATGACGAACGGACCAGTGCCGCGCGCATCAGCACGCCGCAGGCAGTCCTTGCGGCGTTCACTCAAGGCGTCCGACGCGATCATTTCGCAAACCACCATTCCAGCCCCAAGGTGATCGGCCAAGCTCCGCATTGGCAGGTCTGTCACGCCGGACATCGGCGCCAGCACCACCCGATTGGCGGTTGTGATGGCGCCGATCCGCAAGCCATGACCCTCTGTGGCCGGAAGAAAATTGCTCATAAAATAGGCGACCATCTGTTTTGCTCTAGTATTGGGCAGACTAGGGGGATTTGTGGCGTCTCGCAAGTGGGCAGATGCACACGATGCGCGATTTTGCAGCCCCCGATTGCCGCACCGGCGGCACTCGGCTAATCACGGTGGGGCACCTGCCTCAAGCTGTTTAAAAAAGTCTCAGCACATCATAGAAATAGCGGGTGAATTACCGGCATTTGACGATCCGAATAAAGCGCCAATAGGAGCCATCACCGTCGTGACCACCGCCGCCCTGATCGTCGCCGCCGGCCGCGGCAGCCGCGTTGGCGGTGATCTGCCCAAACAATACGCGCAGCTTGGCCCAACGAGCGTGCTGGGTTGGACTCTGCAAAGCTTCGCCAAGCTTGCTGAAATTGGCTGCATCCAGGCCGTCATTCACGCCGACGATGGCGCCCTTTATACGCGCTCGGCTCCCGCTGATGCCGCCAAGATGGCGCCGCCGGTTCACGGCGGAGCGACCCGCCAGCAGTCGGTTTTGGCCGGCCTGGAAGCACTCGCCGGCAAAGGCATCGACAAGGTGCTGATCCACGACGCCGCGCGCCCCTTCGTCGACGCACCCACGATCCGTGCCGTGATCCACGCCTTGGACGACCACCCGGGGGCGCTCGCCGCTACGCCACTGGCAGACACCTTGAAGCGCGACAACCAGGCTGGACGTGTGGCCGAGACAATTCCCCGCGCCGGGCTGTGGCGCGCCCAGACCCCACAGGGCTTCCGCTTCAACGATATTCTCGAAGCTCACCGCAAAGCCGCTGCATCAGGCCGCGACGACTTCACCGACGATGCCGCCATCGCCGAATGGGCGGGTCTGCCCGTCGCCCTCATCGAGGATAGCCCCGAAAACTTCAAAATTACGACACCGGTGGACTTGCGCAGGGCCAACAAGCTCATCACGCCGTCACCCCTACCCAACTGGTTGCCGTGCTCAGGCACCGGCTTTGACGTTCATCGCTTCACCGACGGCGACCACGTCATGCTGGGTGGCATCAAGATCCCCCACACCCACAGACTTGCTGCCCATTCCGATGGCGACGTGGTGCTGCACGCCCTGACCGACGCGGTGCTGGGCGCCCTGGGCGATGGCGACATCGGCCAGCACTTCCCCCCGTCCGACCCCAAGTGGAAGGGCGCCGCCTCCCACCTGTTTTTGGAAGATGCGATCCGCCGGGTTCATGAACGCGGTGGACGCATTGCCAACGCCGACGTCACGCTATTGTGCGAGGCACCCAAGATCGGCCCGCACCGGCAGGCCATGACGGCCAGTATCGCCCAGATCATGGGGCTTAATCCCACCCGCGTCGGCATCAAGGCAACGACCACGGAAGGTTTAGGCTTCACCGGCCGCCGCGAGGGCATTGCCGCGATGGCCGCGGTCATGCTGCTGTTGCCATAGCCACTCGTGAGAAAGATCGACTAAACACCAAAATCAGCTTCAAAACGCTGGTCCAACACAACCTCCCAGCACAACCTAGTGTTGCCTAGGCAAGACTTGTTTTAGCCCAATCGTCACTCGCAAGACACACCCAATACATTGACCCACCCAGCAGAATCGCGGCATCAAAATTGGCGTGCGTGGTTGTATGATCACGAGCCATGCGGGGGTCACGAAACATGAATCTGACATCTACAATCGATCGGCCAAGTGCTGAAACCGAAACCATCAGCGACATCGCCGAAACCACCGCGGCCGCGTGTCTGGCTACGCGAGTTCGTCAACTTTCGCGTATTGTTACCCGTGTCTACGATGATGCCATGCGCCCGCTCGGCATCACGGCGAGCCAATACACTCTGCTTGCCCAGCTCGCCTCACGTGATGGCATTACCGCTGTCGAGATCGGCCACGAACTCGACATCGAGAAATCAACGCTATCGCGTAATCTGAAGCGTCTGCTTGCACTGGGTCATCTCATCATGGACCCACCCGCAGGTCGACGCGGACGTGGCCTGCACCTGACGCCCAAGGGTCAGGCCGTTTTAAAAGATGCATACCCGATCTGGCAGGATGCGCAGCGCCGCGCAACTGCAGTCATGGGACCGGAGAGCCGCATGGTTCTCGACGGTCTTCTCGATCAGGCGGAGAAACTTATCGCTGCCTGACACAGCATAGACAACTCTCTCAACTCTCCCAATAATCGAGCCGGCGCACCTGCCCAGTGCGCCGGCTCTTTACGTTTGGAAAACGGGTCTCAAAACTGATAGGCATCAGCCACGCACAAATGTTTCAATTAAATTTTATAGGTTCTGACGTCTCATGGTGCTGCAACCACACCGGACCCTCATTCATGACGGACGTATCACCGACCTTGTTTCCTGCTGAGTTGCAAAAGCGTGCCGAAGTGCTGCTCCAAGCCGCACGCACCGGCAGCGGCACGATCGCAACGGCTGAAAGCTGCACCGGTGGCCTGATCGCCGCCCTTTTCACTGAAATTCCTGGTTCCTCCGATGTATTCGAACGCGGCTATGTCACCTATTCGAATGCAGCAAAGGCCGAATGCCTCGGCGTGTCCGCACAGCTGATTGAAAAGCATGGCGCGGTCAGCCGTGAGGTGGCCCATGCCATGGCGGACGGCGCCGCAGCCCGCGCCCGCACCGACATTGCAATCGCTGTAACGGGGATTGCCGGACCCGGCGGCGGCACGCCGCAAAAACCCATCGGCCTCGTACACATCGCCATTCACCGCAAAGGGCATCTCACACGACACGCTGAAAACCGCTTTGGCGACATCGGCCGCGCGGCAATACGGTTGGCGACCGTCAAGGAAGTGCTCACCATTCTCGAGAAGATGCTGTTGAGCTGATTAGAGCGGCGACAGTGGCCGTCGGGTGGGCGCCGCCCCATAGACCGTTCGCGCCCGCACCTCGAAGGCTTCGGCAAACTTGCGGAACGCCTTATCGAACACCGCGCCCATCACCAGCCCCAGCATTGCATTGCGGAATTGGTAGTCGATGAAAAAATGGACATCGCAGCCACCAGCCCGCTCGACAAAGCGCCAGCGGTTGTCGAGATGATGAAATGGCCCGTCGAGATAGGCAACGTCGATACACGGGGGAGTGGCACCTGCCGACAGGATCGCGCGCGTGGTGAACGTCTCGCGGATCGCCTTGTAACCAATCCCCATCGTCGCTGTCAGCGTTGTTGTCGTGGCACTTACATCTCTGGACAGAATCTTCAGGCTTTCGCACATCGGCACAAAGAGCGGATAGTTCTCCACATCCGCGACGACAGCAAACATCTGATCGGCGCTGTAGGGCACGTGCCGCATAGTTTTGAATTTCGGCATTGGCAATCAGCCCGCTGAAGTATTTTTCGACCAAGTGGACACTGGTTCGCAGAAGAAAATGCGACAACCCGAAGAGCTAAATGACCAATCTGATTCTATCGGATTGTTAAGCGCTCAAGCTGCTTTTCGCGTGCCACCCGCAGTCGCGCAAAATCCTCGCCCGCGTGATGTGACGACCGCGTCAGCGGTGTCGCGGAAACGAGCAGGAAGCCTTTTGCATAGGCCGTCGTCTCATATCCCTTGAACGCCTCGGGCGTAACGAAGCTCTTCACCGGTGCATGCTTGCGCGTCGGCTGCAGGTACTGCCCAATGGTCAGGAAGTCGATGTTGGCGGTGCGCATGTCGTCCATCACCTGCAACACCTCCTCGCGCGTCTCGCCAAGCCCCACCATCAGCCCGGACTTGGTGAACATGCTGGCATCAAGCTCCTTCACCCGCTGCAGGAGCCGCAGCGAATGGAAATAGCGCGCGCCGGGCCGGATCTTGAGATAAAGCGATGGCACCGTTTCCAGGTTGTGATTGAAGACATCGGGCTTGGCTGCCACGACAACCTCCAGCGCGCCCTCCTTGCGCAGGAAATCCGGCGTCAGAACCTCGATCGTTGTCCGGGGGGCAGCGCTGCGGATGGCGGCGATCACCGCCGAGAAATGTGCAGCCCCGCCGTCGATCAGATCATCGCGATCGACCGAGGTGATGACGACATGCACAAGGCCAAGCGCGGCCACCGCATCTGCAATTCGATTGGGTTCATCGCCATCGAGTGCGTCAGGCAGGCCTGTGCGCACGTTACAAAAAGCGCAGGCGCGCGTGCAGGTATCCCCCATGATCATCATTGTGGCGTGCCGCTTCGACCAGCACTCGCCAATATTAGGGCAGGACGCCTCCTCGCACACCGTGTGGAGCTTGTTGTCCTTCACGATCCGCCGTGTCTCGCCATAGACCGGCGAAGAGGGCGCCCTCACCCGGATCCAATCGGGCTTGCGCTGCACAGGTGTATCAGGCAGCCGCACCTTTTCCGGGTGTCGCGGACGCACGATGCCACCATCGCCAACCGTATCGAGAACCTTGACCATACCGCCTCCCGAAGACCCCGACCCTTGACCGCAAATTCATGCGGACGCGGTCGGCCCCCTATAGGTGGCCGAATGTTCGGCGCTAATCAAGCGCTGCAGATGTCGTAGATGAACGCCCCCGAATTATCGCGGATTGACGGGGTGACCTGAGCTATTGGCGAGCTATCAGCCCATTAGCGCGCGATAATACGGGCAATGATGATGAGCAACAGTGCCCCAATCGTCGAAACGATGATCTGATTGCCCCAGGAGCCAAAATCAACCGGCAGCTTGAGGACCGACATCTGGACCAGCGCGCCGCCGATAAATGCGCCCAAGATACCAACCACCAAGTTGCGAATGAGGCCACCGCCACCGAGCAGCAGACCGGCCAGCCAACCCGCAATGAGGCCGTTGATGATCATGATCACCCACGGGTTTTGTAACAAGGACATGATCTGATCCATACCGCATCTCCCTCGTGCCATCATGCCCGGCGATCTGCTGTCCAAACACCGCTAAAAGGCGATCGCATGGGCAATTTATACGATCAGCAGCTTATCCGATCATTCGTGCAAGTAATACGACAACGATGGCACCGATTGTCGACGTCACGATCTGGCTGGCGAGCGGGTTCTTGATTCCCAGATTGACGCCGATTGCATTCAGCAGAAAGCCTCCAACGAATGCACCAATCACACCAGACACAAGATAGCGGATGAGCCCACCGCCACCGACGATGAACGATGCCAGCCAACCGGCAACAAGACCGATTAGAAGAAACACCACGAGGGCCTTGGAATCCGCGTTCATGCATGTCTCCCTAGAGTTTCCAACACCGTCAGCGGCTTCGTTGAAGAAAATGCGACCAAACAAAGAGCATGTTTAGCTGAAGTGTGCGCGGTTCAACGTGAAAAACATGCTCAAACCAAAGAGCCAGAACGCCGATCCGAATTCTCTCGGATTGCAAAGCGCACGAGGAGTCCAACCCTGACACCTAGTCCCCAACTAAGATTCGACGCGCCAAACCAAAATCTAGAGCCTGATCGATTGAGATGGAAGCACCTAAACGCCCATCAATGGCATGAATCAGTCTCTCAATAATGAAGATAGATCTGCCCAAAATGGCCAAATTTGAAGCAACTTGAACTCGCCTTACTTCAGTAAAAAACGGCTGCATGCCCAACCTTGGGCGCGGCACTTAAATCTGCCTAGAGCATTTTCCGACGACGTGGATACCGGTTCGTCGAAGAAAATGCGACCAAACCAAAGAGCTAGAGCGCCGGTTCCGTTCCATCGGATCGAAAAGTGCTCTAGCGGCGGCATCAAACGAACTGGCGCCCGCGCTCACATAACTCACATAAAGTGGCATCACCTCACATGAGGTGGCAGCGTGATCCCAGATAGGATTGCAGCAGGCTATTGTAGCGATCGACGTCCGCGCGCTGAGAGCTGCTTAGCTTCTTTCCAGCGGTGGCTGCATCAATGAGCGAGGGAACACCCTTTGAATCAAGCCGATCCAGCTCCCGCCTCGTTTCTTTGCATGAACCGTTGTCGCGCACACGCGCTTCTGCTCTCGACTCAGAATCGCTTGCGCAGCCTGATAGTGCCAATGCACTTGCGAGCACAGCAAAAAGCACAGGCTGACGCCACCGGGTTGTCACCTTGAACACGGAAAACCTCTTGCCGCAACTATTCCGAAACGAGTTGAATGGATTCAACACAACACCTTGGCCACCGCAAGCCCTGGAGGAGCAAGTGTTGCGCGGCAGACGCAGGTCAATGCCTTGATACCAACGATGCACCCCAGCCACGCGCCAGAAATCCGCCCCAACAAGGGACTTAAGCCACTCACAAGAACGCCAGGACGCGGGCCGAGCTGCATGATCGTATCAATTTCAGGCCAAGCCCGCATGCCAACTGTCAGGAAATACCCCAAACGCTCAAAGAAACGACACCCATCCTTTGATCGGAGCGGCAAAATTTCCAGACCTATCCATCACCAATCCCACCAGCCACGCCGAAACATCAAGACCTTCAAGCCTATCCGTTAGCACCAACAAATAAGGTTGTGTCTCACGATCATGAGAGCAGCCCAGGAAACGGCCAACAAACCACCGAGATGCTAATTGGCGATTGTCTTGATGGCCATTTATTTTGCGGCGTTACTGGCGGCGACCTTGGCAGTACCACCAGGCGCCGCCACACTGCGCTGGCCGCGCGACAACGTCGAGCAGCGCGACTGGAATTCTGCGTTCGTCTTGTCGAGTTCGGTCATGCGCTGCAGCGCTTGGCGCTTAACGACTGCTGTTGCCGTTTTGCCGGTCGATACCTTTTCAATCCGCCCGGGTGTGCCTTCCTTGCGCAAGGCGTCGATTTTCGACATCAGCGCCACGCATTGCGGATCGATGTTTGACTGCGCCTTTGCCGCCGGCTCGATCGACGACGTCGTTAAAGCGCCGCCGAGAAAGTCGCCGTCACTTGCACACCCACCCATCAAACTCGCGGCAGCAAAAAGTACCGCACTTGCAAAAATCCGAAATGACATCTGAAAAGCCCTCTTCTGATTAAACCCAAGCACAGTCCCTCCCCCGAAAGACCATTGGGAATCACTCAACCAGTAGAGGATCACAGAAGTTGTGCGAACAAGTCGGGCAGCCGTCTTCGCAGTTGATGAAGCCGCAAAAACATGCCCATCACGGTAACAAACTGTGGAAATGAACCGAGTGTGTC
>JAXGRZ010000279.1:0-2072 GCA_040765305.1 Hyphomicrobiaceae bacterium | reverse complement strand
GCTGGTATGGGGCTCTGCGGGGCGTTTGCGGAACAGTCAAACCATGACGTCGAGAGACTAATTGGGCTCAATATTGGGGCACTAACGCGCCTGACGCATCAGGCCATAGCGGACATGCGCCAGCGGGGGCGCGGCCACATCATCGCCGTCGCCTCGCTGGGTGGCTACGTGCCCGGGCCCTATCAGGCTGCGTATTACGCCAGCAAAGCCTACGTTTTGTCGTTGAGCGAGGCATTGGCCCACGAACTGGCAGGTAGCGGCATTCGCATATCCGTTGCCGCGCCCGGTCCTGTCGATACTGGGTTTCATGCGCAGATGGGCGCGGCCAGAGCACTCTATCGCCTGATGCTGCCATCGCTGAGCCCCGAACGGGTGGCCGCATCCATCTATCGGGGCTACCGGCTTGGTCTGCGGGTGATCGTGCCGGGCGTGCTCAATCGGGCCATGAGCGTTGCGCTTCGCCTGATACCCCATCCGATTGCTGTGCCAATGATCGGCTGGTTGCTGAGGCCGCGCGCCCTCGAAGCAACGCACGGCCAACGCAAGAGGAAGTAGCCATGATGGCAAAGTCTTATGCCTCTTGTGAGGCATGAGCGTTTTCGATCCAGAAACCATTGTGTGGTTGGATCTGGATCGTGGCTGCGGATGAAGTGTTGCGTACCGCGGTCTCAAGGCGCGGCGATCCGTGTTTTGCGCTTTTAAGGCGCATTGGTCTGCCGCGCCACTTTCGCTTGTGCGCTAAATGCCCCCTCCAATCCGCATCAGGGCCGTGCGCGGGGAACCATCACACGCGCCTTGCTCGCGCCACCTGCAGTGCGTCGCCAAGCGCGGCAGCAAATTCCCGGCGCTCATCGTCGGTCAAAAAGCCACCGAACGGGAAACGCGTGCCGTGCGATGTCAGTGCTAAGCTCGTGCGCCCATCCTTGCCCTCTGTGCAAAGGATACGCACCCAATAGGTGTTGAACGCGATGCGTTCGGCTTTTCCGCTCGGATGGATGCGCGTCACCGTAAGCTGGTTGGGGTCGAGCTCGACCAATTCCTGCAATCGTCCGTCGCGATAGTTGAGGCGAAAGCCAATATAGACGAGCAGCACATCCAGACCAAAGAACCCGAAGACCGGCCAGGCGCCCATGAGCAGAAATGCCATGCCGGCAATGAAGCTGACGAGCGTCAACGCCGACATCAAAATAAGGAAGCCGCGCGGGCTCAGCGACCGGTAGGATGACAGCACCCAGCGTTCGTGTGACGCTGTCGTCGTGGTCTGTGGGTTCGCAGTATCAGACATCGCGGAGTTTGCAGGTTCAAAAACAGAGTATGGACATCGGACAAGCATGGTAACGAAAGACAGGGCGTCCCAGCAAGAGAAGGCGCGCCGCGCGACACGTCCAGGGGCTATGGCGCCAACGACTGCTAAGGCGAAGCGTTCGGGCGCCAATAAGGTGGTGCAAACTGAAAAGGACGCCAACGGAGCGCGCGGGCCACGCCCGAAGGTGCGGGCGGAGAGGGGATCGGGGGCGAAAGCCAAGCCAGCGAAGCAAGATCCGATGACGTCCAAACCCCGGTCCACGGCCAAGAAGGGCGCAATCGCAAAGGCGGCTTCCCGCAACGGGCGCAGCAAACTGTTATCGGCCGACGAAATCGCAGAACTCTTTCGCCGTTTCGAAAAGATCGAGCCCGAGCCGAAAGGGGAGCTGGAGCACTCCAACCCTTTTACGCTGCTGGTTGCCGTCGTCCTTTCGGCGCAGGCAACCGATGCTGGCGTCAACAAGGCGACGCGCGGCCTGTTCAAGCTTGCCGATACGCCAGCCAAAATGGTGGCGCTTGGCGAGGAGCGGGTGCGCGAGGCGATTCGAACAATCGGTCTTTATCGCAACAAGGCGAAGAATGTGATCGCATTGTCAAAGCAGTTGCTGGCCGAGCATGCGGGCGACGTGCCCCGCAATCGCGATCTGCTCGAGACTTTGCCGGGTGTCGGCCGCAAGACGGCCAATGTCGTCATGAATGTCGCGTTCGGGCAGCCAACCATGGCGGTTGATACGCATGTCTTCCGCCTCGCCAATCGGATCGGGTTG
>JAXGRZ010000278.1:0-2174 GCA_040765305.1 Hyphomicrobiaceae bacterium | reverse complement strand
ATGCGTTTGAAACCGATCTTCGAGCGGGTGAAGCGCGCCGGCGTGCGCAACGCGCAGATTTTGCGGGCGGGTGACAAGGCGGCATTGCAGGCGCTCGGCCCGCGTTTCGATGTCGTGCTCGTGGATGCGCCCTGCACCGGAACCGGCACTTGGCGGCGCAGACCCGACGCCAAATGGAAGCTGAAGGCGTACAACCTCGCAGATCGCGAAAAGCAGCAGCGCGAAGTTTTGGCTTTGGCGGCCGAGCTTGTGAAACCGGGTGGGCGTCTGGTTTACGTGACCTGCTCTTTGCTGGCCGATGAGAACGGCGACCAAATCGCGGCCTTCCTTTCCGCGCATGACGATTTCGCCGCCGTGCCTTTTGGCGATGTCTGGCGCGAATGCCTGCCGGGCGAACCGCCCGCTTCGGCGGATGGTTCAAGCGATCATTTGGTGTTGACGCCGGCCATGCATGGCACGGATGGTTTCTTCATCGCAATTCTGAAACGCGCGGGTTGAGTTGGCGGCACGCTCTCGTCCCGCACGCGAGGCATGGATGCCGGCTGCCGACAAACAAAATATGCTTGTTCAACTCTGCGATGGCAGCACTGTGGGCTATGCGCTCTACGGTGATCCGGCCGGTATGCCGGTGCTTGCGCTCCATGGTGCGCCGGCCTGCCGACTGATGTTCTCGATTGCGGACGAGGAGGCGCGCGCACAAGGGGTGCGGATCATCGCGCCGGATCGCCCGGGTTACGGGCTCACGCCGCCGGATCGCGATCCAACCCTAGCAACGCGCTCGCAATGGCTGTCGCGTTTTGTCGACGCGGTTGAGCTTTCCCGTTTCCGGGTTCTTGGCATCTCGGGTGGCGCGCCCTACGCGGTTGCGCTGTCGGCGCTCATGCCTGAGCGAATAAGTGGATTGGCGCTGGTGTCGCCATTGGGACCAGTGGCCGACTATCAGAATTCGCCGCAAGGCAAGAGAACGCCGATAGCATTTCTTCAGCGCAGGTTCTTTCTGCATATCAGTCAGGATCTCTGGTTGACGAATCCCGTCGCGGCGCTGCTGCGTCAGCTGATAAAGCGCTCTCCCATAACGGTGTCGGGTATTGGAGCGCGCATATCGGGCGGCTCCGACGCGGTGTTATTTGCACGCCCGGAGATACGCGCCTTTTTCGCTTCCTTGCTGTCGGAAGCCTTCAAACAGGGCTCCAGTGGGGGCACATCCGATCTTGCCATCTACGGCCGCTCCTGGGGCGTCGATGCAGCGCGTATCACGATGCCATCGATCATTTGGCAGGGAACGGAGGATGGAATAGTTCCGTTGGAGGCCAGCGAATATCTAGCGAGCATATTACCGTTTTGCGACTACAGGCCCATTAAGGGTGAGGGACATTTCTGGGTGTTGGATCACCTTGCAGAGGTTATAAAATCGATTACGAAACTTCCCGCTTAGTCGAGCCGCTCACCAATTTGTTGTATGCGTTTTTTAGAAGAGATTGCTGCAGACCAATTTTCTCGCCGGCCCTGGGAGGGGGCGTTGCGCTATAGTTCCTTGATTTTCTTTGTTGCGCTTGTCTGCGTGGCAGCGGCGTCGGGCGCGCAGTTTGCGCCGGGCCCGTGGTACGATGCGCTGGCTAAGCCGTCCTGGACGCCGCCCGATGTGTTCTTTCCGATCGCGTGGACAATCTTGTATTTTATGGTCGCCCTTGCGGGCTGGCTGATATGGAAGCGTCAGGGCGTTGGCATTTCACTCGCACTGTGGGCAGTAGGCCTCGCCCTTAACGCTTTGTGGTCGTACTTGATGTTCGGCCGTCATGACATCGCGTTGGCGCTAATCGATGTGTGCGTTCTTTGGGGAACCATACTCGGCTTCATCGTCGCCTCTTGGCACGTTGAGCGCATATCTGCCTACCTGTTCGTTCCATACCTCCTTTGGGTCACGTTTGCCTGCGCGCTTAACGCGGCGATCTATCTGATGAACCCTGGCGTACTCCCCGTCTGAACACGGATTGGCGCGCTTTTCCCCGCAAATTGTCCTATTGATCCGCGGCAAAACGGGCCCCTCGTACCGCCCATCTTGACCCCGCTTCGGCAGGGTGGTCTATCCCTTCAAGCTCTTCCCGTAGAGCGTTCCTTTGTCCTTTCAGGATCGAACCCGCATCCCATGACCGATACCGTTCTCATCGTCGACT
>JAXGRZ010000277.1:0-2213 GCA_040765305.1 Hyphomicrobiaceae bacterium | reverse complement strand
TGCCTTGCTGGGCAGAGTGGCTTGGTTGGCGGGATGGCCGACGACGACGACGGCTTCCTTGGCACACAAAGGGGTGCGATCGCACGAGGGCGCGATTCGCGAAGCGATGCGCAGCAAAGGGCCGGATCTAGCGGCAGTGGTGTCGTTGGCGGGATGGCCGACGACGACGACGACGGAAGCCAACACGCACTGCTACGGCCCCGGCAAGACGATCCAGTTGAAGACCTATGGGGCGGCTCGGCTGGCGGACTGGAACGACACGTGGCCGGTCGGCACGAAGGCCAATCTGGAGGGGCTCTCGCTGGTTTCTGGGCCAACGCCGAGTGGATCCCCTGCCGCGACGGCAAGTGGCGGCCAGTTGAACCCGGCACATTCCCGTTGGCTCATGGGGCTCCCGCCCGAGTGGGACGACTGCGCGCCTACGGCAACGCGATCGTCGCGCCGCTCGCGGCCGAGTGGGTCCGCGTCGTGATGGAGTGCATGCCATGAACCACGACAGACACTGGATCGAGCCGCTGTCAGGCATCCACGGCCCCGAGGTCGAGTCTCTGCGGCGCGGTGAGGTGGTGACGCTGCGGGTGAGCGAGCCGTGGTGGCCGTTTCCGCGGCTGCTGGAGTTCAACCGGGCCGATCTGCGCAAGATGACGGCACCTGGGCGAACGAAGACCGAGAAGCTGGCGGCCATGCCGGCGGGCGAAGAGGCCCTGTTCTGATGGCTGACCTCAACAACCCTCTCATCGCGGCACTGCTGCCGCTCGTGCGCCGCGTGCGCACCGATGTCACCGCCGTCAAGAAGTCGGACGGCTCGCGCTGGACATCGCAACCCCTGACTCGCGAGCGCCTGGCGCAGCATGTGAATGGAGGCCCGGCGCGCGGCGTGTGCCCGATCAAGGCCGGCGAGTCCGTCACGATGGTGGCGCTGCTCGACTTCGACAGCCACAAGGGTGAGGTGTCGTGGGCCGAGATGTCGGCCGTGGTGGCGCGCGTTGTTGACGTGTTGGAACTCGTGCATGGCATGCACCCGATCCTGTTCCGGAGCTCGGGTGGCATGGGCGTGCACTTGTATCTCATTTGGGACGAGGCGCAAGACGCCTACTCCGTGCGGTGCTTCATGAAGGGTGTGCTGGAGAGCGTGGGCTTGAAGGATGGTGCCCGCGGTGTTCGGGCCGGGGAGGTGGAAGTGTTTCCCCGTCAGGATCGTGTGGGTGTTGATGGTTTCGGCAACCAGGCGATTCTGCCGCTGGCGGGGAAGAGTGCGCCGCTGATGTTGAGTTCGGAAGAAGAGGTGTTGTGGTGAAGCGCTGGGAGATTCTGCAGGGCGACGTGCGCGAGACGCTGCGCGCTCTAGAAACAGGCAGCGTGCAGACGTGCGTCACCAGTCCGCCCTACTTCGGCTTGCGCGACTACGGTGTGAGCGGGCAGATCGGTCTGGAGCCGACGCCGGCCGAGTACGTGGAGCAGATGGTAGCGGTGTTCCGCGAGGTGCGCCGCGTGCTGCGCGATGACGGGACGCTGTGGCTGAACTTGGGGGATAGCTACGCCAGCGGTGGCGGGACAGGTTCGCAAGGTTCACGAGGTGAGCGCTTTGACCGCCGCCATACGCGAGAGACGCTAATGCCCGTGCGCAAGTGGCCGCACGAAGCGATTAAGCCGAAAGACCTTATCGGCATCCCTTGGATGGTTGCCTTTGCGTTGCGTGATGACGGCTGGTATCTTAGGCAGGATATAATCTGGCACAAACCCAATCCGATGCCAGAGAGCGTAAAAGATCGCTGCACAAAAGCGCATGAATATGTGTTCCTACTGAGTAAATCGCCACGCTATTATCATGATTATGAAGCGGTGTTAGAGCCAGCTAACAATGATGTAGGTAAGCCAAGAGCATTTGCTAAAAAAGGAAATGGAGACAGAAATGACACGGGAAACGTGTACATTCCTAAATACTACAAAAATCTGCAAGATGACGGGCAACAGCCAAACACAATGCACCTGAAAAGATTAGAAGGCGAGGAATATGTTTCGCCTGTTAGAAACCGCCGTTCCGTCTGGACAATTCCGACCAGCCCTTATAGGGGCGCTCATTATGCCACCTTCCCGCCCAAGCTTATTGAGCCGATGATATTAGCTGGATGCCCTGCTGGTGGGATTGTGTTGGACCCGTTTGTAGGCTCGGGTACAACAGTTATGGTAGCCAATCATCTTGGCAGAAAAGG
>JAXGRZ010000276.1:0-2267 GCA_040765305.1 Hyphomicrobiaceae bacterium | reverse complement strand
CGTGAGGGCAGCTGATTGGTTCCGACCGCACGCAAAGTTGCGTGGGGCGGTCAGTCTGCGCACAGCAATCTGGTGGCTACCGGATAAAGCCCTTCCTGGCCGAGCAGCCAGACGGCCATCCGCTCGCCGGCGAACATGGTGCCGAACGCCGCATCAAGAACATTGAGGCCGCCGGCGTAGCTGCCAAACGCTGGTAAAATGAGACGCAACCCGTTGCTCACAAAACAGGGCCGGCGCAACGTCAGGCCGTTGAGCGTCACCTTCGCGGCGGGGTGCATATGCCCGGCGATCTCATGGGTCACCCGGGCCGGGCCTGGTTCATGACGCAGGCGGATACCCTCGACGACAATCTCGCGCAAGACATGACCGCCCAGATGGCGCGCTTCGATCGGATCGTGGTTCCCGGTAATCCAGATCCATTCGCAGTGATCCTGCATCACGCGCAGGCGCGCCAGATCATCGGCATGCATGCGGCTCGGGCCCTCGCAGTCGTGAAAGCTGTCGCCCAGGGCAACAACCGTCTCGGCCTGATAGCGGTCGATGACACGGGCAAGGCGCTCCAAAGTATCGCGCGTATCGTAGGGCGGCAGCATCTGCCCGCGCCCGGCAAAGGCAGATCCCTTTTCCAGATGCATGTCTGCAACGATCAAGGCGCGCTCGGCCGGCCAATAAAGTGCGCCCGACATGTCCGCGAGAAACCGCTTGCCACAGACAACCACCGGCTGCTCGATGAAGTCGTCGATCCCCAACCGATCAGGCTTGAGTTGCAGCATCCACCTGTTCCTCTCGAGGCGCAGCCAACCACACACCAAGCTGGCGCGCGCCAATTGCTCAGGCCTGGGCTTCGCGAATCAATGCCTCAGCCTCAACTCTCAATATATCCTCACGGGCACTGCGCGCGACCACCTCGCGGCCGATCTCGAGAAGAATCGGTACCGAAAGTGGAGAAACCTGTGGCAATGCCACATGGCGCACATGCCCATCGATGCGCGCGAGAAACTTATTGAGACGCGCGATATCGAGCAATCCGGTCGCCGCATCGGCCCAGGCAGCCTCCAGCAGGAGGTGGCCAGGATCGTGCCGACGCAGCACATCATAGATGAGATCGGTGGACATGGTCACCTGGCGACCGGACTTCTCGCGCCCCGGATGGCGCCGCTCGATGAGGCCGGCAATCACGGCGACAAAACGAAACGTCCGCTTCATCATGTTCGAATCGGCAAGCCACGCATCGAGATCCTCGCCCAGCATATCGACACTGAGCAGCGCTGCCAGATCAAGCTGGCCATCAGCGATCATCTGCGTCAGATCGTGGCCGCACCAGATAGACAAGCCGTAGTCGTTGGCGACAAAGCCATGCGGATGCGCCCCGGCACGCTCCAGCCGCCGCGTCAGCAGCATGCCAAGCGTTTGGTGCGCAAGCCTGCCTTCAAACGGATAGGCAACGAGATAATGTTTGCGGTCTCGCGGAAACGTCTCCACCAGGACCTCATCAACCCTTGGCAGCACCGAGCGCTCCGCCTGCAACGCCAGCCACGTGGCAACCGGTTGCGGCAATCCATTCCATGTCTTGCGATCGGCAAGCATGCGGCGAACACGCAACGCCAGATGCGTCGAGAGTGGGAACTTGCCGCCCCCATAGCTCGGAATCATCGGATCACTCGCCGAAGTGCGCGAGACGAACGCCGCGGTCGCGCGCACCCCTTCGAAGCGCACCACCTCACCGGCAAAGACGAAGGTATCGCCTGGTGTCAGCTGTTCGATGAAATACTCATCGACCTCGCCGAGCACGCGCCCACCCGCGAACGCGCCGCTGCCTGAGCGGGCCTGCGCGCGTGCGCGGCGCGTGCCGATGAGGCGAACGCGGATCACTGAACTATCGAGAATGGTGCCGACATTGAGCCGGTACTGTTGCGCAATATGCGGATGTGCAATGCGCACGGTCCCGCCCTCTCCCGGGCGGAGCTTGGCAAATCGGTCGTAACTTTTAAGCGCATAGCCGCCGGTCGAAACGAAGTCGACGACGCGCTCGAACGTCTCACGCTTCAAGGCGGCATAAGGTACTGCCGCGCGCACTTCCTTGAACAGTTCATCCAGCTTGATCGGCGCCGAACACGCCATGCCGAGCACATGTTGCGCCAGTACATCGAGAGCTCCGGTGCGCGAAAGCACGGCATCCTGGGCACCCTCATCGGCTGCCTCCAATGCCGCCCGGCATTCCAGAACCTCGAAGCGATTTGATGGCACGAGGATCGCACGCGATGGCT
>JAXGRZ010000275.1:0-2302 GCA_040765305.1 Hyphomicrobiaceae bacterium | reverse complement strand
CGCATCGAGCAGCGGCGCCGTGCCGCCGACAAACAGCCGCGTGATGCCGGCGAAGTCACCAGCGGTGCGTGCCAGCACTTGCGCGCGCTTGCGTGCCTTCAATACGCGCCCGATCAACACAGTCTCGAACGTGCGCACGGCCTCGATCACCTGCCGCTCAGCCGCCCTCTGCGCGGCAAGTTCATAAGACGCACTCGCTGTGGCCGGCACCCACTGCCGTCCTGCCCCGGCCAAGTCCTCCGCTGCAGCCAGCGCTGCATCAAGGTGATCGGCCAGTTGGTAAGCCTCCGGAGGGATGTCGCCGTCGTGTGGCCCGGAATGGTGAAAACGCATATTTGTCCTGTTTCTCGATCGTACAACTCGCACACGTGCTCGGCGGGCAACGCAAATGACAAGCAACGCTGAAACAAGAACGTGACGTAACGAACAATTTCGCAGCCGAAACAACCCGTATCGGCCCCCAGGGCAGCACATTGCACCCCACCCAGGCGGCAAAAAGTCCAAGTGTCACGACAACCTGAAGTGATTCGCGCGTCAGGAAAAAGGCCCCAATTCATCATTGTGCCCACAATTCACCGGAAGAGCGATCTGCAGGCGGAGCTGGAACGGCGGACTGGCGCGCGGCGCCGGCGTCACTTTTGCAGGGATGGCAAATGGGTCGCCCTCTAAATCCTCCTACCCTGTCCGTCTTGGCGCAGCACACGTCGCATGTGCAGCCGCCCCTCACCCTACCCCTCGCCCCACGCGTGGGGAGTGGGAATTATGAGCCTTTCTCCCTCTCCCCGTCCTTCAGGGGGGGTGGGCCGGGGTGAGGGGCGGCAACGGGTAGAAGGCCGGGCCAAAGAAAAGCCCCCGGACCGTATGATCCGGAGGCTGTTCGCATCAGATACGCACCAACGCGCACGACACTCTAGCTGCACCCACGCGTCGAACCACACGTGTCACACCTCAAACACGTACCGTTGCGCACCAGCGTGATGATGGCCATGCCGCTCGTGAGAAGGGCGCTCTAACGCCGCGTTGCGCGATACCAGCCGTACCACATGAGGACGGCGATCAAGGCACCGACAAATCCGAACGCCAAGTGCGTCACGATCGGCCATGCGATGCCGTGGCGGAATGAACCAAAATGCACGCCCATGCCTTGCCACAGGCCGAGCCGGAGCAGCGGCTTTGTCACATGGGCAAGGGCGGCCACGAACGGCAGCGCCACCAGCACCATGGTCATCGGCAAACGCTTCAGCGCCGCCATGCCGACGTCCATCACCAGCCCGGGAAGGATGATCAGGAACGGCGACACCCAGCCATGTCCCGCGCCGACGGCCGCAGACGCAAGCACCGAAGACAGCGCGGTGATCGTTGCCGAGAACGGATGCGTACACGACAGGCGTGCAATCACCAGCAGCGCCATCGCTTCAAGCCCGTGATGCCCCGGCAGTTGCAGTGGCAAGCGCACGGTCTCATGCATGACAACGCTCAAGACGCCCAGCAACACCAGGAAAGCCAGCCGCCCTGCCGTCAGCGGTCCAACCGCGTCAATAGCGCTTAGTGATCTCGCGCGGGACAAGCCGCCAGTCGCAGGTTGCATTGGTTTCCTCCGCTCTTTCGACGAGTAGAACTGCTTGGTGATTGATGAGGACGGGGCGCGGCCAGGGATCGACGCTGATGCGCTCATGGCCGACCGGCCCTGCCCCTTCGAACGGTCTGATGACATCGATGCCGGTGCGCCCGAGCAGCGCGTCATAGGTGAGGACGCCCGTCAAATCACGCACTCCCTCGACCCAGACAAACCGGCCGTCGTTTCCGCACCGGCGCAGGCCGACGGCCGCGAGGGCACCGATTACCCCGCCTTCATCGCCGGTCACCCCGACCAACACAGCGCCGACCCGCTTGGCCAGTTGGCGCGCAATGTCCTGGTTCAGCACCGTATCCTTGGCGCTGCGCGCGTAGGCCACAACATCCTCGCCGACCTCATCGTAGGCCATGATGGCGTAGGCGGCGTCCGATCCTGGTGCTGCGTGTTCGGCAAGAAAGCTGTGGGTGATGCGGGCAAGCCGATCCACTGCACCGCCGGTCCATTCCATATCCAGACACAGCGAAGAGTTGTGCGAGGTGTATCGAATATCAGGATGCACATAGAGCTGATGCCGGCTGATGCCGTAGACCCGCGCCAAGCCTTGATCAGCAAGCTGCTGGCCAAGCAGACGGGCGCGATGGCCCGTACCCCGGCTTTCGAGGTTATCGGTATCGTCGATCGCCAGGAGAATGCGCCGGGCCATGGTTGTGTCCATTGGGCGTTGGT
>JAXGRZ010000274.1:0-2324 GCA_040765305.1 Hyphomicrobiaceae bacterium | reverse complement strand
GGAGGTGCGTGCCGGCATCAACACGCGCAACATTGCGATCTCGCGTGATGCCAAGCATGTCGCGGTCGCAAACTATCTGCCCTATACCCTGGTGATCCTGTCGGCCGATGACCTCAGCGTCGAGAAGATCTTCAACGTGGCGGACCGAACCGGCAAGACCTCGCGGGTAAGCGCGGTTTATCAGGCCCCACCACGCAATTCGTTCATTGCGGCGCTGAAGGACGTGCCGGAAATCTGGGAGATCTCGACCGATCCCGATGCGCCACCCCAGCACCCGGGCTTCGTCCACAGCTACGAGAAGGGCATGGTGGAAGCGCTGGGCACCACCCAAGGCTTGTTTGCGTTGCGCCGTATCGAGATCGATGAACCCCTTGATGATTTCTTCTTCGACCAGCCCTATCGCAACCTTCTTGGCTCGGCTCGTAGCGGCAAGGGTGCGGTCGTCGTCAATCTGACGGTGGGGCGCTCGATCCGCCGCCTCGACCTTCCTGGCTTGCCGCATCTGGGCGCTGGCATCACCTTCGACTACAATGGCCGGCGAGTGATGGCGACGCCCAATCTCAAGCAGGGCAAGATCTCCGTCATCGCGCTCGACGACTGGTCGATCGTCAAGGAGATCGAGACTCCGGGACCGGGGTTCTTCATGCGCAGCCACGAGGCCACGCGCTATGCATGGACCGATGTAATGATGTCGAAACATCGCGATACCATTCAGATCATCGACAAGACGACGCTTCAGATCGTGCATACGCTGACGCCGTCACCAGGCAAGACGGCAGCGCATGTCGAGTTCGACCGCTACGGCAAGCATGCGCTGGTTTCTGTGTGGGAGGACGATGGTGCGCTGGTCGTTTACGACGCGCAAACCTTCAAGGAGGTCAAGCGCATTCCCATGCGCAAGCCGTCGGGCAAATACAACGTCTACAACAAGATCACGTTCTCTGAGGGAACCAGTCATTAGATCGTTTCCGCTTGAGGCGGAAACGATCTTATCCGTTGTCGCTCACGAGCCGCACCGGCCTTCGGCCTGGCTCTGCGCGGGCGCGGCGCATGGGCGCCGGGCCGCAGTCGCGGCCTGAGCGCTTCCACCTTATCGTGCAAGCGCTCTAGAGCGTCGTGCGATATATCGGGGTTCGTCAAACGTCAGTCGGGAACACACACAAAGTCGAGCGCGTGAGTGTGCAGCGGCCCGCGGATCCGCGGCCACATGGGGCCCCAAGGCCCGATGGTGGCTCAGACGTAATCGTCCTCCTTGGTCTCCTCGACCAGGCGCGCAAGCTTGCGCGGATCATCGATCGTGACGTTGTCGCGATCGACGTTGACACCGCAGGGTTTGAGCTTGCCGAGCGCCCGCGACAGGCTCTCAGGTTTCATGCCGAGGCGGTTCGCAATCAGCGCCTTTTCGAAGGGGAGGTTCACCTGGCATGGCCCGTCCATTGAGGAGCACAGCCGCAGCAGAAAATCGGCAAGGCGCTGCGGTCCGGTCAATCGCTTCATCTGCTCGATCTGCTCGACCAGAGCCTTGAGGTGATGCGAGGAGGAGGCGAGCATCGCCAACGCAAGATCAGGCTGGTTGTGGATCAGGCGGCGCAGCGTATCGCCATTGATGCGGACGAGACGGCAGGCGGTGACCGTCTCGGCGCTGACCGGATAGCGCCCACCCATGAAGATTGCCGCCTCGGCGAAAGTTTCACCGCGGCGAAACGTTGCCACAACCGTTTCCTGCCCGTCGGGCGTGGTGCGGTAGATCTTCACCCAGCCTTCAAGGACAACGAAGAAGCAAGTTGCAGGCGTGCCTTGCTCGAACAGCAATACACCACGGTCATAGGCACGCGGACCCAGGCCGTCCAGCATGCGGTCGGCAGCTTCCTTGGGAAGGGCACCGAAAAGCGGGTTGGTGCGAACGATCTGCCAATCGTGTTGGTCCATAAAATCTCTGCCGGTTGATCTAACTCAATTCATCTTTAGACTAGCTGGTGGGCAAAGCGTCAAGCCAGTTGTCATGGGTTCGGGTTCGGTCTGCGAGGCACGTGTGCACAGTGATCGATCGTCAATTGGTGATCAACAGCATCGCCATCACGCACAGCACCAGCAAGACGCCCTTGCGAAATGTTTCGGGCTGAATTTTCTTGCGCAATCTCGTTCCAACGGACACCCCGAAGAGGCCGGGCACGACGCCGGCCGCCGATAGAAGGAAGACCGTACCATTCAAAAAGCCAATGCGATAAAGGCCGGCGATCATGATCAGTGACGAAATTGTGAAGGCGATATTGGTGAATTGCACAATGGCGGCAGGAGAAAGTCCCAATGAGAGCGAGTAGGGG
>JAXGRZ010000273.1:0-2334 GCA_040765305.1 Hyphomicrobiaceae bacterium | reverse complement strand
GTCGCCGGCAATGATCAGTACCTGTGACCGCGGTGCCAGCCCTTCGGCACGGCAGACATGGCAATCGGTACGCATCAAGACGACGGGTTGATGCTGGGCATGCAGTCGCATGCGCAATGCTTGCAAGGCGGGTGTCTGGGGCGTGATGCGGGCACTCACAGGGCGAACTCCTGGTTTTGCATGGGCACCGATGCGTGCCAATTGAGTTCGCGCTGGATACGTTCGCGCAGCGCCTCAGAGGCATCAGATTCACCGTGAACAATGAACACTCTTTCCGGCGCCTTGGTAAAGCCGCGCAGCCATCGCATCAGCTCATCGCTGTCGGCATGAGCCGACAACATCGCAAGCTCGGCGACCTCTGCCTTGATCGGCATCCAGCGTCCATGGATCTTGACTTCGCGAGCGCCCTCAAGCAGCTTGCGCCCGCGCGTACCTGCTGCTTGGAATCCAGAGAACAGCAGCGTGTTCTGATGGCTACCGCCAAACGCTTCTATGTGATGCAGCACGCGGCCGCCGGTGGCCATGCCGCTGGCGGAAATAATCACCTTGGGGTATCGATTCGCCGATAGCGCCTTGGACTCTTCAACGTCGCGCACGTATGTGACTTCTGAGAATGCCGTCTCGAAATCGTGTTGAGCGAGCTTGTGGTCGTCGGCATGGCGGTGCAGCAGCGCAGTTGCGCTGGTGGCCATGGGACTGTCCAGATAGACGGGCACGTTGCGGAGCCGACCGCGCTGTCGCAACAGCCATAGGTCATAGATCAACGACTGCGCGCGTCCTACGGCAAAAGCGGGAATCACTACGGTGCCTCCGCGGCGAGTCGTACGCTCGATGATGTCGCCTAGCGCTTCGACGGCATCGGAACGGTCATGATGACGATTGCCATAGGTGGACTCGATGATGATGTAGTCCGCTTCCGTGACGGGTTCAGGATCAGGCATGACCGCATCGTCATAGCGGCCCAGGTCGCCGGAGAACACCAAACGCTTGCCGCCGATGTCGATCTGCGCCGTCGCCGCTCCAAGAATGTGGCCGGCCCTGCGTAGAACCAGGCGTGCACCGCCCGGCAATACCGTCTCCTGATGCAGTGGCACGGGCTTGAACTGCAAGAGCGTGCGTTCGGCATCTCGGACCCGATACAGGGCAAGGGCTGGCTTGTGCTTGGAAAATCCCTTCCGGTTGGCGAACTCGGCATCCTTCTCCTGCAACCAAGCACTGTCGAGCAGGATGAGTTCGGCGACGTCCCGTGTGGCTGGCGTCGAGAAAATCTTCCCGCGGAACCCGTTCAGCACCAATCGGGGGAGATATCCACAATGATCCAGGTGCGCGTGCGTCAGTACAACCGCATCGATGTCCTTGGACTCAACGACAAGATGCTGCCAGTTCAGCTCGCGCAGGTTCTTCAGTCCTTGGAAAAGTCCGCAGTCGATCAGGATGCGGGTACTGCCATATGTGATCAGGTGTTTGGAGCCGGTGACGGTACCGGCACCGCCCAGGCTGGTCAGTGAGAGCATGAAGTTGTCTCCTCGCTTGTTGGTGGGTTGTGAAATCAGGAGCTGGCGCGGTCACTGCGGACCGTGTCAGAACCACTTGAAATTCACGCGTCGGTCGCGGCAGCAGCAGCCTGCGAACTGTTCCAGCCGGTCACTTGCGCAGCGGCATAGATGGCATCCACCCAGGTGCATCGATTGGCGATCAGCATTCCAGCCACATCGAGGGTGCCGCCGTGGTTGATGTAGCCCAAAGCCCGCGTCTTCGAAGGGCCGCTGTCAATGCGGCGAAGCACGCCCAGCATCGGCTCAGGGCGGGTATGGCTTATCAACACGCGCGGCAGGTGAGGCGGGAAGAGCGCTTGCAGGGATTCGTCACCGAGCACGAAGGCGGCCTCAAGTTCGTCTCGCGGAATGCGTAGACGGCCGGGCTCGACCACCACGGTGATGC
The DNA here is from genome assembly GCA_040765305.1 of Hyphomicrobiaceae bacterium. Classification (GTDB taxonomy): domain Bacteria; phylum Pseudomonadota; class Alphaproteobacteria; order Rhizobiales; family Hyphomicrobiaceae; genus JAEUMD01. The sequence continues at coordinate 393 of JAXGRZ010000273.1, read as the reverse complement.
ACGACGCAAGCCCATGGTGCTCCAGGCGGGCATGGGCTTTGAGCGCTTCCTCCAACTGGTAGGCGCCAATCGCTACGAATTGCAGTTGTGCGGTGGACGGATCGCCGGCTACATGGGCTGCTCCATGCTCGATCAGCGATTGAGCCGCGGCGGCACTGAAGTGATTCGGCGTGTCGCGCTTGGAGACCACCACACAAGCCACTTGGCCGCGGCTGGCGTAGACCGCTCGCAACGCGGCGCACGCCGTGTTTTCATCCACCGGGAACAACACGCGTGCGGTGTCCGACATCTCCCCCAGCAATGCTTCGCCAATGGTCGGGTCCTGGTGTGACTGCTCGTTCTTGCTGTTCTCCCAGGTGTGGGATGTGACGATCAGCGGGACGGAGATCCAGC
>JAXGRZ010000272.1:0-2376 GCA_040765305.1 Hyphomicrobiaceae bacterium | reverse complement strand
GAAAATCTGCGCGCGGTCGGCGCGCTCCAGCATTTCAAACCGGCTTGCCGCCAGGACTTGATTGCTTGCGCCGATGATGCCGGCTAGCCCGGCTGCGATGACACCTTGTGCGGTGTCGGGGCCTATGGCGGGTAGATCAAGTCTTGGGTCCTGTCCGGGTTTGGGCCGTTTGACGAGAACGCCATAGCGCATCTGATCGGGATCGGCACCTTGGGCAATACGCTGTTCGCGAACGCGCGCCAGCATACGATCGGTGCCTTCCGCGCCCTCGATTGCTTCCACACGCTCCCCGCTGACGACAATAGCCTGACCGATGTCGAAGCGTCCAAGCGCAGCGACAAGATCAAAACCGCGCAAAATGTCGGGCTCGTGCACGGGCTCGGGATGATGAAACCCGATCGCACCTTCCGACAACAGCAGCTCCGGCGCAACGTCGTGCACGCCAAGGACGCGCAGCTTTCGCGATTCAAACAGCCCGACGACGCCGCGCAAGACAGCATCATCTCCCCCGGCGCGCAGCGCGCTCACAATGCGGGGTAAGGAAAACAAGAAACCGAAATCGGGTTTGGCGGTGAGGAACGAGGGGCGGCTCATGCGGCCGACCATCACCATATCGCGCATTCCGGCACGCTTGATTGCACGCACGGCATGACCAAGCTCCGCCCAATTCAAGATCGTGTGGGGAAAGTTGCGCAGGGCGTCGTCCGCCTCGCCTTCGATCATGACGATATAGACCGTACCGCCCCGCGTCGTAACCGAGCGCGCGATTTCCAGTGGCAGCGATCCACCCCCTGCCACGATGCCCAGATGCATCACGGTTCCAGATACGGCCCCCGGCACATTCATAATGCGGCCTCAGCCGTCTTCGACGTTCCTCGGCGTGCACAGCGAGCGCTTGCCGCCCTTGCGGATGAAAGCGATGATTTCCTGCACGATCGGGTGCGTTGAGAACTCTTGAGCCACATCATCGAGGCGCTCCATCAAGGTGCCTTCGGCCGCGAACAGTAGCCGGTAAGCGCGGCGCAGGTCGTGAATGTCGGTGCGCGAAAAACCGCGGCGCTGCAGCCCCACGATATTGAGTCCCGAAAGGTATGCGCGATTTCCGAGCGCCATTCCGTAGGGGATCAGGTCATTTTCCAAACCGGACATGCCACCCACGAAGGCGTGCGGTCCCACACGCGCATATTGGATCACGGCTGCACCGCCGCCGATGATCGCAAAATCTCCGACGTCGCAATGCCCAGCCAGCATCACGTTGTTTGAGAAGATCACGTTGTTGCCAACGTGGCAGTCGTGACCGACATGGCTGTTGGCGAGAAAGGCGCACCTGTCTCCAATAACCGTGACCGAGCCGCCGCCTTCGGTTCCCGGATTCATCGTCACGCCTTCGCGGATGATGCAGTCCGAGCCCACAGTCAACGAGCAAGGCTCGCCGTGGTACTTGAGATCTTGGGGCTGATGCCCGATCGAGGCGAATGGAAAAATCCGGGTGCGCGCACCAATCGAAGTCGTCCCCGCCACCACGGCGTGACTGACGAGCTCGACTCCATCGTCCAGCGTGACATCGGCCCCGACCATGCTGTAGGGCCCGATCTTGACGCCAGCCCCGAGCTTGGCGCCCGGCTCTATGATGGCCGTTGGATGAATGCCAGGCTCAGCCATGCTTGCTCGCGAATGCGCGCGCATCCGCCGTATCGGCCAGCATTGCGCTGATCTCTGCCTCTGCCACCACTTGGCCGTTAACCTTTGCCTCGCCTTTGAAGCGCCAAACGCGACCACGGTTGCGGATCTTGGTGACGTGATAGTGCAGCTGATCGCCGGGCAGCACGGGCTTGCGGAACTTCGCATTGTCGATGCCCATGAAATAGACAAGCTCCGCCTGATAGTTTTCGCCGATGGAGGAGACGCACAAAGCGCCCGCCGTCTGCGCGAGGCCCTCGATGATGAGCACACCCGGCATCACCGGATATTGCGGAAAGTGACCCTGAAAGAATGGCTCATTGATGGTGACGTTCTTGACCCCTACACAACTTTCATCGCCCTTCATGTCGTACATGCGATCCACCAGAAGGAAGGGATAGCGGTGCGGTAGCAGCTTCATCACACGGTTGATGTCTGCCGTTCCAAGAGCGGTTTGCGTCGTCTTATCGTCCATCTTCTTCCATACTCCCGCGGCCTCAAGGCCAGCACCGATGCCTTGGCCCGCACGGGCCGGCGTAGATCATCTGCAAATTCAATTATCGCCGCCTGACGGGTCCTCGCGACGCGCGTCCTTATCGCGTTCCGCAAGCCGCTTCAGCAACGCAATTTCCCGCGCCCAAGCCCTTAGCGGCTTGGCTGGCGTACCGGCGTATCGGCCGCCTGCAGGCACATCGT
>JAXGRZ010000271.1:0-2381 GCA_040765305.1 Hyphomicrobiaceae bacterium | reverse complement strand
GCGCCACCCAGAGCCACATGCACTCCGAAAGCCAGGAACACGAGTGCGGTCGCCACCGTGATGACAATCGCCAACCACGCGGCCCAGCGCCGGCGCATCCACAAGCCGACGCCGGCGACGATGTAGGCGAACCCGGCCAGACAGTTGAACCAGAGCACGAAAGGCACATAGTGGCCGGCAGCCTGGCGCGCCGCGCCGTCGACAAACAGGACTGCGCCGCCTTCCCAGATAGTCATCAGGCCAAAACCGATCGCAATCAAGGAGACCACGCGCATCCAGATCGCGCGTTCGCTGTGTGCCGTCATGTTCGTTGCTCCCGATTTGTGGAAGGGTTTGGAGGTCGCAGTCGCGCTTGCGGAGAAGACAGGTGTTTCATGTGTTGCTTTCGATGCCACGGCGATAGATGGCAAACACGGCTGGTGCGTCACGGCGGATGCGACTGACCTTGCCCGCCAACAGCGACTGCATGACCAGTCCCTGGATCGTGCCGATGAACAACACGGCGGCGGCATCCACATCCAGTCCCGCATCCAGTTCGCCCTGCGCCTTGCCGGCTTCGAGCAGGCGATGCAACCGCTCGCCGTAGTGATGAATCAAGGTCTGCACCATTCGCTTAGGCAGGGTCTCTCCAGGTCGCTGCAATTCGCCGAAGAGCATCCTCGGCACACCCGGGTGCTCGGACACGAAGTCGATATGCGTCATGAAGACCGCCTCAAGGGCTGCGACCGGGGACGTAGTGCCTTCTGCTGCCTTGTCCACCCGAGCTAGCAGGCGTTCCGTGACCCAGGACATCACCGCCTGCAGGATGGCGTCCTTGGTCGGGAAGTGACGAAACAGCGCCCCCTGGGTCAGCCCCATGCGCTGTGCGATGGCTGTGGTCGTGATGTCGCTGGGGTTCTGCTCGGCGGCCAAGTCGACCACCGCCTCGACTGTGGCCGCGCGCCGCTCATCGGCCGGTAGATGCTTGGGGTGTCCACTCATTGCTTGCGCTTCCGAAAGTAAGTAATCTATTACTATCTTATCACCATGCAAGCTTGCCGCAAGAGGGGAAGCGCGAAAAGGAGACCGCAATGGACAGCAGAACCGTGATCTCAGACGACCGGCAACGGTCGATTTCGCGCAGGCGCAAATGTCGCCCTCCGCGCCTTGTTGGCGGAGGGGAACAGGCACATCACAAGCCCGGCGGGATGTAAGTGGAACTGCGCCATCTTCGGTGCTTCGTCGCCGTCGCTGAAGAACTCCACTTCGCTCGCGCCGCCGAGCGGCTGCACATCGAGCAGTCGCCGCTGTCGCGGGCCATCAAGGAACTGGAAGAAGAACTCGGCGTGATGCTGTTTGCCCGCACCACGCGCAGTACGCGGCTGACCCATGCCGGAACATTGTTCTTGGAGCATGTGCGTCGTGTGTTTGCTGCCTTGGAGCAAGCGCGAGAGAGCGTGAAAGCAGCGGCAAACGGTTTTCACGGGCAGTTGCGCGTGGCCTTGTCGGATGGCATCACGCCGTCGCGCCTGCCCGCCTTACTGGCGTTGTGTCGCCAGGAAGAACCCGAGGTCGAGATCCGCTTTTTCGAAGTGTCACTATCGCAGCAGATCAAAGGGCTGCATGATGATCTGTACGACGTGGGGTTTGCCCAATCCGACGAAGTGGGCGACGGCATCGTCACTTTGCCCGCTTGGAGCGATGCACTCATGGTGGCAGTGCCGGCCCGGCATCCGCTGCTGGCCCACAAGCGTATTCCCTTGGACGAGTTGCTGCGCTACCCGCTGGTCTTGTGCGATCCGCAAGTGTGTGAGGGCCACGCCAAGCACGTTGAACGAGTGCTGCGTCGTGCTGACATGGAACCACTGATCGCAGAACGGGTTGCCACCTGCGATCTGATGATGGCACTGGTATCGGCCGGCTTCGCGCTTGGACTAGCGGGCGCTGCACACATCGCCGCCAGCCGTGAGCCGGGTGTCGTAGCTCGACCGCTGGCGTCGCGAGTGCCACCACTTACGACCTACTTGCTCCGTCTCGACGGCAATCCGTCTGATGAACTGGCACGTTTCGTTGAGCGCGTGCAGACCATCGAGTTGCCGGAAACTCCTAGGGCCATACGAGGCCGAAACCCTGATCCCCCGGAGGAATTGATGCCATGAAGAAGGCCATCCCATTCTTGTTGGCGGCCATCCTGACCGCCTGCGGTCAGTCCGAGACGCCTCAGAAGGCCATCAGTTCAGAACCGGACATCCCGACAGTGGAAGAACTGGCGGCCAACCCCGAACGGCTCAAAGAGCTGCGCCAACAATGCAAGACGGATAGCCCCAAGCAGTGCGACGTGCTGTGCAATCGGGTAGCCGAAGCCACGCGCAAGCGGTTCTATGGCGACGGTGAAACGCCGT
>JAXGRZ010000270.1:0-2396 GCA_040765305.1 Hyphomicrobiaceae bacterium | reverse complement strand
CACCTATTCCATCTACAGTACCAACCACTGGCTGCAGACAGTCGCGTCTCGCGCCAGCAACAACAGACTGCTGAACCTCATTTTCGGCGACAGTTCCGCGGTGGTTCATTACATTCGCGCGCTCGGTTGGAACCTCAACAAGGTCCATCAGACCGGCTCGAACTTCGGCACCAACCAGCAGCACGACAATCCGCTGTTCTGCGAGATCGGCAGTGGCACCATGGTTTCGGATGGCTTGTCGATGATCAACATGCACAAGTCAGCCACCGCCTTCCGCCTCGAACACACCAGGGTCGGCGCGCACAGCTATCTGGGAAACAATATCTACTTTCCCCCCGATGCCCGTGTCGGCGACAACTGCCTATTGGGTACCAAGGTCATGATCCCGATCGAAGGGCCTGTGCGAGAGAACGTCGGGCTGCTGGGATCGCCGGCTTTCGAGATCCCACGCATGGTGGAGCGCGACAGACAGCTGCTGGGGGCGGTCGATCCGGCCGTACAGCGCCGGCGTGTGGCGCGCAAGAACATCCACAACGCACTGACCGTTGCATTGTTTCTCGCCAGCCTCTGGATTGCTCTTTTTGCGACGCTGGTGAGCTGGGACAGGGCCCTCAACTACTATAGCGAGTGGGGATCGTGGTCGCTGTTCTTCGTGCTCAATTTGACGACGATTGGAGCCGTTCTCTACTACGCCTTCATTGAGCGTGCGAGCATCGGGTTCAAGGCTCTCCAGCCACGCACCGCAACCATCTATGATCCTTACTTCTGGTTCCACGAGCGACACTGGAAGCTTTCTGATTCACCGATCGTCGGATTGTTTGCTGGCACGCCGTTCAAGCCGTTGGTGCTGCGGTTGCTGGGTGTGAAGGTGGGGCGCCGGGTCTTCGACGCGGGTGCCATCATCACCGAGCGCTCACTGTTGGAAATTGACGATGATGCCACTCTTAATGAAGGCTGTGTTCTGCAGCCTCACTCGCTTGAGGAAGGCGCCTTCAAATCCGACGTCATCAAGATCGCCAAGGGAGCGACCATCGGACCTTCGGCCTTCGTGCACTATGGTGCGGTGATTGGCGAGGGGGCGACGGTCGATACCGATTCATTTGTCATGAAGGGTGAGATCATCGAGCCTCATACAGCCTGGCGCGGCAACCCGGCCAAGCTGCATCGGGTGCTTGTTCCCGTAGTGCAAGGTTCGCGACCGGCTGGCGCGAGGTGATCATGGCTCGCAAGGCGCGTGCTCCAGTATCGCGAAGAGGGCAAGCGGCAGGCGAGCCCGGCCGCAATGATATGGAAACGGACATACGCCTTGAGCCTATTGACGCGACCAATAGAAAGGCCGTTCTCGGGCTTCAGCTTGATGAAACTCAAAGTGAATATCTCGATGACAACGCAAGTTCCCTGAAGGAAGCGCGCCATGACGAGGATGCGCGCCCGCGGGCGGTGGTTGCCGGCGAGCGCGTGGTGGGTTTTTTGATGTACGATGCCAGTTCCTATGACGAGGCACTGCTCTATCGTTTCATGATCGATCGCCGCGAGCAGGGGCGCGGTTACGGACGCGCCGCGCTTGATGCCCTGATACGCGAGGTTCGCTCGCTCGGTCGTGCGCGCGATATTGTGGTGAGCTACATGCCTGAGAACGAGGGTGCGCGCCGACTTTACCTTGGCGCTGGATTTGAGGAAGAGGGCGAGGACGAGGATGGTGAAGTTCTTGCACGTCTGTCGCTGGCCCGCCGCAAACGCAAAGTGTGAAGGTTCAAATCGTGACGGTTGGGTCCGATAGCGACAGACTTGACCGCCTGGAGGCATCCTTGCTTTCGGCAATGATTTCGATGGCGCCTGCCGGTATCCATCTTGGCTGCCGCATTATTCGCGCTGACGATGAGAAACGCTTGCTGCCCGAGGAGCGCTCCGCCGTCACGACGCGCGATCGCGACGCACGCCGGGCCAGCGGTGCCGCACGTCACTTGGCGCGTGGTCTTTTGGAAAATCTTGGCCATAAGGGCATTGCGATCGGCCGCGAGCGATCCGGGCGGCCGCTCTGGCCCGCCGGCGTTGTCGGTTCGCTTGCCCACGATGGTGCTGTTGCGGTGGCAGCGGTCGCATCGAACCGCGCCATTGCATCGCTCGGGATTGATGTTGAGTTGGTCGCGCCGCTTCCTGATGACATATCGCCTCTTGTGATAACTTTGAGCGATAATCCCGGCACCATCGGTGCTGGTGTCGCTGGGCGCCTGATCTTTGCCGCCAAGGAGGCCGTCTTCAAGGCTGCTTATGCGCTGGACGGTGCGCTCCTTGACTATGACGACATCGTACTCGATCTGGATACGTCGCTGGCCCGGACGCGAACCGGCCATGCGGCGAAATTATTTTGGTGTCTTGATCCACGCATTGTTGTT
>JAXGRZ010000027.1:0-19350 GCA_040765305.1 Hyphomicrobiaceae bacterium | reverse complement strand
GCCGCCGCCGCCCGAATAATTGCAAAGGGACCCATGCCGGAGACGGCGAGGAGAAGGACCCGCGATGACGGATTTGAGTATTCTGGCCGCCCGTGCCGTACGGCGCCGCGATGAGACGGAAACCGCGCGTGATCGTATCTTCGTGCGCGAATATGTTCTGCCCATCCACATCGGCGTCTATCCCGAAGAACAGGGCATCACCCAGAAAGTCGGCTTCACCGTCGAGGCGGAAGTGGCAACGCACGCCGCAGCGCGCCATGATCAGATCGCCGAGGTTCCTTCCTACGACGACATCGTGAAAGGCATCCGCGCCATCGTGTCTGCCGGTCACATCAACCTCGTCGAGACGCTGGCCGAGCGCATCGCCGCTCATTGCCTGTCTGATCGGCGCATCGTGCAGGTGCGCGTGCGCGTCGAGAAGCTGGAGCGTGGTCCGGCGGCCGTAGGCGTCGAGATCGTCCGTCCGATCAAGCGGGATGCGGGGTAGGCTGAGTGGTGTACGACCGGCAAGATCGACGCAAACTAGCACCGCTCATTGTCAAGGTCGGGGGATCACTGCTGGCGAACGGCGCGCGCCTGTCCGCCATTGTCGCGATCTTAGCACGGGCGCGCCGACCTGTCGTGATCGTCCCAGGTGGCGGTCCTTTTGCCGACCAAGTCCGCACGACCCAGAAAGCCAACGAAACGTCCGAGCGTGCCGCGCATAAGATGGCCCTTTTGGCCATGCACCAGACAGGTCTGCTCATCGAGGATATGCAGGCCCGTTTTGTTGCCGTCGATAGCGCTTCAACCATTCGCCAGGCGCTGGCCGCCAACCGCATCCCGATCTGGCTGCCGCTCAAGCTGGCTGGTGACGACAAGACAATTCCAGCGACCTGGTCGGTAACATCGGATGCGCTTGCAGCGCGCCTTGCGGAACGCTTGCGGTTCGAGGCGGTCGTTCTGATCAAGTCACGTTGTGTGCCGCGCGGCCCTTCGGCCGCCGAAGTGGCTTGCGAGGGTATCGTTGACCCAGCATTCGGCGGTGTTGTGGAGCGGGCCGGTCTGGCCTTCCGTATTGTCGGCCCAGGTGAGGAGCGCGCTTTAGCCGAGATCTGCCTGGCCACACCGCAGATGGCTGTCGCCTCATTCCATGTCCGCCACCCTTGTGCCAGGTTCGACCGCACGCGCCGCGGTGTCAGGCGTGCGGTGGGCGGACTTTCTGCTATTCATCGCAATTGACCGCAGCACGCGTCCTGCCCCAGCGGTTGCTCACGAGCTGAAGTGTCATGTCGTCACCTGAACTCTTTTTGACTGGCCGGCTTGCCGAGGAACGCCTCGTTGCAATGCTCGAAGGCGCAGACCTGCCCGCCGGCAGCTGGCGGGTCGTCAATATCGGCATCAAGGTTGCCGCACTGATGAGCGAGGCCATCATCAAGAACCGGATGGCGGATGTCGGCCACGCGCAACGGGTGATTGTGCCAGGGCGCTGCCGCATGAACCTTGACGCTCTGGCCGCTCATTACGGCGTCCCCTTTGTGCGCGGTCCCGACGAGATCATCGACCTGCCGCAGTTTCTGGGTCGCGGTGGCAAGCCGCCCGATTTCTCCCGTCACGAGCTGCGTCTGTTCGCTGAGATCGTCGAAGCGCCCCAGCTTGGCGTTGATGGGCTTGTGCGCCGTGCCTTGCAGCATCGCGCGGCGGGTGCCGACGTCATCGACAGTGGATGCCAGCCTGATACGCCGTTTGCGCATCTGGAAGCCGCCATCGCAGCTTTGAAGCGCGAGGGGCTGAAAGTGAGTGTCGATAGCGGTGATGTGGCCGAGCTGGAGCGCGCGGCAAGGGCCGGTGCGGACTATGTTCTCAGCCTTGATGAAACGAGCCTCGATGCGATCAAGGGAACGCCGTGCATCCCCATTCTGGTGCCTCGGCCTCATGGTGACATGGCCTCGCTGCTGCGCGCCATCGATAAGGCGACGGCAATGGGACTGCCCCATATTGCCGATCCGGTCCTCGATCCCATCCATTTCGGTTTCACCGCCTCGCTGGAGCGCTATGGCCAGTTGCGTCGCCTGCGTCCTGACGTCGAGATCCTGATGGGGACTGGCAATCTTACCGAATTGACCGATGCCGACAGTCAGGGCGTCACGGCGCTGCTTGTCGGGATCTGCTCGGAGCTTGGCATTCGCAATGCCCTCATCGTCCAGGTCTCGCCGCACACGCGCCGCACGGTGGCAGAGCATGACGCCGCCCGCCGTTTGATGTATCGGGCCCGCGAGGACGCCAGTCTGCCCAAGGGCTATGGCGGCAACGGCCTCATCTCGTTGCACGATCTGCTGCCCTATCCGCAAACGGTCGACGATATCGCCGCCGCTGCCAAATCCGTTCGTGATCTCAATTTCCGCATCGATGTCGGCGAAGATGGCGTGCATATCTACAATCGCGAAGGCCATCACGTTTCGACGGCACCGCTCGAGCTTTACGCCAAACTCGATGTGACCGATGATGCTGCGCATGCGTTCTATCTGGGCTATGAACTGGCCAAGGCGGAAACGGCATGGCGCCTTGCCAAGCGTTACGTGCAGGACCGGCCGCTTGACTGGGGCATTGCCGCGCAGAGGGCTAACGAGGATCTGACGCGCCACGCGGTTGAAGGCGCGACGCTGAAGGCCAAGGCTCAGGCAGCGGCAAGGCTACGCGAGGCAAAGCGCGCACAAGAGGAGGGGCGTGCGGTGACATCGGCCGATGGCGATCGCCAGGGCCCGGACGCGATAGAGCCTGCCGCGGCCGAGCGCACAACGAAAACGACGCCACAGTGAACACGATTGGCTGACGGGTGGAAGGACGGATCGGCCTGGGTTCGAAGAGGAAAGGGAACGCTATGGCCTTCATTGTCGAGACCATCGTCACCACCCGCAGCGAGGACGGTCACGTCCATATTGCGCCGCTGGGCCTGATCCAGGACGGTGAGGGTATGGATGCGAATGCGTGGGTCATCGCGCCGTTTCGCCCCTCGCGCACGCTCGACAATCTCCTCACCAATGGCTTTGCCGTGGCCAATCACGTCAGTGACGTGCGCGTTTTCGCCGGCTGTGTTGTTGGCCGCCGCCATTGGGCGGTGCGCCGCGCTGTCAAGGGTGATGGCGGCGTGCTCACCAATGCGGCGGTCCATTGGGAGATGCAAGTGGAACGGTTTGAGGACGACCCGCAGCGGCCGCGCTTCCATTGCCGCATCATCCATCAGCAAACACACCGGCCCTGGGGCGGATTCAACCGTGCGCAGGCGGCGGTCATCGAAGCGGCGGTGCTGGCAACACGGCTAAAGATGCTGCCGCGCGAAAAGATCGAAGCCGAGCTGGCCTATCTGGAGATCGCCGTCTCCAAGACCGCCGGCCCGCGCGAAGAGGAAGCCTGGGGCTGGCTGATGGAGAAGTTCGACGCCTGGCGTCAGGGCGATCCGAAGGCGTCAGGCAAGGCGTGATCACACCCTGCCGAGGTTTGCCCGGGATGCCAAACCTGCCATCCACAACACGGGCAACGCCCGCTCGCCCGTCAGCCCGTCTTGCGCGGCATCTGATCATCGTCGGGGGGCGGCATGGGCGTGCCCTGGTAGGTATTGAGTTCGTGCACCAGGGTATCGAGCAGGATCGACATGCGGCTTGCCGCATCATCGAGGGCCTTGGCGAATTGAAGCGCGCGCTCAGAGTCCATCGCTTGCTGACGGCTCACCGCATAGAGCATCGAGGCATGCCGCGCGATGGCCTCGCAGCTTTCCGGGCTCAACTCATCAGCCTGTAGCGTCCAGGTCAGTTCATGGATGTCTTCTGCCATGCGCAGCATGCGCGCTACCGGTGCGATCGACGGCTCGCCCGATGTGGCCGCCGCCGCATCTCCTGGCGCGCCAGCTTTGGTGTCGCCCGTGGCGGCTGGCTTGCCGCTGGACTTGGCCAGCATCGACGACTTCGTTTGCGCAATGAAGGAGGAAAGTTTCTCCAATTCGGCACGAAGCGTTGCCAACACCGGCGGTGGCTGCGACAGCGAATTGGATAGCCGCCCGATCGCATCTTCCAGCAGGACCGTGTCGAGGCGGCGCGAGCGGCGTCCGTGCTCGGCCAGAAACCAGCGGCCCCGGGCTGTTTCGAGGAGCGTTTGTTCGATGGCCCGGTATTCCTGCTCGCTGTCTTGTACCGCGATCGCCTGTGTCTCGGGCATGGCTTCCCATCCTGCTGTCTGGAGTGTCATCTACGAAGTGATAGGTGATTCGCCGTTGCAGTGGGGGCACGGGTGTGTGTGCGGACATTTGCTGTGGATGGAGTTGGCGCCGACCCCTCACGTTTCAGGCCATTGCGACCGTGACGCCAGGAAAAGTTAGGGATAAGACGGCGCCATGCTCGCAGATCGCGAGCGTTTGCATCGGTAGACGATTTTGGCGGACCTTAGAGCGCCTGCACGATGAGGTGGAAGCGCTCAGGCCGCGACTGCGGCCTGGGCGCCAATGCGCCGCGCCCGCGCCAAGCCAGGCCGAAGGCCGGTGCGGCTCGTGAGCGATAACAAATAAGATCGTTTCCGCCCAAAGCGGAAACGATCTAGATCTGGCGAACGGACGCAACTGCATGACAGGCTATGGCATCAGGGTCAGCGTGTTCTTCGCCGCTCTGTTCCTCATTTATGGCGTGCACCTGCCCTACCTGCCGCTGTGGCTGGAATGGCGTGGCCTGACGCCGGCCCAGATCGGCATCATCACCTCCGCGCCCTTCTTCCTGCGCCTCATCGCGACGCCGTCGCTGGCTTCCCTGGCCGACCGTAATGCTGCTCATGCCCGATTGATCAGGCTGCTGGCGTGGCTGGCGCTGGTGTCGGCCCTGCTGCTAACGGGCCTATCGAGCTTCTGGCCGATTCTGATGGCGACACTGTTTTTTGCAATATCGGTCTACACGATCATGCCGCTGACCGAGACGATTGCCATGGCTGGCGTACGCCAGGGGCTTGACTATGGACGTATGCGGCTGTGGGGATCACTGACCTTCATCGCCGCCAGTTTTCTCGGCGGCATGGCCGTTGATTGGGCGGGGCGCGGCATTGGCATCTGGCTGATCGTAACCGGCTGCCTGGCAACGCTCGGGGCTGCGTATCTTCTTCCCGCACCTGATGGCATTGGAAAGCGCGCGGAGCAAAACGCGACCGGTGCCAATGCCAATGCCAATGCGAATGCCGATATTCCCGAGCCCTCGTTCTCTTCCCAGCCGCCAAGACGCGGCATTGGCCGGGTGATCGATGTGCGCCTGGTGCGCCATCGCGTGTTCCTGACCTTCCTCCTCGCCGTCGGGACCGTCCAGGCGGCGCACGCCATGTTCTACACCTTTGGCGCCATCCATTGGCGCGCCAGCGGCCTTTCCTCAGCCTGGATCGGTACGCTGTGGGCCATTGGCGTGATGACGGAGGTGTCGCTGTTTGCAGGCTCTGGCTGGGTCGTCGCCCGGTTCGGCCCGGTGCGTTTGATGCTTGCTGGCGCCATCGCTGCTGTTGTCCGCTGGAGCGCCATGAGCCTGGACCCTTTGCTGGGCTGGCTCATTCCATTGCAGGTGCTGCACGGCCTGACCTACGGCGCTTCCCACCTGGGGGCGATCCACTTCATCGCCCGCGCGGTGCCGCAGTCGGCGGGCGGAACCGCCCAGGCGCTCTATGCAACCTTGGCGTCTGGCGTGTTGCAGGGCGCGGCCATGCTGCTGTCGGGTCTCATCTATGCCCGCTATGGGGGCGGTGCCTATCTGGCGATGGCACTGCTGGCAGCAATCGGGCTTGCCGCGGGGCTGATCCTGGCGCACTCGTGGAGCGGCAGTCTGCTGTGGGAGGATGAGCCTTCGGCAGGGGCGAACCCCGCTACCAACCGGTGAGGGCGCCAGCGCGATATTTCGCACGGCGCTCTATCCCCACAAGGCGCGCGCGGGCGGCATGATCCAGCCATCGCGGATCTTCAGCGCGTGCGGACGGTCCTCGGCAAGCAGCAGCGGCCCATCGAGATCGACCCATCGTGCCTGTTGCGCCAGGATCAACGCGGGCGCCACCGCCAGCGAGGTTGAGACCATCGATCCAACCATGATTTGAAGTCCCAATTGGCGTGCCTGTTGCGCCATGGCGAGCGCCTCGCTCAGCCCGCCAGCCTTGTCCAGCTTGATGTTGACCGCGTCATAGCGCCCGACAAGTGAGGCGAGATCCGCGCGCGTGTGCGCACTTTCATCGGCGCAGACCGGAACGCGCCGCTCGATGTGGCCAAGCGCACCATCGGCGCCGGCGGCAAGCGGCTGCTCGACCACGTCGACACGGGCTCGTTCCGCCGCGGCCATCAAAGGGGTGAGCATCGCTTCGCTCCACGCTTCGTTGGCGTCGGCGATAAGACGTGCATCGGGTCGGGCTGCCCGGACCGCGGCAAGCCGCTCCGCATCGCCCGCGCCACCAAGTTTCAGCTTGAGCAGCTTCAGCTCAGGCACGGCGCGCGCCGCTGCTGCCATCTTTTCGGGTGTGGCAAGGCTGATCGTAAAGGCCGTCTCGACCGCATCGAGAACGCCACCGCCACTGCCAGCGCCAAACAGCCGCGCTGCCGGTTGGCCCGATTGCTTGGCTTCCAGATCGACCAATGCGCAATCCATCGCGTTGCGCGCCGCCCCGGGGGGCACCAGGTCGTGCAACGCCGAACGGTGTGGCGGGCCTTCGTAGGTTGTGATGGTCGCGCAGGTTGCCTCGACCGTCTCGCCATACCGCGCATAGGGAACGCCCTCACCGCGCCCGGTGCGCCCGTCCTTGTCGTGGATCTCGGCCACCACCACGTCGGCGTGGGTTTTCGTTCCCCGTGAGATGACGAACGGCACCTTCAGGGCGAACCGCTCGTGGCGGCAGGTGAAGGGGCGTATCGTCATGGGGAAATCTCAAACGTGGCATACGAAACGGCGCACATGCGGGAGCTGTCTTTCTTCCCCGGGAGGTGAAAAAGAGCGATCAGGTGATGCGGCCGGCGGCGTGGGCGAGAAGCAGATAGACGCGCCCCATCGTCGAGGTCATGTGCGACTGCGCCAGATGGCCCGAGCTGTCGCGCGCTTCGGTATCGCGCAGGATGCGTTCGAAATCGGTGATGTAGCGGTTGATCGTCGCCTGCAGATTGGGATCGACGGGATAGCGCCGCGCCACCTCATCGAACACCTGACGCCCATCTGCCGAGTAGATCGAACGCACCATGATGCCGCGCTGTCCCGCCCTCAGCCGCTGCCAGATCGCGGCCGCGGTTGCACCATCGAGGGCCCGCGCCAGCACGTCGATGTTAAGTTTGAAGGGGTCGGCATGAACATCGCGCGGGCCAATAGGGGCTGGCTGTGCCGTGGGCGCAGCCGGCCCGCGCTGTGGTGCTGTCGGCTGCTGCTGCGGGGCCGGAGTTGGCTGAGCCCTGGCTGGGGTTTCCTCATCCGATGCGCGTTTGAGCAGATCGCCGAGCGACCAGGACGAGGTTGCGTTGTCCACTCCACGTGCGTCCGCGCCGCGCGTGCCGCCCGGGCGCTGCTCTGGCGCAGCGGCGGAGCCGCCACGCGCGCCAAGTTCATGGGCAAGGCTGTCCGTCAGCGACGTCAGGTTTCTAGATCCAGGGGGCGCTTCGCCGGCGTCGGCGCCACCAGCGCGCGCGCGTGGCGAGGTGGGAGCGTCGGCGGGCCTCAAGGCGCCGCCCTGCGCGACCGGTAATCCGACATCGCGCCGCTGCGCTTCCCCGCTGGCCAGGCTCGACAGCTGGTCGATGGCGCGCAACTGGTCCTGCAACGCCTGGCGCATGGCGTCCGCCGTCTCGCGCGAGGTTTGCGGAAGGCGCTCGGCTTCCTCCCGCATGCGTGCCTGCTCGCGTGCCAGTTCATCGGCAACCCGCCCGGCCCGCTTGCGCACGTCTTCCGATGTCTCCGAGAAACGGCTCGACAGCGAGCCCAACTGTGACGTGACCTCATCGGAAACGTGTGATAGACGCTCCTTCAACGCTTCCAGGGCGCGCGCGCTTTCCGCGTCCGTTTCGGATTTTAGCCGTTCGATCTGCGTCAGCGCCTGTTCGCGATGGGACAGTGTGCCGATCTTGAGTTGCTCGGCAGCGGCCAGGGCCCGCGCTTCGGCGTCCGACAGGGACCCCTCGATGGTGGTGGAATAGTCGCGCACGTGCTGGGTGAACTCGTCGGCTTTTCCCACCATTCGGTCAAGCGTAGCCGACAGCTCGGCGTGCCGTGATTGCAGCGTGTTATCGATCTTGTAATTGACACTTTCCAGTGCGTTGGCCGCCTTCATGATGGTGTGGCCTTGCGCCTCGAACCGGTTAGTCAGCGAGCCGATCTGCGAGACGAGGTTCTCCGAAACCGATTTGAGCATGTCGGACTGGCCGGCCAGACTTTCGATCGCCTTCAACGACTGGCGGGTGATGTTTTCGCTGGTGCGGCGCACCGCGCTGATGCCTTGGTTAAGCGATTCATCAAGGTCCAGCGATTGGCGCGAGATGGTCTCGGAGAAGGTGCGGGCATGCGTTTCCAGGGCCGAGGTGAGGGCCTTGGCGCGACTGTCGACGGCTACGTCAATGGCGCGCGTCGACTTCTGAATGGCATCGTCAAACAGCTTCAGCCTACCCTCGAAGGCAGCATCAAGGGCACGCGTTCGGTTGACGAGCTGCTGATCGAGTGTGCCAGCGCGTGCAGCCAGTGTGCTGTCGAGCGCGCGCGCATACTCCTCGAACACCGCCTGCAGGTTGGTCGTACGGTTGGCAATCGCCTTGTCGAGCGAACTCATATGCTCGGTAAAGGAGGATTGCATTTGCGAGGTGCGCTGGCTCAGCGCCTGTGCCAGAGCGCCGGTGTAGGTCTCCAGCATCTTCTGCATGTCGTCGCTACGGTTGCCCAGCGAGTCACCAAGGCGCTTGGAGCGATCGTCCATGATTGACTGGAGCCGCTGGCTCTGGGTGCCGAGCATTGTGCCAAGCTGCTCGGTGCGCTGGGTCAGCGCCTGTCCGAGTGCACCTGTGTAGTTTTGCAGAACGCCCTCCAGTTCACTGGTGCGTCCGCCCAGTTCGCTCTCGAGCGATGACACACTCTTGGCCAGCGAAGATTCAAGCAGGTTGAGGTTCTCGCCGGCACCCTGGATGATGTGCGACAGGTTGGCCTGCTGGTTTGACAACTTTTCGATCAGTGTGGGCACTTCACGGCCCAGCGTACGCAATGTGTCGTTGAAGCTGACCGAGGTCGAGGTCAGTGCATGGCGCTCGCTGGCCAGCTCGTTGATGAGGCCGCGAATGCGCCTCTCGTTCTCCTCGTAGGACCGCTCGAGTGCGGCTACTTCATTATGGACCAGGGCTTCCAGCTCACCTGCGCGACCAAGTGCGCGTCCGACTGCTTCGTTCATGAAGCTTACTTGCCGGCGGATCGCTTGTCCCAATGAGGCGATGGAATCTTCCGCCATCCGGTCCGGTTCGGCCAGCCTGATCGCAACTTCCGTCATCGTCGAGGATCTGAGCCGCAACTCTTCAGCTCGCCAGCTAAGCAGCGCCAGCAGCCAGATCAAGGCGATCGGTACGACAATTGCGGTAGCGGTGAGGAATGTGGTTGGCCTGGAGAGAACTGTGCTCCAGGTCGAAAGCGCCGCTTCCGAGGACAACGACAGGTAGGCAAAGACCAAACCTGCCAGCAGCCATAAGCCGCTGGCGATGGCGGCGTGCCTGTAGATCTGGTTGGATGGCTTTTGTTCGAGCGCGTAGATGAGCCCACCGATCGAGGGCGCATCATCGTTGGCTGCGGATTTGCCGCGAACCGGTCCCGCAGGGCGCCGCCGCGCCACCCGCCGGTCCACCGGGGCCTCAGTGTGGAGATCCTCCTCCGTTTCAGCGGTCTCGCCATCGCGTGGCGAACCCTGGGGCGGGGTGGGCGCCACTGCTGCAGCAAACGCGAGTTTCGGACCCGAACTGCCCCCCGAACTGCCCAACGGGCCGCGTGGCAAATTAGGTGGTGTTGCGGCACCTACGTTCGGCGCCCTGGAGCTGGATAGGCTTGGCTCCGAACCAGCTTTCGCAGATCCAGTCAATTCTGCCGGTATAGATGTCCCAAGGGAGGCACTTGCAGGTGGAAGGGTGTGTGTTGGTCCGCTGGGAAGTGCGGGTGGTACGGGGATCGGACCGCCGCTGATCCCACGCGAGGTGCCAGCGGACAAACCCGGAAGTGGAGGTGGGTTGGCACTCTCGGGAGCAAGGAATGACAGCGGTGAACGCTCCTCGCCCAGCGACATGAGATTGAATGATGCTGATTCCGATGAAGATCCCAGTGAGGCCGGCGGCGACTTTTGATCGTCCTTAAGCAACCTTGGAGGAACCGGCTCCAACGTTGGCGGTGTCTTTTCTTTCGCACCGGAAGAATTTGGTTTGGCGGCTGTCTCGCGCGAGCCCGCGTTTCCGCCACGCGAAGCATCCTTGCGCCCCTTTTTGGAGTTGCTGGCGCTGGGATCGGTGATGTGGGGATCGGATGTCTCGGGAGCGGACTTTTGCCCAGGCGATAGGCCAAGCGGCTTTCCTGCGTCCTGCGCAATTTTACTCGTCTTTGACTGATCGTGTGCCATCGAACGCCTGACCCCACGCGCAAAAGGCGCGCGCCCCCCTGATCAACTTAGTGCATGTGGCCACGTCTCCAAAAGCGGATCTCAAGCAATCCCGGCATACATGGCGAAATTCTCCCGCAGCACAGAATCGCCGAGCCCTCTTCCCCATGATCGGGCTACGCGTGCTTTGGGGCAAAACCAAGATCGGTGAGCCACACGCAAGCTAAAAGCCATTAAAACTCACGCCTTGTCAAACCGTTAACCATTCAACCCATGTTTTGCACAAGGGCTTTACCAGCCATTAGCCGGTCGCGTCCTAGCCTTCCTCCCTATGCCAGTCAGGCTGGAGCACGATTTAGGGCGATCCGATCCGTCGGCCGAAGGCCAAGGGTTACAAAAGCTCGCGCAAATCAACTCATAAATAGGTTGCGCGTTGGAACAGTAAGCTGATGGAGCAATTGACGCATGACAGGGCAGCTTTCATCATCGACCCGCGGTTACACGCAATCGTGGAAAGCGAGCACGAGGGCGGCGCAAGAGGCTCGCGCCCGCCATGGTGCGCAAACCCCGCTCGATCATGCCCACCTGGCGCGCTACACCCTGGGCGATCGCCAGCTTGAGCTTGAAATCCTGGATCTTTTTCTCGGTGAAGCCCCCCAAACGCTGGATCGTCTGAAAGATCAAGCTGCAACCTGCCCGTGTGATAAGAAAAACTGGGTTGCGGGGTGTCATACCCTCAAAGGATCGGCCCGCGCGGTCGGTGCCATGGACGTTGCCGCCGCGGCCGAAAGCGCCGAGAAGGAAAGCCAGCTGACCCACGATCGTCTCGATGGGCACCTGCTGGCCATGGCTGCGTCACTAGCAGCTGTCTCGGCTTACATTGCCGATTGGCGGCAAAGATCCTGATCTGGATTAGGTCCAAACCCCAAACTATACCGTAAACCAGTCTCCTAAACCATAACGCCACGACATCACTTCTCGCGGCAGTGATGCGGCAGCGCTCCGGTTGAGTTGCGCACGGGGCCTGCGGCCTTGGGCTTGCTTGAATTTATGGGCTCATCCGACTAAACGTGCGCTGCCCCCTGTGGGGCCCGCGCAGCAGGTTAGCAATCAAGCGATCTGTACGCGGTTATCCCATAAGCCCCAGGACCGAGGAGCAGCCTCAAATCCATGGCCAAGATTACATTCATTCAGCCCGACGGAACGAGCCAGGTCGTTGAGGCGCAAACCGGCGTGACCATTATGGAAGCCGCCAAGCTTAACGAGATTGCCGGCATCGAGGCGGAGTGCGGCGGTGCTTGCGCCTGCGCCACGTGTCATGTCTACGTCGATACAGCCTGGAAGGAGAAGACCGGCAGCCCTTCCGAGATGGAAGAGGACATGCTCGACTTCGCCTTCGACGTAAGAGAGGAAAGTCGTCTGTCCTGCCAGATCAAAGTGTCAGACGATTTGGATGGCATCGTGTTGCGCGTGCCGGCCAAGCAGTACTGATCGAATTCTGCCGGCGCTCGGGTGCGGCAATGGCATTTGACTGCGATGCGGTGAATTGAATGGGGAACACAGATGTTGTGCCGTGTTCGCCGGTATCCATTGAGGGCATGAAGGGAGTGATGCCAATGCTGGACAAGAATCCCGAAAATGGTGGTGGCGTCATCGAAACCGATGTCGTCATCATTGGTGCAGGTCCGGTGGGTCTTTTTGCCGTGTTCGAACTGGGACTGCTCGATGTCAAGGCTCACCTCATCGACATCCTCGACAAGGTTGGTGGCCAGTGCGCGGAACTCTATCCGGAAAAGCCCATCTATGACATTCCCGGAATCCCGATCGTCACCGGTCAGCAGCTGACGGACCAGCTGATGGAGCAGATCAAGCCCTTTGGTCCAACCTTTCACCTGGGCGAGCGGGTTGACGAACTTAGCCGGGACGGTGAGCGCTTCCGCCTCGTTACCGATCAAGGGCGGGTCTTCTTGTCCAAGGTGGTTGTCATTGCAGCTGGTGGTGGTTCGTTCACACCCAAGCGTCCGCCGCTCGAGGGCATCGAAACCTACGAGGGCACGTCAGTTTTCTACTCGGTGCGCAAGATCGCCGAGTTTACCGATAAGGACGTCCTGGTCGTCGGGGGTGGCGACAGCGCGCTCGACTGGACGCTGAACCTGCAGCCGGTCGCCAAATCGGTAACGCTGCTTCATCGCCGCGATGAGTTCCGCGGTGCGCCGCATTCAGTCGAAAAAATGCGCCAGCTCGTCGATCAGGGTAAGATGCGCCTGATGATCGGTCAGGTTAGCGCACTTCATGGTGATGCTGGCTGGCTCGATGCGGCGACGATCAAGACGAAGGCTGGCGAGGAACGTATCGCCGTCACGGCTATGCTGCCCTTCTTCGGCCTGACTATGAAGCTCGGTCCAATCGCCGAGTGGGGTTTGAACCTCGAAGAGAACCTCATTCCGGTCGACACCGAAAAATTCGAGACCAGCACACCTGGTATCTTCGCGATTGGCGACATCAACACCTATCCAGGCAAGCTCAAGCTGATCCTGTCGGGGTTCCATGAGGCGGCGCTGATGGCCCAGAAAGCTCACCAGTACGTCTATCCTGGCAAGAAGGTGATGTTCCAGTACACAACGTCATCGTCCAACCTGCAAAAGAAGCTGGGTGTGCGTTAGGGTCTGCGGCTTAGGGTCGAAACCCAATAGCAATTAGTCCGCAAGATCGTCAGCCGAAGCGAAACATGCTCACAACAAGAAGCTACAGCGCCAATTTCTATCCATCGGATCGAAAAGCACTCTACGATTTGTTGGTCGCGCTCGCACCGCGGCGCATAAAGCCGCGCACCAAGCGGTTTGCGGTGTTGGCGGCGATCTTGAGCTTCGCGCGGGCGTAACCGAGATAGAAACTGGAAAAGACCCGCCCACGCACTGTTAACCCATGGGCCCAGTCGCACACCTCAACGCTGTCATCGGCCCAATCGAGCTTGTAGGCATCGCCCGGTGCCATCAGATCGTATACGCGCATCCCGCTTTGCATGGCTTTGCGAAAGCTGCTTTCGAGCAGGATCTGGCCCGCACTCGAACGCTCGTATTTCAGCGCATAAGCAATGATGTGGGCCGCGCGCCGGCCTTTACACTCAATGGTTACCTCGATCGCTGCGGCTTCGCCACGCGTCGTCAGATAGCTCACTACGGCACCGACCGGCTTTTCGGTCGCAGCAGTGACTGACGCAAAGAATTCGCGTGTTGCAGGATTTGCCAGCGCGGGAGAAAAGAGCCCGCGTTGCTTCAGCCAGGCGCGTTTCAGCGAGATTGCCAATTTAGCCATGTCTGCGGCATGTTCTCCGCCGCTCAGCATCTCAACGGATGTCGGACCGTTTTCCTCCAGGCGCCGCAGCAGCCGGCGTCTGTTCTTGCGCGACTTGCTGGAATAACGGTGCTCGTAGGTGTCATAGTCGGGTGCCGATGCCAGATCGAGGTAGGGGGCAATCTGCCGGTCGGTGATAAGAGCTCTGGCCTTGCTGAGAAATGGTGCGATGTTGGAATCGGCGCGAACCTTGCGCAAAGAAATAGCGTCCGCCCCCGATGTCTGTACGATGAAGGACCAGGCCCGCTCCAGCAACGCTTGCCCATCGTGCTGTTCGTCCAGCAACACATCGCCGTATTGGCTCACCGGGCTGCCGGCAAAACTCAATGTCGTAAAGCCACCACGCCGATAGCGGGCGAAAGGACAAACAAGCGCCAGACGACCACCGCTGCGACCGGTCACAATGAACAGGCTCAGGTTATGTTGCTGAGCATTCGATGGTGGCAGGAAATGATTGGCCCAGTGCCAGATCCAGTTGAAGGACTGGAAAAGGTGGATGTCGCGACCGGCTTCGGCAAAGAGCGTGTTCCAGTCGGCTTCAAGCGCTTCCAACCCGGCGCGTGTTGTCACCAGCGAAAGGTCCAGCCTGTTAAGTGACGCCAGTTGATCGGGCGGATTAACGGGTCGCGCGCCGGCCTCATGAACTGACGAGGCTACGTGCCGGTTGGGGGTGACGCCAGCGCTGTGGGTGCTTTGGCGGGCGTGAGATGATGCCAGCATGGATTGTGGCTCCGGGATCGACGCTCTGTAGCGGACAAGACGAGCAATCCGTGCGCCTTGAGCCGACTACTGATGTTCTCTACGAATGATCCATATGCCCCCAAAATCGTTCAAATTTCGGAAACTTCAGCCAGCGCCAGAGTAAACAGCATGGCGCTGCCCAGCCACAGCGCCATGCGGCCCCGCCACGTTGGGGCACCGCCGTTCATAATCAGCATGGCAATGATCGTTCCAGCGGCAATCAGGTTGATGGCAATGAGCCCATACAGCCCCAACCCCTTGGAGCCGGGCAGGCGGATCTCAATAAACGTTGCCGCCGCAAGCCCAAGCAGTAATGCACCGACGAGACGCGGCCAAAATCCGGTTGGTGGGCAGGAGAGGCCGCACAGTTTCAAAATACTCAAGGGGGCCACGATCAAGGGTGCGCCGAATGCAAGCTTAACCATCACTTCCAGAAACAGGATCTGAGACACGGCGTAAGCGACCCGTCAGGCGCAGGACAAAGACAGTTATCAGGGGCGGATGCTGTTGCTCGAATATTCTACTTATCGCCGCAAGACTGTGGTCCTCATGTCTGGTCCGCGACACCTCTGGAACACGGATACACTCGGCCAAAGCTCCGCCATCCGGTAAAAGCCTCGCCGCGATAGGCCTGCGATCTGGCAGATGCGTCTGGCTTACCCAACTAGAGCATTTTCCGACGAAGTGGACACCGGTTCGTCGAAGAAAATGCGACCAAACCAAAGAGCTAGAGCGCCGGTTCCGTTCCATCGGATCAAAAAGTGCTCTAGAGCGCCCAGGTGTTGCTCAGCACATGCCTTGGCGCATCAACGCCCCATCTTCTCGTTCTGCTTCTGCCACCACTCGTCGGAACCCATCTTGGGTTCATTGTCGACATCATCGGCGCCATCGAACAGACTGGAGAAGAAACCGCCTTCATCCTTGGCGGCGACGTGCTTGGGCTGGCGCGGTGTATAATCGCCGGCAAGGTGACGCGTTAGATCTTCCTTGATCTCCTTCGACTTTGCGTCGGTGCAGTAGTTCTCTTTTTCGGCGACACCACGCGAGATGCCGTTGAAGGAGATGTCATAGATCTTTTCAATTTTCGCCATGTCGGCGATTGCCGCGCCCTGCGTCGCTTCGGAGGCCAGGAACTGCTGCTTCAGTTTCACGGGATCAAAAAAGAAACCGCACTTGACCGCACGCGCCGATGTCGAGCCAACTTGGAAGGCGCGCTGGGTTGGGTCGTTCTTGACGGTTGGAGCGGTCGCGTCTGCCGCCGCCGGGGCGCCGGCTTTTGCAGCGTCCGTACCCGAAACCGATCCCGTCGAAAGCGAAGGAAGCGCTGGGCCACCCGAACAGGCCGCAACCAGCACGGTTGCAGCCGCTGTCGCCAAGCTGACAAATGCACTCTTCATTTAAATTCTCGCAGATTCCCTCGTGCCCTATTGGGAGCATCGCGCGCTCATTGGACCACGTCAATTGCACACAATCGCGGCATGTGGACGGAATGCAGAAATAGGCCGATCTGCAACACAATTTGACCTTTTGGCCAACCTTTTAGGGGAAAGGAGGCAGGCGAACGGCTCTGCTGCGCCGCCACAATTGGAAAAAATGGCCCATTGCAGCTGATCATGTCATCGCAGGATCAGCGCATCAGCTCCCGAATCGCCCGGTCCAGTCCGTCGAGCGTCAACGGGTACATCCGCCCGCCCATCAGTTTGTTGATGAGACCTATCGACTGCGTCCAGCTCCAGTGCGCCTCCGCCACCGGATTGAGCCAAACCGCATGCGGATAGATGTCGGCAACGCGCTGCAGCCAGGTGGCGCCAGCCTCCGGGTTCATATGCTCCACCGCGCCGCCCGGATGAATGATCTCGAACGGGCTCATCGAGGCATCGCCCACGAAGATTACCTTGTAGTCTGAAGGATAGGTGTGCAGCACATCGAACGTTGGCGTCGTATCTGACCAGCGCCTCTCGTTGTCGCGCCAAACGCTTTCATAAAGGCAGTTGTGGAAATAGTAGTATTCAAGGTGCTTGAACTCCGAGCGCGCTGCCGAGAACAGCTCTTCCACGGCGCGGATATGCCAATCCATCGACCCACCCACGTCGAAGAACATCAGCACCTTGACCGCATTGCGCCGCTCAGGGCGCATCTTGATGTCGATATAGCCCTTGTGCGCGGATGAGCGGATCGTCCCGTCGAGATCAAGTTCATCGAGGGCGCCGCTACGAGCAAACTGCCGTAACTTTCGCAGCGCCACCTTGATGTTGCGCGTGCCGATCTCGATCCTGTCATCAAGATCCTTGAAGGCGCGCTTGTCCCAGACCTTGATGGCGCGGCGGTTGCGGCTTTCCTTTTGTCCAATCCGCACGCCCGCCGGGTTATAGCCATAGGCGCCAAAGGGGGAGGTGCCGCCGGTGCCGATCCACTTGTTGCCACCCGAGTGGCGGCTCTTTTGTTCCTGAAGGCGCTTTTGCAGTTCCTCCATGATCTTGTCCCAGCCGCCCAGCGCCTCGATCTGCGCTTTCTCCTCGTCGCTCAGATGCAGTTCGGAAATGGCGCGCAGCCATTCATCGGGAATGGCCGCGTTGGCCGTCTCGCTCATTAAATCGAGGCCCTTGAAGACGTGACCGAAGACCTGGTCGAAGCGATCCAAATGGCGTTCGTCTTTCACCAGGGTGGCGCGCGCCAGATAGTAGAAATCCTCAACCCGTCGCGAGGCGAGGTCAGCCGAAAGCGCCTCCATCAGCGTCAGGTATTCGCGTAGCGTCACCGGCACCTTGGCCGCCTTCAGTTCGTGAAAGAATGTCGTGAACATGCGGGTTTGCCTGCACTGCTCCAAATAGCCGCCATGCGGGAGGCACGCATTTTGCCTCCCTTGGCGAGGGTCACCAGCCTATCTCACCTGTTGGCTCACAGCCAAACGAAAGAGGCCGCTCAGGTGAGCGGCCTCTTCGTTGTGGAAGGTAATGTCTAGAGCATTTTCCGACGAAGCGTACAGCGGTTCGGTGTCGAAAATGCGATAAACAAAAGTGTTTGAGCGCCGATCCGATGGTATCGGATCGGCGCTCAAGAAGCGTTGGATCAGAAGTTGATCAAAGCACCGAACTTGACGAGGTCGAAGTCGTCGAACTCGTGATGGAGGCCAAAGTTTCCAGTGCTATCATTGCAAGAAGCGCTGCAATCAAACTCGCCTTCGAAGTGGCGGTAGCTTATGAACATAGACATCGCTGCAGCATCGATCTCCTGCACAATGCCCAGGCCCCACTGCTTCAGCTTGCTGCCATTAGCAAAACTATTTGGGGTACCATCGCAGCCAAAAACACCGCAATCAAGCGTGTCGTTCTTCTCGCCGTACTCACCATAAAGAACCGTGTGACCCAGCGTGTTGAACTTGCGACGTAGACCAGCCTTCAAGTACCAGGTGTCTGAATTGTCCATGGTACTAACGATGGCTTGCGGCCCATCTGTGTTTTCATGACCATAGGCACCGTACAGGAACAAACCAGTTGGCATATGGTTGATGAATGCGCCAATCTGGAAGTAGCCAACGGCAACGTTCTCAATGGCATTGTTGAACGCACGAAGGTCGGTCGAGCGGGCATACGATGCGGCGACGGCGACCTTCACGCCATTGAACTCGCCAGCGTACCGTGCGGCGACATCCCAGATGTCATCCTCGCCCCAGTCAGCTGAAACTGAAAAGCCAGCAAAGGTCGGAGAATCGTAGCGAACATAGTTGCCTGGGACACCAACACAGTCGCCGGAGACACCGAGGCCACCTTGCCCTGGAGCAAGAAAGTTACAGTGAGCAAGATCGCCCCAATTTCCAGGGGTTAGCTGCCCGTTTATGCGAAGATTGAAGTTTTGATTGTCGAACAGCACCCAGTTGGCAGGGACAAGCGAGCCTGAGCCGTCAACAAGGATGGCAGTGTTGTCAGATGCAGGTGAAAGCTGGCCCAACGAGAGTCTACCGTAGCGATCCGAATTGATGAACCAATAGGACTGCAGCAGATTGATACCTGCGTTCGCGTCGTCGTCATTCTGGTTGACGAGCAGCGGGTCGGCTGTGTCTGTTTCAACCTGGATCACATAGCCAGCCTGATATCCCGGTGCGATGGATGCTTGGCCTGTCAGCTTGAAATGGCTGGCCAGCGTCGTGCCAACACCACCGACATAAACATTACTTTCCGTGCCGTCATCCCACCACATCACCTGCTCGGCCACCCAGCCTGATATTGTCAGTGAAACTTTTCGATTGCCCTTGCGGACCGTGGTGGCTTCGAGCTCCGAAATACGCTCCTCCAGATCTGCGCAGCAGTTGCCGCCTAGATCGGCTGCTTGTGCGCGATCAGCCAGCCCAATGCTGGCAGCGAGGGCAACAGCGGAAACTAATCCGATATGTGCCGGGGTCATTCTCTTACCCATTCTTCTATCCCCTGTTTTGAAATTTTAATTTTCCGGTGCCAGTGCAGATTTGGGAAGACAGGGTGAGAATTCGCGATTCGTTAAAGTTTGACTAAAAAATATATAACGCTTACAGATCGGCTCTGTTAGAGCGTGTCTGATCCGCAACATTCGGTTCTGGCGTTATCATTGCCGTCAACGCCAAACGAAAAAGGCCGCTCACGTGAGCGGCCTTTTTCGTTTGGCGTTGACGGCAATGATAACGCCAGAACCGAATGTTGCGGATCAGACACG
>JAXGRZ010000269.1:0-2417 GCA_040765305.1 Hyphomicrobiaceae bacterium | reverse complement strand
TCTGCCCCGCTATTGCCGCCTGAATTCTGCTTTGTGGACATGGCGCAGGTTTGCGGGGGCAGCGCACGCCCGTCAAGGGGCGCGGTTGCCACCGGTCCCCACAATTGCGTGCCTGATGCGCTTTTCGATTTCCAAAATGGCCAAAAGCCCTCCCCCGAGCGCAATGATAGCCGCGCCATCGGTAAGGGAAACGGCCCGCGTGTCGAACAGGGCCTGCATGAACGGCAGGTAGGTGAACGCCAGTTGCAAAACGACAATGGCTCCAACGCCAATGAGCACCGCAGGCGTACCCATGATGCCCTTGATCGTCACCGACCCTGTTCGCAGGTAGCGCACCGCAAACAGGTAGAAGATTTCGAACACCACGATCGTATTGACAACAATCGTGCGCGCTTCAGCAATCTCTATGCCCCGCGCCCTCGCCCACCAGAACATGGAAAATGCCCCGGCGACAAACAAGAACGAGACAAACACGATCTGCCAGATAAGCCGCGCCGTCAGCAGCGATTGTCCGGCTGGACGGGGCGGGCGCTCCATCACGTCGGCCTCAGGCGGCTCGAACGCCAGCACAAGCCCGAGGGCAACCGCTGTAACCATGTTGATCCAGAGTATTTGCACGGGCGTGACCGGTAACAGGAAGCCGCCAAGAATTGCCAGCATCACGACCATCGTTTCGCCAAAGCTCGTCGGCAGCGTCCAGGCGATGACCTTGGTGAGATTGTCGTAGACGGTGCGCCCTTCTTTGACCGCCGCGACGATCGAGGCGAAGTTGTCGTCGCCAAGCACCATCTGGCTTGCTTCCTTGGCCGCCTCGGTTCCCTTGCGACCCATGGCAATGCCGACGTCCGCCGCTTTCAGTGCCGGGGCATCGTTGACGCCATCGCCGGTCATGGCAATGATCTGGCCGTTGGCGCGCAGGGCCTCGATGAGGCGGAGTTTATGTTCGGGCGCGGTGCGCGCAAATACCGTGGTGAGT
The DNA here is from genome assembly GCA_040765305.1 of Hyphomicrobiaceae bacterium. Taxonomy (GTDB): domain Bacteria; phylum Pseudomonadota; class Alphaproteobacteria; order Rhizobiales; family Hyphomicrobiaceae; genus JAEUMD01. The sequence continues at coordinate 1,441 of JAXGRZ010000269.1, read as the reverse complement.
TGCGCAAGACCACGCAGCTCATCGCTCGACAAGGCATCGATGTCGCGTCCGATTGCAACGGGAGCGTTCGCATCAAGGCCGAGATCGCGCGCGATGGCGCGCGCCGTCAGCGCGTGATCGCCGGTGATCATTTTCGTGGCAATGCCTGCGGCGCGCGCTTGGCTGATCGCTACCCTTGCTTCCTCGCGCGGTGGATCGATGAGACCGACCAGCCCGACGAAAAGAAGGCCGTCGCGCACGTCGTTAAAACCAATGTCGCGGGTGTCGGCCGGCATCGGTTTTAGTGCGAAGGCAAGTGTTCGCTCGCCCAGCTCAGCCAACTGCGCCACGGCGCGATGCCATTGCTCCGGATTGAGCGGCAGCGTGCCGCTCGCACCCAGTTGCCCCGTGCACAGCGCCATCACCTCCTCCGGCGCGCCTTTAAGATAGAGTATCGTTTCGGCGTCCTTCCCTGCACCAGGAGCATTGGCGTGCAAAGTGGCCATGAATCGATGCGCGGCATCGAAAGGAATGATATCGCGCCGGATCATGCCATGGCGCAGTTGCTCGATGTTGCAACCGGCCTTACCTGCCAGACAGAGCAATGCACCTTCCATGGGATCGCCGGCAACGCGCCAGGCGCCGTTGGCATTATCGCCAGCTTCTGGCGCGATCAGCGTGGCGTCGTTGCACAAAGCCGCGATGCGCGCCAGGGCGGTGAATGCCGGGTCGTGTTCTTCGCCAATGACAATCGGGCCGCTTGCATCACGGATCGCTCCATGCGGCGCATATCCGCTGCCCTCGACGTCGTATGTGCCGGTAGACGTCACGACATGCCGTGCCAGCATCTCGTTGCGGGTCAACGTGCCGGTCTTGTCGGTGCAAATCACCGATACAGACCCCAAGGTCTCGACGGCAGGTAGCTGGCGCACAATGGCATGGCGCCGCGACATCCGTTCCACGCCGATCGCGAGTGTGATCGTCATGACGGCAGGCAGGCCTTCGGGAATGGCGGCAACGGCCATGCCAACCACGGCGAGAAAGGCGTCGGGAATAGCGTAATCGCGCACCTTCCACGCAAACACGAACGTCAATGCGGACAGTGCCAGAATTGCAAGACTCAAGTGCTGTGCGAAGGCGTTGACCTGACCGATGAGCGGTGTTGTCGTCTCGCCGATCGTCGAAAGCATCGTGGTGATACGGCCAATCTCGCTGCGCGCACCCGTGGCCACGACGATGCCGGTCCCCTGCCCTTGGGTCACGAGCGTTCCCGAATAGGCCATGCTCGCCCGCTCCGCCAGCACACAGTCGGGCAGATCGGCCTGCGGGCGCTTGTCAACCGGGACCGACTCCCCTGTCAGCGTGGATTCGTCAATACGCAGCCCACGTGCCGAGATGAGCCGTGCATCCGCCGTGACACGGTCGCCGGCCTCGATCAACAAGATATCGCCCGGCACCAGAT
>JAXGRZ010000268.1:0-2424 GCA_040765305.1 Hyphomicrobiaceae bacterium | reverse complement strand
TCCGTTCTGATCTGCGACCAGGCGGCATCCATCTCTTCGGCTACGAGTGACGCCAGTCCAGTCGCGGCGCCTTGACCCTTATCGAGATGCTTGATGATGACCGTCACAGTATTCTCGGGCGAAACGATAACGAAGGGATTTGGCGCGAACGTCACGCGACCGTCGGCAGCGCGCACTGGAAGATACGCGCCGATCACCAAGCCCACGCCCGCGCCGCTCGCCAGTTTGAACAGCGTGCGCCGACTCATCTTTGACGGCTCGTTTGAGACATCGGTGCTATCGAGGTGGAAAATGCCGTTCTGCTTGATCATCGGTTATGCTCCCGCGCTTGTCTGAAGCGCCTGTCGCGAAGTGTTGTCGTATGAAGCGTTCCGCGTATTGCCGTCCGAAACAGGTTCAATGTTGGTTATGGCTTGCCTGGTCCCGGCGACGGACACGGAGCGCCCGCCGCCTGCCAGGCCTGCAAGGATTTGACGAACTGCGCGTGAGGCACCGGGACGGGCTCGCGCGTGCCGCCAGGCGCCCAGCCCCACAGCACAAGCTTGTCGTGGGCCATGTGCGCCACAAGCTGAGCGACATCGCGGCCGCCGTTCTTGTCTTTGTCGAGAAGAGCCGCGCAGAGAGCAGCGTTATCCAGACCTTCCCAGCCCATCGAGAGCGGTGCCAAATGCCAATTGGGTGCACCTGGCACGCCCGAGTACGCGTTATTCTCATCTCTGTGGCAAGCGTAGCAACGCTCGTTGACGAAGCCCATATTGTCGGGCCCACGCTGCACGTTCATTTGATGAACATGGCGGTCCTCGCCTTGACGAGGATGGTCATCGCGTGGATGGCAATTCATGCAACGGGGATGTCGCAGAACTGTAGCGATCGGCGCGAAAAGGTCGCCGCTCTCGGCGACCGTTGTCGCCGCCGCTGGTGGCGCCGAGTTGGGTGCGTCCTCCGCGGCCGGCTCAGCACCGCTTTGTGTAGCAGCGATGATTGTCAGCCAGATACTCGCGGCAACCAGCGCTGCCAATGTCTGAAGCGCGCGCCCGGATTGAATTGTAAAATTCCTCACGCTCACCCCGCCTTCTCCTTGAGGAGTGCCGCCGCATCGTGAATGGCGGCGCGAATGCGGTGATACGTGCAACAGCGACAGATGTTACCCTGCATGGCGTTGTCGATATCGCTGTCGGTGGGATCGGGGATCTGCATCAACAACCCGGTGGCTGCCATGATCTGACCCGATTGGCAGAAGCCGCACTGGGCAACGTCATGCTTGATCCAGGCAGTCTGAACGGCCAGACCTTCGGGCGTCTGCAGACCTTCGATGGTGGTGATGTCGCGACCTTCGCCATCGCGGGCCTGGATTTGGCAAGACCGCACGGCCTCGCCATCGAGGTGGATCGTGCAGGCACCGCACAGGGCCTTTCCACATCCATATTTGGTGCCGGTCAGCCCTTGCGTTTCGCGGATAACCCAAAGGAGCGGCGTTTCAGGGTCGCCGTCGAAATCCAGGCTCTTGCCATTGATCTTCAAGGCTATGGCCATACACCCTCCGTTTTGGCTATTGCCGCTCAGGCCAGCTACAAGACCAGCTAAAACCCCATATCGGCACCGCGCCCCACCTTGGCAATGTACCGATCCACACTTTGATGCATGCAGGGCATCTGACAACACGGGTACGACACGGCCATGGCAGGGCCGGTTTTTGCGGGTTGCCAAGAGCGGAAACGCACGGATGCGGCCTTTGGTTGCATCGCGGGATGGGCTTGTCCTGGCCTCCTCCGCAGCAAAGTCAGTGTGGCGGGGTTGTGCGCCAAAAATTTAGGCTCCATTATAGCGGCCGGGAGGTTGGCGGCGGACGCTTCGTTCGCCAACCGGGTCAGGTCCGGAAGGAAGCAGCCCTAACGAAACTGACGCGGGTCGTTCGTCAGCCTCCTTTATTTCTCTTTCGGACCGCATCGCGTTGCGCTTCGCGTAAAGCAGGTCCTGGTTGCGCTGGGCCGAGCAAGGGGCCAGGACCAGCGCGCGGCCTTCAGGTCCGTCCCGGACCGCAGGGACATTCGGCGCCACGCGGACAACATGGTCAAAAAGAAATCGACAGACGGCGAGGATACTGGTGTGGGCGCGGACACCGCAGCCAAGCCCTATGTCGTGCTCGCACGCAAGTATCGCCCGCAGACGTTCGATGACCTCATCGGCCAGGACGCCCTGGTCAAGACACTCAAGAATGCATTTGCGGCTGGACGGATCGCGCAAGGTTACATGCTGACCGGCGTACGCGGTGTCGGTAAAACGACGACGGCGCGTATTTTGGCGCGCGCCCTCAACTACGATGCGCCGGGCATCGACCGTCCGACCATCGACATGCCAGGTCTTGGCAAGCACTGCGCCGAGATCATGGAAGGCCGCCACCCAGACGTCTTCGAGATGGACGCC
>JAXGRZ010000267.1:0-2479 GCA_040765305.1 Hyphomicrobiaceae bacterium | reverse complement strand
GCTGACAGATTCGAAGTCGCCATCGGACGCGATGGGAAATCCCGCCTCAATAATATCGACGCCCATGTCATCGAGGATCTCTGCGACCTGGAGCTTTTCCTCGAAGGTCATTGTCGCGCCGGGACACTGTTCGCCATCGCGCAGCGTGGTGTCGAAAATTACGACTTGATCGTGCTGATTGGTGCTAGCTGTCGTCATTGGATATCTCGTCCTTACCGGGCCTGCCGCGCAACGCGCGCGCATCCCTCATGCCATCTTATGCCAAGTGTTCCTTTCGAGCCTCCCCTGAGCGCCGGCCGGACACCAGTCCGGTGCCAATGGCTCAGGGGCCGATAAGGCTCGTAAGCGACAGCGTAAGAAGCCCGGTCAGAGCCGGACGCGCGCAAATCACCGACGCTGGCATCGAACGGCCAGCGGTCAACGCCGAGCACGCCTCCGCCGGGCCACCCGCAGGGCGGCCATCGCGGCGCTCAAAAGACGTTACACGGCGCATTTGCTCTGCTGCCTGATTGTTGTGCATAAATTCAGGTCAAGGAAGCTCACCCAGCACGTGAGCGCCAGGGAACCTGAAGACCAATAAGCCTAAGAGAGCCTGAAAAAGCAAGCTTGGAGTTGCACTCATTCCTCCAAACGTACGATTTCATCACAGGTCCGCTGCCAGTTTGCCGCACGAATTGCCTTCATCCAACCGACGGAGTACGCGGTTAAGATCGTTTTCCCAAGAGTATCGCCGGTCTCGTGAGCCGTTTCTTTTGTGCCATCGGGCGCGGCGTATCCGTTGTGCGTGAACCCCTTCACCGGGCTTCAGGATGGAGCCGGTCAACTCGGCACGAACGTAAGGACATATTCGATGACAGTTTCCGCTATCGACGCCCCCCCAACGTACTCACGCGCAATGCTCTGGCTTCACTGGGGCATCGCCTTGTTGATCGCAGCCGCGTTCGCGACCATCGAGTTCCGCGAGTTCTTCGAAAAGGGCACACCGATCCGCGAGGGGCTGAAGACGGTCCACTTCTTCATCGGCATCACCATTCTTGCGCTCGTCATTGCGCGCCTTGTCGTGCGCGCGACCCAAACCGCGCCAGCGATCACCCCGCCACCGCCCGCTTGGCAGACGGGGCTATCGCATCTCATGCACGCCGCGCTTTACGGCTTCATGCTCGCCCTGCCGATCCTGGGATGGCTGACGTTGAGCGCGGCTGGTAAGCCCATTCCATTCGGGTTGCCCGCATTGGTCGAGCAGAGCAAGGACGCCGCTGGCTGGTACAAGGGCATCCATCACGAATTGGGCCAGATTCTCTACTTCGTCATCGGTCTGCATGTCGCCGCGGCGCTCTTTCATCATTACATGGTGAAGGACAACACGCTGAAGCGCATGGTGCCGGCCTTGAACCGCGCCTCCACCTGATCCGCTGGCGTTGTCACGCCGTCGGCCCTCGCTCCGAAAGCAAAACGCGGACCCAAACGGGTCCGCGTTTTTTGTATGAGCAAAATGTGCGGCGGCTTCAGAGGTTGAGCGTGCCTTGAGCCACCCGCACGACATGGCCGCCAATGCGAACGCCAGTCAATTTGTCCCCTTCGATCGTGATCGCCAACGAAATGTTGCTCGGGCGACCCATCTCGATGCCTTGCTCGATCTGAAGCTTGTGCGTTCCCTCGGTCAGATCGTCGAAATGATGGACGACACGGGCAAAGCCGATCGAAGCCGATCCGGTGGCGGGATCTTCAGGAACGCCCACGTCAGGTGCAAACAGACGGGCATGAAATGCCGAATGCGAACGCACGCATTGGCGCGTGTACAGGTAGACCCCCATGATGCCCTTGTCGGTCACGACACGACTCCAGTGCCCCGCAGTCACGCGGACCTTGGACATCGCCTCCAGATTGGCGATCGGCACATAGGCAAAGACGTTGGCGTCGCGCACCACTGTCGGTTTGTGATTTTCAAACCCGATCTCGCTGGCAATCAGTCCAAGGGCTGCTGCCAATTCATCGCGCTGGCCGAGGGTCTCGACCTCTCCAGGCAGCTTCGGCGCGTCGAACTCACCGAATGCGCCAGCCCCGGCACGCAGCCGCACGCCGACGCGCACGCTGCCAATCTCCTCCTCAAGCGCGATGATCGCATCGCGCTCGCCGTTGACGACCGGCATCCGCAGCTCTGCCAGCAACGCAGCCGTTCCGAGCGTCGGATGGCCTGCGAACGGCACTTCGCGGGTTGGCGTAAAGATCCGGATCTTGGCCGTATGACCCGGCGCAGTCGGCTTGCGCACGAAGACCGTCTCGGAGAGATTGAATTCGCGCGCGATGGCCTGCATCTCACCGGCCGTTAACCGGTCTGCCTCATGCACGACAGCAAGAGGGTTTCCGCCGAGCGCGCGCTCCGTGAATACGTCCAGAATGTAGTAGTCGAGCGCCATGCACTGCTCCTAAAGCCCGCCCTGTGGCAAAGCGGCGGCACCATGGGGCAAAGGCATGTCTC
>JAXGRZ010000266.1:0-2493 GCA_040765305.1 Hyphomicrobiaceae bacterium | reverse complement strand
TCGAAGGCCAGCGTCTTGGCCGGGATCAGGGCCTGATCGTGATACATCGCCAGCACCGCATCGTAGCTGGCGCGGCGCGCGGCATGGAAAAGCGTATCGGCGGGGTGAGGACCGCTCACCTCGATACCGTCGGCCCGCAGGCGTGCGATTGCCGGTGCGATGATGTCGCTATCCTCCCGTCCCATGCTGCCGTCTTCACCGGCATGCGGATTGAGCCCGGCAACCGCGATGCGTGGACGCGCAATTGCAAAGTCGCGTTGCAGAGCTTCGGCCATGACCCGCGCCTGCGCCACGATCAACTCGACGCTGATGGCGCCGGGCACGCTGGCAAGCGGAATGTGGATCGTCGCCGGTACCACCCGCAGCACCTGGGAAGCAATCATCATCACCGGCAGGAAGGGACCTCCAGGGACCTTGCGACCGGCCAGTTCGGCCAGATATTCGGTATGGCCGGGATGGGTAAAGCCGGCCTGGTAGAGGACGCTTTTGGCAATCGGGTTGGTCACCACGGCGCAGGTCTGCCCGGTAAGAGTATCGGCAACCGCGCGCTCGATGGCCGCGATCACCGCGCCAGCATTAGTAGGATCCGCAACTTGTGGCTTGGCCGGGACGGCAAGAGGAATGTCGATGACGGGAAGCGCCCTATCGAATGTGTCGATTGCCTCGCGTGGCGTCGCAATGACGCGGACGGGAAGCTGGAGCCCAATGGTGTGTGCACGTTGCTCAAGTGCAGCGGCGCAGGCGTAGAGCGCGAACGGCGGAATTGGCTCGGCATGGCGGCGCTGCCAGACCATCGCCGTCATCTCCAGCCCAATGCCGGCGGGATCGCCCATGGTCACAGCCAGCGGGGGCATACCCATGTGTCGTGTGATATTCGTTGTCATGGTTGCCATCGAAGGCAAAAAGCGTGATACAAATCAAGTGGTAGGCGTAAGCGCGCTTAAAACACGCCATAAAACCCAATGACGAGGGGCCAAGCTTCTGGGCCAACTGCCCGCGTTACCTGCGGCCTTCATGCCCTTCAGTCACAACCCCCGACACAAACCCGACTTGGCGTCTGCGCGGCAGTCAATCGTTGCGTCTTGTCGCAGATCCTTGAGATGTTTGCGCGCCAGGATATCGAGCTCCTTGCGCCGACGTTCTTCCTTCGCCGATTTGCCCGAGCCGCCACCCACGCCCGGCGCTCCCTTATCGGCGGCGACCTCCTTGCGCTCGCACACCGCCCACAACTCAACGCCATCGGGGCCAACGTTCGGCGGGATCATTTCACCGCTTTTGGCGTTGAGCAGCAGCGTTCGCGTCGGCTCGGCGATGCTGGCGGGCTGGCGCTCGCCCAGGTCCTCGAACTTGGCCCCGATCGAGGAGGCCAGCTTGGCTGTCGTTTTGCAGCTGGAAAACTTGCGACGCAGGCGATCAGCCTGGGCAAGTTTTTCCGCAACAACGCGTTGATCAAGGTTGGAGGGCACGGCAAGCGTCACACGCTGCACCTTGAGGCGGACGTTATCGGCGCCATCGTCATCATTGCCACCCGCTAATGCAGGGTCGACGAACCGCTCAACATCGCGCTCGGTGATGGCGATCTGATAGCCGAAACGGCGCCGCACGACGGCACTCCAGGAGAGCGAGGCGCGGAAGCGCTGGCGCATGGTTGCAATGTTGACGCCCGAGCTGGCCATCTGCTTGGCGAACTGGTCAGGGGTCATCTTGTTGCGTTCGGCAATGCCCGCAATGATCTTGTCGACCTCCTGGTCGCTGGCGACGACGTTGTTGCGCTTGGCCTCCTGAAGCTTCAACCGCTCTTCGATCAATTCCTTGATCGCCTGCTTCTCGGTACCGCGCACAGCCTGCGCGCGCGCCTCGCGCTGCAGTTGCTCCATCATGGTCTTCTGTTTGGCCTTGATGAAGTCCTGTTGGATCTTCTGCAACGCCTCGCGCGATTGTGGATTGCGTTTGGTCGCGTAGGCACGGAATTCATCGTTGATTTTCGGGTTTTTGACGATCTTCTCCCAGCGCGTCTTGGCATTGGCGCGGATGTAGTCGCCAATGTTGGCACTGAGCGCCAGCAGGCGGCCACGTTGCTCGACTTCATAGGCGGTGATGGGATCATCGTTGACCAGAACGATGATGGCATGTTCGCTGCTCGCCGCCTGTGCCCGCGTGGGAGCAAGGGGAGCGGGGTTGAACAAACCCGAGAGAAACAGCGCGCACGCACATAAGCCTGCGCTGAGAATAGCGGCAGAAGGTACGCGTCGATTATAGTCGAGCCTGGAGGGCATGATCGGGTTCCCGGACGTCAATGTGGCCAAGACTGGCGCGACAGTTGGCTGGTGTGTGAGTGTAGCGCGCCCACGCGGGCGAAGATTGCCTTATCCACATAACCGTGGCAACGCCGTGGCTGGAGCTGTTCAGACCTAGAGCATTTTCCGACGAAGTGGACACCGGTTCGTCGAAGAAAATGCGACCAAACAAGAAGCTAGAGCGCCGATCCGATTC
>JAXGRZ010000265.1:0-2545 GCA_040765305.1 Hyphomicrobiaceae bacterium | reverse complement strand
ATCCGATGCCGGGCAGTTCCGGCATGACGATATGGCCGTCCTCGACCTTCACGCCGTCTGGAAACCCGCCATAGGGCTGGAACAGATCGGGATAGCTCTCATTGCCGCCCAGACCCAGGCCGGCCGCGATATTGAGCGACATCTGGTGGCCGCCGTGCGGGATGCAGCGCGCGCGTGACCATCCAAACTGGTGCAGGACGTCGAGCGTTCGCAAATATTCGACCAGGCCATAGGACAGCGCACAATCGAATTGAAGCCAATCGCGATCGGGCCGCATGCCACCATGGCGAAGCAGGTTGCGCGCATCCTGGTGAGAGAACAGGTTCTCACCGGTGGCCATGGCGCCGGGGTAGAATTCGGAAAGTGCGGCCTGCAAAGCGTAATCGAGCGGATCGCCGATCTCCTCGTACCAGAACAACGGATATTGGCGCAGCATCTTGGCGTAGGCGATCGCTGTTTCAAGATTGAAGCGACCGTTCGCATCGACTGCCAACCGGGCCCGCGTGCCGATTTCGGCAAGCACGGCTTCGATGCGGCGCTGATCCTCATCGATCGTGGCGCCGCCGATCTTCATCTTCACCACGTTGTAGCCGCGATCGACATAGCTGCGCATCTCCGCGCGCAAGGCACTGTCGTCCTTGCCTGGATAATAGTAGCCGCCAGCGGCGTAGACGAAGACGCGCGGATTGGCCTCGCGCCCGTTCTGCTCAGCGAGCATCCCGAACAGCGGCTTGCCGGCGATCTTTGCCGTCGCATCCCAGATCGCCATGTCGAGCGTGCCAACGGCGACCGAGCGCTCACCATGCCCGCCCGGCTTCTCGTTCGACATCATCGCCGCCCAAAGCTTGTGCGGATCAAGGTTGTCACCGGCATCATTGAGCACGGAACCTGGATCGGCCTGCAGGATCCGGTCGCGAAACCGCTCCCGAATGAGCCCCCCCTGGCCATAGCGACCGTTGGAATTGAAGCCATAGCCGACGACGCGCCGCCCATCCCTCGTCACATCCGTCACCACGGCCACCAGGCTGGCGGTCATCTTCGAGAAATCGATATAAGCGTTGCGGATCGGCGAGGCGATCGGCTTGGTTACTTCACAAATATCAATGATGCGCATGTTTTTTCTCCCTGGAGCGCACGCGGCGCCTGATCCACCATTGACCTTGATGGCAGCCTTGGTCCAATGCCGAGATCGGTTCACGTTATGCAGGATCGGCATGATCATGGATATCGACTGGCTTAAAGATTTCCTCACCCTGGCCGAGCACGCGAGTTTCTCGCGCGCGGCCGACGCGCGCCACGTCACGCAGCCGGCCTTCAGCCGTCGTGTGCGGGCGTTGGAAGATTGGATCGGGACGCCCTTGTTCGTGCGCAGTGCACAAGGCGCCTTGCTGACGGCGGCGGGCCAAGCCTTCTCGCCGCTGGCCGCGGACCTGTTGCACAGCCTCGAACAGGCGCGGCGGCAGACGCTTCTTGCCGCCGAACACGACACCACGTCCCTCGCAATTGCGGCAACGCACGCGCTCTCGTTCACGTTCTTTCCAGGTTGGATCAGCCGGCACTTCAATCTGGAGGCGTCTGGCAAACTCAATCTCATCTCAGACACGTTGCAGGCCTGCGAACAGGTCTTGCTCAGCGGCGAGGTCAACTTTCTGCTGTGTCATTACCGCAAGGGCATGACGCTTCATTTTGACCTTGAGAAATTTGCCGGCGTGCGCATTGGAACGGACACGCTGGTCGCCGTGTCCGGGCCCGATAATCATGGCCGCCCGCTATGGCCCGTTTCGGATAAGGCGCGCAGCCCCACACGCGTTCTCGCCTACAGCCCCGCCTCGGGCCTGGGTCGAATTCTGGCGTCGCTGCCCGCGCACCCTGCCAACACCAGCGCCACAGAGACGATCTTCACATCCCATCTGGCAGCAACACTGCTGGCAATGGCGCGTGACCAGAAGGGGGCGGCCTGGCTGCCGATGACGCTGATCAGCGAGGATCTCAGGCAAGGCACACTGGTCAGAGCCGGTTCGGAAGCGACCGACGTCGAAATCGACATTCGCCTGTTCCGCTCCCCGGTGTGCAAAAATCGAGCGGCCGACGCACTGTGGCAGAGTCTGTGCGAAGATTAAGCGGCGGCCTGCAACCCGTCAGCTGCGCCCGCCGGCCCATTGGGCGATGCATCGATTGAGATCGAGGAGATCACGACGAATCTGCTCGGCAGCAAAGCCGACCGCAAATACGTGTTCAACGGCCGAGGCGCCCAGTTCGCGAAACAGAAAACGTTGGCGCGCCACATCGACTTGCGCCGAATAGGCCGCAATCGCCGCCACGACATCATCCAGGGGCGGTGGCGCGCGCTTTTCGCGCAGTGACACGGCACACGCGCGCAGGTGGGCGGCAATTGAGCCCTTTGTTATCGTCAGCGCCTGGTCCAGAACCTCCAGCAGACGCTCGGGCAACGGTGCTCCCGATGCGCGACCCAGGATGACGAGATCATGGCGCAATCGCAGCATCGTGCGCACCAGTGGACCGATCGAGCCACCACCAGCCAGCT
>JAXGRZ010000264.1:0-2552 GCA_040765305.1 Hyphomicrobiaceae bacterium | reverse complement strand
GCCGGCTTCCGCCAGGCCATCGGCAAGCGAAGCGAGTGTCAGCGTCGTCCAGCGCTGAGGCCCGCTCTCGGGGATCAGGCGCGGGGCATCGGGTCCGCCGAGCGTGTCGATGTACTCGCAAATGACGTGGCTGTCGAAAATACGCATTCCGTCGTCGAGGACAAGCACTGGGATCTTGCCAAGGGGGTTTTGCGTCATCAGCGCCGCGTTGCCAGGCGGATTGGTGTCCGCTTTGACGATTTCGATCTGGTCGGAAATGCCCTTGATGGCAGCCGCAAGTTGCACCTTTCGGCCGAAAGGCGTGGTCGGTGATGTCAGGAGTTTCATGTCGTGATCCCGGTTGCGCGTGGGCGGTCTGTTCGATCGAACAGTCCGAGCCACAAGAGCGGCGTTGTTGGCGTGACCATCAGCGTGGACAGCGATGCAAAGGTGCCAACCTACGCGCTCATGCGCAACACTTTCGTTTGAGATTGGTGAGCCGATGTGCGCCCTGGCCAAGACGTGAAAAACTTGGGCGAAACAGATAGATAGAGCGTGCTGACAAGAGATCCGCTGCGGTTCAATCTGCGCTGGACCTGCGCGGCAAGCAAGAAAGTTTGCCCGATCCGACGCTGGTTCGTGATCGTGGATGAAATGCATGTCATGTCCGGGAAGTTGGGGAGGAGCGGTTGTGTCTGGCCGGCGGCCCTCTTTCCGCCGAACGATCCCCGCAAGACCGTACTCACCACTCCTCCTACGGAACTGGTTTACAGGCAAGATAAAGTGCGTGCCTATGCCACTTTTCGGAAATAGAGATTACCGGTCACAGATATTGAAAAACTTGCGTGGCCGATCTTGATTTTCAGCGCGTACGTCCCCCGAGCATGGCGGTCTTAAGCTTCGGTTGCCGCGCTTGCTTCCTCGTAGGCTTCCCCGGCCGTGAGCCATGCGTCTTCGGCGGCCTGGAGTTGTTTGACGAGCTGTCCGCGCTCGATTGCTGCTTTTTGGGCGCGTTCGGGATCTTGCGCATAGAGTTGGGCATCGGCAAGCAGCGCATCGAGCTTGGTGATCTGGGCTGAAAGCCGCGTCACCGATTGTTCTGCGGCATCCATGGCCTTCTTCAATGGCGCGAGTTCTGCGCGTTTTTCTGCCGCTGCTCGCCGTTGGTCCGCCCGGGTGGGGGCTACGGTTTTGTTCTGCTGCTTTGTATCGTCGCTAGTGCCAGCCCGGCTTTTTCCGCCACGTTCGACAAGAAGATCGGCGCGGTAGGTGTCAATGTCGCCGTCGTAGCTTGTTACGGTTCCCCTCTTGACGAGCCATAACCGGTCGGCCGTTGCGGCAACCAGATGGCGATCATGGCTGATCAGGATGACGGCGCCTTCGTAATCCATCAGGGCATGGATCAGCGCCTCGCGGCTATCGACGTCGAGATGGTTGGTCGGCTCGTCAAGGATCAACAGATGCGGCTTGTGGAAGGCGGTGATCGCCAGCAGCAGGCGCGCCTTCTCGCCACCCGACAAATTGGCGCAACTGGTATCGGCCTTGTCGACGCCAAAGCCGAAGGTGCCGAGCTTGGCGCGCCGCTGCGCTTCGGTTGCCTCGGGCATCAAGTGCACGATGTAGTCGAAAGGCGTGGCGGTGGGGTTGAGTTCGTCGAGCTGATGCTGGGCGAAATAGCCAACCTCGATCCTGGACGCGCCCAGCACCTGGCCGTGCGTGGGGGCGAGCTTGCCGGAGATCAGCTTTGCGAATGTCGATTTGCCGTTGCCGTTCTGGCCGAGCAGGGCGATGCGGTCATCGTTATCAATGCGCAGATCGAGGTTGGTGAGCACCGCAGGACCTTCGCCATAGCCGGCGGCGGCATTTTCAAGTCTCAGGATCGGACTGGCGATCGTCTTTTCGGGATTGGGGAACAGGAAGGGCGCGACGTGCTCGTCAACCTGTTCGGCGATGGGTTTCATCTTGGCCAGTGCCTTGACGCGGCTTTGCGCCTGGCGCGCCTTTGTCGCCTTCGCCTTGAAGCGATCGATGAAGACCTGGATGCGGCGGCGCTCGTCGTCCTGTTTCTTCTTGAGTTTCAATTCCAGGCGTTGGCGTTCGCGGCGCGCTTCCTCGAAGTCATCGTAGCCGCCCGAATAAAGCGTCAGGCGGCCGCGCTCCAGATGCAGGATCGAGGAGACGGCGGTGTTGAGAAGGTCGCGGTCGTGGCTGACGATCAGCACCGTGTGCGGATAGCTCTTGAGATAGGTCTCCAGCCACAACGTGCCTTCCAGATCGAGATAGTTGGTCGGTTCGTCAAGAAGCAGGATCTCGGGTTCTAAAAACAGCACCGAGGCGAGTGCAACGCGCATGCGCCAGCCCCCGGAGAACGCATGGCACGGGCGCTGCTGTTGGGTTTCGTCGAACCCAAGACCAGCCAGGATCTGTGCTGCACGGGCGGGCGCGGCATGGGCGCCGATGTCCTGCAAACGCACCTGGATCTCGGCAATGCGATGGGGGTCGGTGGCGGTCTCTGCTTCGGCGAGCAGCCTGGCACGCTCCTGGTCGGTCGAGAGCACCCACGCGATAAGGCT
>JAXGRZ010000263.1:0-2564 GCA_040765305.1 Hyphomicrobiaceae bacterium | reverse complement strand
CTGGGTCGCCGGTGCGCTGCTCGCTATGACGATCGCCTACTACCTGTTCGTTTATACGATGTGGTTGAAGCGCAAGACGCCCCAGAACATCGTGATCGGCGGCGCTGCTGGCGCGTTTCCTCCAATGATCGGCTGGGCCGCCGTGACCGGAAGTGTCAGCCTTGAAAGCATCGTCCTGTTCCTCATCATCTTCATGTGGACGCCTCCCCACTTTTGGGCGCTGGCACTCTACCGTTGCCGCGATTACGAGCGCGTCGGTGTGCCGATGCTGCCGGTGGTAGCTGGCCCTGCGGAGACACGTCGCCAGATCGTGATCTACTCCTGGCTGCTGGTGCCATTGGCAACGCTGCCTGCATTCATGGGATTTGCCGGATCGCTCTATCTCGTCTCGGCCCTCGTTGCTGGTGCGATCTTTCTGTATCTGGCCGACAAGGTGCGCCGCATTACGGAGGGCCGCGCGGCAGATGCCGCAGCCAAACAGCTGTTTGGTTTTTCGATCTTCTATCTTTTCTTGCTGTTTATGGTTCTGCTGGGCGAGCACGCCTGGCAGCGCCTGATGGGTTGATGTTAGCGATGGCAAACGATCTCAAGAAAGACACAGACCTTATTGCGCCGGCGACGCGCCGCCGCTCCTTGGCGATTGCGCTTTTGCTCGTTGCCATGGTGCTCATGTTTTACGCCGCAACGATCATCCGCTTTGGCTCCGCCATGAGCGGTCATGTGAACTGAGGGATCGAACACGTGAACGCCACGCCCGACGATAACAGCGCCAATGTCCGCCCCGGCAGCAACCGCAAGGTTGTTCTGGGTTGCCTCGCTGCGCTTGCCGTCATGAGTGGGATCACGGCCGCCTCGCCGCTGCTTTACAGCATCTTCTGTCAGGTCACCGGTTATGGAGGCACCACACAGCGCGCCGTTGCGGCGCCCGGTAAGGTGCTCGACAAGGTCATCACCGTACGTTTCGATGTCAACGTCTCTCCGCACCTTGCTTGGAAGTTCGAGCCCGTCCAGCCCACGATGGATGTGAAGATCGGTGAGAATGCGCTGGCCTTCTTCCGGGCAACCAATCTGTCGGACCAGACGCTGACCGGCACGGCCGCGTTCAACGTGGCGCCTGAGGCCGCCGGTCTCTACTTCAATAAGATCCAGTGCTTCTGCTTTACCGAGCAGACGCTCAAGCCGGGGCAGACCGTCGAAATGCCGGTCAGCTTCTTCGTCGATCCCAAGATTGTCGAAGACCGCGATACGGCAGACCTGGAGAATTTGACGCTTTCTTATGTCTTCTACCCAGTTGCGCGCACGGCGGGCACGACCGCCGCGCAGGGCGGTGGTGGCTGAGGGCGGAAGTTTGAAGATTATCCGGTTTTGGGCCCACCGTTGCCTGCTATCGGAGAGCACGAAAGAACGGAAACGAATAAGAGCGAAGCCGGGCTGACCGAAAGGCGTCCGGATCGGGAGAGCGAACGGGGACGACGGAGAACGATATGGCCGACACGCACGCAAAGCATCACGACTATCACCTTGTCGATCCAAGCCCATGGCCGCTGTTGGCGTCGCTTTCGGCGTTCGTGACGGCACTCGGCTTCATCGCGCTGATGCGCACGCATGTCGACGGACAGGGCGTATTCGGAATCAAGGGTCCTTACCTGTTTGGCATGGGCATGCTGGCGCTTATCGCTACGGCGTGGGCGTGGTGGCTGGATGTCATCCGCGAGGCTAACAAGGGCGATCATACCCCTGTCGTTCAGCTCCATCTGCGTTACGGCATGATCCTGTTCATCGCTTCGGAAGTGATGTTCTTCGTTGCCTGGTTCTGGGGCTATTTCGACAGCGCCCTGTTCCCTTCGGGCGTGCATGAGTTGACCAACAATTCCCAGCTCGTCGGCCTGACGACACGTAATGAGGTTTATGGTGGCGTGTGGCCGCCCGTGCCGGTCGATGCCACCGCAACGATGACGCCGGGCTTCTTCAAGCACACGTTCAACCCCTGGGGTCTGCCGCTGGTCAACACCCTGATCCTGCTGACCTCGGGCTGCACGGTGACGTGGGCGCACCATGCTCTGCTCAAGAACGACCGCCGCGGCCTCATCATCGGCCTCGTGCTGACCGTTCTGCTCGGCGCAACCTTCACCTTCCTGCAGTATCTGGAATACAGCCACGCTGGTTTCAGCTTTGCAGGCCATACCTATGGCGCGACGTTCTTCATGGCGACCGGCTTCCACGGCGCTCACGTGATCATCGGCACGCTGTTCCTGCTCGTGTGTCTGGTTCGCGCGATGCGGGGGGCCTTCACGCCGCAGCAGCATTTCGGTTTTGAAGCGGCTGCCTGGTACTGGCACTTCGTCGACGTGGTCTGGCTGTTCCTGTTCGCCTGCATCTACGTTTGGGGTGCTGGTGCAATCGCGGAAGGCGCGGCTGCGGCTGCCGGGCACTGATTGGCCGATAGATCGAACAAGACAAGTAAGGCGGCCATAGGCCGCCTTACTTTTTTGGGCCTGGGGTGAGAAACAGTCGAGGGCGCAGCTGGCTGGCAACTTTGCAATCTGGCGCGCACAACATGGGAT
>JAXGRZ010000262.1:0-2587 GCA_040765305.1 Hyphomicrobiaceae bacterium | reverse complement strand
GTGTTGCGCTGCATGTCCTCGGCGTCAGGGGCCGGACGGATAAGCAGGTCGGCAATGATGTGCTTAAGGGGGGTAATGAACTTGTCAGACCATTGGCGGTCGGTTTGGTAGTCAGGCATTGGGCGCTTCCTTGCCCCAGGCGTCAAAGCCGGGGATGCTGCGGCGGGCGAACATATCCAGCCGCCGGCCCGCGGTGACGCGGCGCACTGTGTCGTAGAACTCGGCGGGCTTCTCGCTGTGTGTGCCGCGGGGTGCGGCGAAGCAGGTGTTGAAGGCTTTGGTGTCGATGAATTCAGGCGCGCCGCGGTGGGCGTAGAGGGCAAATTCACAATTGTACTGCGGCAGGCCGTAGGGCTGGAAGCCCCCCGGCTTGTGCCACACGAAGGTGCAGACGTATTTCAAGTTCCAAGCTGCCAGCAGCTTGAAGGCCAGGGGCAGGAACTTCTGTGTCGTCCACAGCCATACGTGCGCAGTGTCGGCGGCGGGGATGGTCAGGTCGTATAGTTCGGCCTCGGTCATGGTGGGGTAGTCCGTGCCGTTCTGGTTGGGGCGCTCGTCGCGCTCGATCTTGGTCATGGGCCAGGGGGGATCAATGACAATGACATCGTAGACGCCTTGCACGGTCTTGGCTTCCACCGCCGCCACGTCCTCAAGCTGGCGCTGGGTTGCGGCCCGCCGCGTCTCGCGCACTGCATCGGCGGGCTTGCTGCCTGCGTTGACTTTGCGCGCTACTTCAGCTTGAAAGTCGTCCGGTTGGTCGGCCAGGCCCGCCGCGACCGATACGGGCAGGTCGCCATTTTCGACCGCGGCGACAACTTCCGGTATGGCCGCCCGCTGGACCTTGGCCGCGGCGTTGACGCTGCGCTCGCTCACGTCCAGCAGGTCGGCGGCATCGGCGCGGGATACTGGTTGGGTCTGCAAATTTGCAGAGGCTACCGTGTGTTGGTTATCACCAAGCTGCATGTTCGCCAGCTTCGCCGCGACCATCGCCCGCTGTGACTCGTTCAAGTGGCGGCGGTGCAGGTTCAGCGACAGCACATACGCCACGGTCGAGCCGTTGCCGTGCCAGGTGTAGAACTGCATGGGCGTGCCCGTCTCGATGCAGGCCCGATGACGATTGCGGCCGTCGAGGATCGCGCCGTCCGGGGTGATGCAGATGGGTTCACGCAGCCCATTGGCGGCAATGTCGGCCTTGAAGCGGGCGTACTCGTCGCCTTCCAGTAGCGGGAAGAGGTTGGCGAGGGGATGATAGGGCCGGTGCAGCTCGTCCATCATGCGGCTTCTTCCTCGCACAACAGGGTTTGCGCCGTGTCAAACCCGTACAGTTCGCCAAAGCGCCAGCGAAAGCCATCACTCATCGGCATCTTACCGTTCAGCACGCGGTTGACATGCTCTTGCGCAAGTCCCATCTGGCGGGCGAAGTCCGTCTGTGTCATCTTCTGCTCGGTCAGCCAGGTCTTGAGTCGTTCCATATGCCTCCACAACTGATTAGTTTGCGATGATTATATCATAAACTCGGAACATAGTGACACTCCGCAGGCGCTAAAGCGCCGCGGCTTCTCGCTTCAACCCGTCCCTGTGGGACAGTCTGCGATGGCTTCGTCCAAGCCTTTTCTAAGGATGTTCTTGGCGGCGTTAACGTCTCGGTCGTCCACCAGTCCGCAGTACGGGCAAACGTGCGTGCGGACGGATAAGGATTTAGGAACGTACTCACCGCAACCGGAACACTTTTGCGACGTGAAGTGTGGTGCAACGGCAATGACTCTGCGACCAGCACTTGCAGCCTTGTTCGTGAGGATTTGCCGAAAAGCACTCCACGCCGCATCTGAGATCGAGCGTGCCAAATGATGATTCTGCACCATGCCGGATACGTTCAAGTCCTCAACGGTGATCACATCGAAGCCGTTGACGTACCCACGCGCCAGCTTGTGCAGCGTGTCCTTGCGCCGATTGGCAATGCGTTCATGGCGGCGCGCCACGACCTGAGCCTGTTTTCTGCGCCGCTTGCTGCCCTTCTGTTTACGGGCCAACAAGCGTTGCGAATGGGCCAGATTCTTCAACTCGGCCTTCAAGTGCTTGGGGTGCGGCACAGTGCGCCCTTCGCTATCGGCCACCAGAGACGTAAGGCCCATATCCAAACCGACTGCCTTGCCGGTAGGCGGCAATGGTTCGGGCGTGACTTCGCATACGCATTGCAGATACCAACCCGAAGGCCGTTTGATAATGCGCGCGTGCTTGAACTGTCCCGCCAACGGACGATGCACGACCGTGCGAATCTTGCCGCCACACTGTTTACCCGCTTGGAAGTAGCGGCCATGCAGAGCGTTATGAAAGTCGCGGAACTCAATCGAATGCCAGCGTTCCGCCGACTTGAAGCGCGGGAACCCGCACGACTCTCTGCGCTGCCGGAACTTGAAAAAGCGGTCGAGCGCCCGATGCAACCGCTTCAACGTTGTGTCCACGACCACGGCGGGCAGATCGGGGTAGGTGTCCTTGTTGTACCGCTTGTCTTGCGTGTACAGCGACAGGTACTTGCCCGTCGCTTCCAGATGCGCTTTCCACTCGGCCAGCGCGTCATTGTACATGC
>JAXGRZ010000261.1:0-2623 GCA_040765305.1 Hyphomicrobiaceae bacterium | reverse complement strand
GTTTGGTCGCATTTTCTTCGACGAACCGGTATCCACTTCGTCGGAAAATGCGCTAGCGCACACTTTTCTTCACCGGTTCGCCCGGCACCTTGTCGGCAGCGCGCGCCTCGTCCCACAGCCCATCCATTTCCTCAAGATTGCTGAGGGCGGGTGTCTTGCCCATTTCCGCCAGACGCTGCTCGATATGCAGGAAGCGACGGGCGAACTTCTCGTTCGCACCGCGTAACGCCTCTTCGGGATCGAGCTTGAGGTGGCGCGCGACGTTGGCCATGACGAACATCAGATCGCCGAACTCCTCCTTGATGCGCTTCATGTCGTCAGGGGAGGGCGGCGGTGCTTCACGTTCGCGGCGCGGATCTGCTGCAACAGCAACCTCTTCAAGTTCGATCAGTTCCTCGCGCATCTTGTCAAAAACAGGGCGGATCGAGGGCCAGTCGAATCCCACCCGTGCGGCTTTGTCCTGCAACTTGATGGCGCGTGAGAGTGCTGGCAGTGCCAAAGGCACATCGGCCAGAAGCGAGGTCTCGCGCGTTGGTATTGCGTGGTTCGCGGTATCCACAATGGCAGGAGAGGTCTGTGAGGCAAAGGTTGTATCTCCAGCCTGCTGTACCTGGAGATGCTTGCGCAACGCGGCTTTCTCGGCTCGTTCCTCAGCCTTGATGCGTGCCCAGAAATCAGGCTGCGCACCCGCGGCGCGCTGCTCGGGCGTGCCGAACACGTGCGGATGGCGGCGGATCATCTTACGCGTGACGGTGTGCGCCACATCATTGAAATCGAACAGCCCTTGCTCCTCGGCCATGCGGGCATGGTAGACGACCTGAAGCAGCAGATCGCCCAGTTCCTCCTCAAGGTCGGCCATCTCACCGCGAGCAATGGCGTCGGCCACCTCATAGGCTTCCTCGATGGTATAAGGAGCAATGCTGGCGAAGGTCTGCTCCAGATCCCACGGACACCCCGTGTCAGGCGTACGAAGTGCCCGCATGACCTCGATAAGATCGCCAATGGTTTTGCGCTGGGCTGGCGTGGCCTGCGTCTTGTCCGGCTTGTCAATCATTGTTCGCGGGCGATCCTTGGGTTAGTGAGGGAAGGGGCGTTCACGCTTGGAGTGCTTGGCATCCTGGCCGATCGGCCCGAAGGGCAGACGCCGGTCTGGTGTCGGCACAGGCATCTGCAACGTGAGGGGTATGGCCGCCGTGCACGTTCTCGTCAACGCCCTGATCATGATCGCCGAGATTGCCGCGGTGGGCGCTGTCGCCTGGGTCGGGTTGCATCATGCGCTGATCTTCGCCGGCGTGACGGCGCTTGTCGCCTTCGTTCAGGGGCTCCTGCTCGAACACGCACGACTGCGGCACGAATTGCCGTTCTATTTTGGCCAGAGAGGACCACACGCCGGAATGCTGGTGCCGTTCGTGGCAACGACCAGTGCCCTTGTCAGAGCCGTTGTGGGCGGCGGCGTCGCCTTGCTCACGTTCTCGGGCACTGATCCCGAACGGCTCATGTGGATCGCCATCATATTTGCCATTACGCTCTATCTGGCCGTGACGATCCTGCGTGGGCTCGCCCATCGCTTCGATGCGCGGCCGGCGCGCTGGGGATACTTCCGCTTCGCAGCCCCCCTGGGACTGATCTATTCAATGGGTCTGTGGCTGCTCACGAACGTTGGCAAGATCAGCACACCCCATTTGACCGATATGGGGCGCACGATCCTTTTCGAGACTCCACAAAGGCCGTCATTAGAGCAGGCCAGCGAGCTGTTGTTTCGCATGAAGCTCTATATCGACAGTGTCATCACGCTGCTGTTGCAGCCGATCGTGGGAGCTGACTGGGCACCGATCGTCGCCATCGCGTTCTCGGTCAATGTGCTAACCGGCTTCGTGGTGGCGATCTATGCGGTGATGATTGCAGAGATGGTGGTGCGCACGGAGAACAAGTTGTTGTGAGTGGTCTTGGGGAAGGCACTCACAACAACCGTTGATAAGCGAACTGTTGGTGCGCTTGGTGGCGGCAAAGTCACGAGAGTTCGAACCCCAACCCAGGGGGAGCAGCCCAGGGGAGGACCACATCGCCGGCCGTGTCGCGAGCCAAGCCGTGGGCCGCACCATCGAGACGAGCGTGTTGGCGTTCAAGGTGAAGCAAGCACGTGAAGATAGGACCTCGTGCTAAGCCGGCATCGACAGCCAATGGGTCTGATGAGTTGGCCCACGGATTTTTCCCAAATTCGAGCTTTGATCTGGCCATAAAGCGATGCGGCTAACGAAGTTTCACACCATTCGCGTAAGATATATTATGGAAAATTTCTACTTATACATTTGTAAGTTCAAAATGTTGTGTTGGCATCAATTTTGATCATTTCGAAAATTCCCGATCGTCGCGGAGATTTCGCGAAAGGATCGCTTCGATCAGCCGACCCGTTGCATCCACCCGGTCAAGCGGTTGGCGCGCAGATTTGATAATCCGCGCGCCATACCACCCTGAGGATTACTTCTCGTAGTTGTCGGCAACGAGGCGATCGAGCAGCCTGACGCCCCAGCCCGATCCCCAGCTCTGGTTGATGTCGTTGCGCGGTGCATCCATCGCGGTACCGGCAAGATCGATATGAACCCAGGGCGTATCCTTGACGAAG
>JAXGRZ010000260.1:0-2625 GCA_040765305.1 Hyphomicrobiaceae bacterium | reverse complement strand
CGTGGTTCTTGAATTGCCACGCGCCAGCGAGGCCTGCCCGCATGGGCTTGCGCCGACGACGTCCACGACCATGCAGTTGGCGATCGGTGACTGCCTGGCCATCGCGCTGCTGGAGGCCAAGGGATTTACGGCGCATGACTTCCGTGAGTTCCATCCTGGCGGCTCGCTAGGCGCCAGCCTCAAGCACGTCAGCGACATCATGCATACCGACACCGACCTGCCGCTCGCCGGCCCTGACGACCGTATGGATGCGGCCCTCGTTGTGATGACCACGAAAGCCCTCGGGTGCCTGGGTATTGTCGAAGCCGATGGTCGCCTGGCGGGCATCATCACCGACGGCGATCTACGTCGCCACATGGGACCCAATCTGGTCGCTCGCACGACGGGTGAGATCATGACTCGCAATCCCAAGACAACGAGCCCCGATGCCCTGGCATCGGCCGCACTCGAAATGATGAACGCTTCGCGCATCACGGCCCTGTTCGTGGTCAAGGACGGGCACCCTGTCGGCGTCGTCCACGTCCACGATTTCCTACGCGCAGGAATTGTCTGAAAGCGACGCGTCCGCCTGCCGCCTTGTGGATCGCTCGCGCGCCAGCGCCATGAGGCTTGCGTCTGCAATCAGCCCCATGACCTCGTCGGTTAGCTCGCGCCGTGGTTCAGTCGGCCGCATCGACACGTTCGACCACGAGCGCGGTGCCATCAACCCCAACGACCTTCACCCGCGTACCGGCGGCAACGTCCTCGCCCTCGGCATGCCAGATGCTGTCACCGACGCGTACCTTGCCGCGCCCCTGCCGGATATCTTCAACGACTGTGAAAATGCGGCCGATGTACTGCGCCCCACGCACATTGAGATCAGGCTCATCACTCTTGGCGGAGCTGGAGCTCGCGTAGCGCCGCACGACGAACACCGTCGCCATGGCCACGATCGCAAAAATAATGATCTGCCACTGCCAGACGATCCCCGTGGCGAGTGCGACGATACCGACAATCACCGCTGCAATGCCGAACCATACGAAATGCACGCCAGGCACGATGGTTTCCAGAATGAACAACACCACGGCAGCGACGAACCAGTTCCAGGAGCCCAAGTTGTAGAAAAAATCCCGCAGCATATAGGCTCTCCAATGGAACAAGCGTCGAACGCCCCAACGATCATGACAATGGCAATGACAAGAGTTTCAGGACCCTATGTGCAAGAACAACCCTTGCATATGCCAAATTAGGCCGCCGTTCTCACAAGAGGCATGGCCGACACGAACCTTAGCCGATGATCTTTAACAAACCGAGGGCATCCGAAGCATGCCGCTCCGGATGCCGATGATATTCAGCCGGCACGATGGGGGATACCCCCCTCAAACCCTGGGAACCGCGCCACCACCAGAACTACCAGCTTTGGATCCAAACGCCTCGCCGGTAATCTGGGCAAGGCCCGCCAGCGAGCCAATCACCGAGGAAGCTTCCAGCGGCATCATGATGATCTTCTGGTTGGGCGCCTTGGCCAGTGACTCGAGGGCTTTTACGTAGTTGTTGGCGACGAAGTAGTTGATTGCCTGCACGTTGCCATGCGCAATCGCGTCAGACACCATGCGGGTTGCGGCTGCCTCGGCTTCCGCCGCACGTTCACGCGCTTCGGCATCGCGGAACGCAGCTTCCTTGCGCCCTTCCGCTTCGAGCACTGCGGCCTGCTTTTCGCCTTCCGCCTCCAGGATCGCCGCCTGGCGCTGGCCCTCGGCCTCGAGAATCTGCGCCCGCTTTTCGCGCTCCGCCTTCATCTGGCGCGCCATCGAATCGATCAGATCGCGTGGCGGTGCGATATCCTTGATCTCGATGCGGGTTACCTTGACGCCCCACGATTCGGTCGCTGCATCGACAACTTCGAGCAGCTTGGCGTTGATGTGGTCGCGGTTGGAGAGCAGCTCATCAAGGTCCATCGAGCCCATCACCGTTCTGACGTTGGTCATCGTCAGGTTGATGATCGAATGCTCCAGCATGTCCACTTCGTAGGCCGCGCGCGCCGCGTTGAGGATCTGGAAGAAGGTGACGCCGTCGACGCGGACCATGGCGTTGTCGCGCGTGATCACATCCTGGCTCGGGATGTCGAGCACCTGCTCCTTCATGTTCATGCGATAGCCGACGCGCTCCATCACCGGGATGAGGATGTGCAATCCCGGATTGAGCGTGCGCGTATAGCGGCCGAAATTCTCAACCGTATAGTTGTAGCCCTGCGGAACGACCTTGACGGTCGACCAGAGCGCCGCGATGGCGAGCACGATCAGCAAAAGGCCGACCACCTCAAATCCGCCGAAAAGACCGTTCATTGGCTTTTGTCCCCATGAATTGCAAGAACGCCATTTGCGCGTCCACTATTGGTGCGAATACTCATAATTTCGAAATGTATGGTAAATAAATGGTTTACCGACAATTAATCGACCCAAGCCATTTTGCGAAAAATATCCGCAGGCCACATTTTGCGACCCTTATTTCGGCATCCCGCGATTCACCCCACGCAAGATCTTATTTCTAGATTCAGGCAACCTGGCGACAATTTCATTGTTATCGTGGGGAGATTTTCAGGCCAAACGAATCAAAACAATTCCTGCCTCCGAACAATCCGACAGG
>JAXGRZ010000026.1:0-19698 GCA_040765305.1 Hyphomicrobiaceae bacterium | reverse complement strand
TTCCCCCAATGAGCGTTGCGCAGGCGGCCTGGAGCAGTGCCGCGCAGCGGCAATCCGAAGGATCGAGCCGAATAGGCGAGCTGCGGAAAGCGCCCGAAGGGCGCGCGGGCGTCCGGTGACCGCGCAGCGGGCAGCGCCCAGGGGTCAGGGCCGGCTCTCCCGAATGGAAGTTGAAAAGTATTCGTACAGGTACGAATACTCATGAGGGACGCTCCAGAACTGCTTTCATCAACCGCCTTCAGCCGAGCCGAAAGCACGCTCCATCTGCCGCTGGCGGCGCTGCTCCTGGGCGCGGTAGTAGCCTGCAGTTGTGCGTGGATCGGCTTGGCCCAGGTTGGCCTGAAGCACGTCGGGCGGCACTTCGGCTTCGGCCGCACGTGTCGCATGCGTGTGCCTCAGCCAATGCAGCGAAGCGTGACGTGCGTCTTCCCGTTCCTCATGTGACAGTGAGGATGCCCGCAGCGCAGCCCGTACAAACCGCTGGAAAGCCGGAGCGAGTGTTGAATAGCTGAGGTAGCCACGTTGCTTCCGCTCCTGCTCGTCTGGCCTCCTAACCAGCTGCCCTGCTTCCGGCGCATCCATCCCTGGAAGCTCTGGCGCTTTCAGGTGCGCAAGCAACGGCGTGTTCGGATGCGCAAGGTCGTAATCCAACCCACGCGCGCCGAAGTAGGCCCTTGTCGCCCTCATGGCCGATGCTGGCACAACCACGAAACGGTTGCGCGCGCCCTTGCCATGAACCCGAAGCCAATACCCTCCGTCCCGCTGCCGAATGTCCGCCTTGCGCCCGAACAGCAATTCTGTCGCGCGCAGGCCTGTGCCCTGGCCGAACTCCAGCAGCCAGCGCATGCGTGCAGCCGCCGCATCCGGCAGTTCCGGTACATGCGCATGCAGCACGGCCCAGGCCGTGGGCGTGAAAGCCCGCGACGCATCCAGCGACTCGTCCGGGTCATCGGGCAGTCGCAGATTCACCAGATCCCACGGATTGCGCGGCAGTTCGCCGGCGCGCGCGAGCCAGGCGAAAAAGGAGTTGATCACGGTCAGCGCATACCGCTGGCTGGTGATGCGCGGCTGCGATGCAAAAGGCGCCCATCCTTCGCGGAAGCGGGCGGCGCTGCGCCGGCTCATCCATTCCACGGGCACGGCCCGCAAGAATGCGATGTAGGCCGTGCAATCGTCCGGGCCAGCATCGCCCAAGGACTTGCGCCTCTCCGACACCAGCCAGACAAGGAAGCGCTGCGTTTCACGCCGATAAGCTCGGACGGTCTGCGCCGACTCGGTACGGGATGAGATCCACTGCTCGATCAACTGGTGCGCGTTCTCGGCCAGGTCGCGCGCTTCCGTCGAAGCGGCCCAGGTCGGTGCGGCCGGCCAGCCGACCAATGCGCCGACCTGAGCTGCAAGCTGTCCGGCTTTGACCGGACCGTAGCCCGGCAGGCCTCGCCACCATCGTCCACCCAGAACGATGGCGGTGCGCAATTCGCCCATCAAGTGGAAGCCGGCACGCTTCAGTCGCACGGCCAGGTCTTCGGGGAACCAGGCCGCAACGGAATCGCCGAGAGAGGGCGGCTCGACAGCGTGAGCCTCCAGC
Source organism: Hyphomicrobiaceae bacterium (assembly GCA_040765305.1). Lineage (GTDB taxonomy): Bacteria > Pseudomonadota > Alphaproteobacteria > Rhizobiales > Hyphomicrobiaceae > JAEUMD01. Next base: position 18,110 of record JAXGRZ010000026.1, on the reverse strand, counting down.
TGCTGCAGCAGTTCCATCCTCGCACGTCGCAGCCGTTCGATCTGCTTTGTCTTGCGGTCGGTGCCGAGGGGGCCGTTCTCGGCCTCGTAGATCTCGCGCAACTCTTCAAAGGAAAACCCGTCATAGCCATTGGATTCCGCCCATTCTTCGAGGGAAACGGGCTTTGCCAGCGCTTGGACCGGCAGCTGTTGCACGCGCAGCAGCCGCCAGCGCGGGCCGAGGCCCGCGCGTCGCGCGACGGCGGCGGCCATGTCCACGGCCGCGCGATGCACGGCGACGGCCGAATCCTCCGAGCAGTCCAGATAGCGCCGAGCCGAGCTGGCCACCGGAAATCCTTCGGCCACGGAACGCAGGTGGGCCAGCACGTCGCGCGTCAGGCGCAGCGGGGAAGCCGGCAGCTTCTTGGGATCAGGCATCTTTTCTCCCCGAGAAATCATTCGCTCGCACGCCAGCGCTCCAAGGCGGCCATGACATCCGGGTTGATACCGGCCCTAGGCACCGTGTCAACGCGGTCCACCAGCATCTGCGCCCACAGGCCAGCCATGGTGTTGGCATCGGGATGCATGCGACGCTCCAGGCCCTCGGGCGGGTGGGCTTCCATGCATCGGGTGAGGGCGGCGTCGATGGCCCGAAAGCTCAAGCTGTTGTCCATGGATAGGCTCCATTTCTCTCCGAGAAAACACGCACGGCATGAAGGGCAGGGCGGTCGCTCCTCGAAGACAAGCGCTTCGCACTCCAAAAAACTCTTTGCCCATCAACGGCTTAGGCGCATCGTATCTTCGGACACCGAAAAGGGCAACGAAATAGCATGCAGTGATAAGTACAGTTATCACTGTACTATTTTAGCTCTTGCAATGTAGCTACACGATATATATACTATTGCCCTGAGCTGAACCGTCCGCTCACCGTGGCCTGGGGTATCAGGCCTCAAGGAACTGCCATGCAAGACGTGACGCGCGCGCCGACAGCTGACGAACAAGGCGGCATGGACTGGTGGAATGCCCAGTCGGAGCAGTTGCGCAGCTACTGGCTCAAAGAAGTCGGCAGCACCACCGCCTCGGCGGCCGATGCCTGGCTGAAATTCAAGGCTGCGCGCGACCTGTCCGAGAAACTGTATGGCCAGCGGCCATTGCGCATGCATAGCGGCCTTGAATTCGTGGGATTCGAGTTCTCCCTGGGCGTGTTCCCCGGCGATGACGGCTGGCTTGGCGTCAGGGTCGTTGCGGAGCCGCCGGCCACTGGATACAAGGAGGGTTGCACGCTGGGAAGCGAGAGTACGTCGCTCCTGCGCTTTGGCGTCAATGCTCAGATCGGATCGACGACGCTGGAGTGGTTCGCGCAGAACGAACACGTGCCGCTCTACTGGGAAGGCTTCAAGCTGGTCCTGCAGCCGCACCAGTGCGAGCAGCTGCGCGCCTGGTTGCCGCGGCTGGGCCGCACAGCCGTGCTGGCACAAAGCCTGTCCACCGCCGTGAAACGCAGCATTGGCGAGGACGTTCCCACCTTGCACTACGTCGGTGGCTTCGTCGCGGACCTGGCCGCGCGAGTGATGCTCGACGGCCAGGCGACCGCCGACGCCATCTCAGCGCAGCTTGCGGAACATTGGGCCGCGAAGGAGAAGGGCCTGCAGGCGGCGCTGCAAGGCCCGGAAGTCACAGCCCTGCTGGAAACGGCACGGTTCACGGAAAAACAAAGGAGCGCATCATGAACGCTGATCCAATCAAGACCGCCCGTCTGTTCAGCAGCGGCGGAAGCCAAGCTGTGCGCCTGCCGGCCGAGTTTCGCTTCGAGGGCACCGAGGTCCTGATCCGGCGCGATGCCCGCTCGGGTGATGTCGTGCTGTCCCCGGTCAAGGCCGTCAGTTGGGCGGCATTCGCGGCGCTGCGCGAGCAGCTGGCCGAAGAGCTGGCTGCAGAAGGCCTGGAGGACTATCTCAAGAACCGCCAGCAGCCGATGGATGGCCCTCGCGACCCCTACGCGGACTGGATCGAGCCGCACAGAACAGGTGAGGGCGCCGCGTGAGCGCGGTCTACATGCTGGACACCAATGCCAGCAGCGCTGCCATCCGCGGTGACGCGGCAATCAATGAAAAGCTGCTCGCGCTGCCGCCGGATGCCTGGTGCATTTCGACGATCACGATGGCCGAGCACGTCTACGGGTTAGCCAAGAAGCCACAAGCCGTGCGGCTGGCCCAGCTGGTTCACGCCTTCCTCAACCTGGCGAACGTGCTCACGTGGGACCGCGAGGCCGCGGAGGTGCTGGGCCCGGTGCGTGCCGAGTTGGAGCGCATCGGCCGACCGATCGGCGCCTACGACACCCTGATCGCTGCGCATGCGCTGTCGCGCGGGCTGGTCCTCGTCACGGCAAACGTGGGCGAGTTTCAAAGGGTGGATGGCCTGCGCATCGAAAACTGGCAGGCACTGGAAAAGCACTGAAGAGAAAGAAGGGACGGCATGAGTGACCTGCTCGCACGCTTTCAAGCGCAGACACGCCGCAAGGCCGATTCCGACCTGATCCGTCGCTGGGAGTGGGACGCCAGGTATCACGGCGACAAGAACATCAAGATCCAGGCGTCGAATGCGAAGCGCTCGGCCACGCAGATGCAGAAGATCAAGGAGCAGTTCAGCAACTTGAAGCCTGAGCACGAACTGGCGATCAATGCGGCCGCCAGCGCCCTGCGCGCCATGGCCGAGGAGCTGACGTTGCTAGCGGCGTGGGCCAAGGACTATCAAGTGTTTTGCGCTGCCGCGTGGAAGAAGGAAGAGGACGCCCGGCTGGAGGCACTGGCACAAGAGCGCTGGGGCGATGACCAGCAAGCCCTACAGTTCGAGATTGACCTGATCGGAGAGCTGGCAACCAAGGACGGGCAGCATGCCTTTGCCAGCTGGTGCCACTCGGCGGGCAAGTACAAGCACTGCCAACTTGATCAGATCAGCTGCCATGTTGATCAACTGAAGAAGGGGGAAACACCGCGAAAGCGGGCGGCCCTCACCGTTCAGCAGGGCATGGACCGGCCATCACCGAATATGTGGAATGGCATGTACGGCCCGACCGTGATCGGCAGCTGGCCGGACTACGAAGCCTACGTGGCCTATCGCAAAGAGGTTGCCAGGACATCCGCGCGCATTTTCGAGCACATCGGAAGGCATTCCTGAAAGGGTACGTCAAAGCGAACTGCCGAAAGCTGCCCAAAATTTCTCCCCGAGAAATTCCAGGAAGCGAGATCAAGTTTGAGGGCTTGACAATTGTTAGTAACGTTACTAACATTGGCGCAGATGGATATTCCACCTGCCCAGGCCCGGGGATCGGGTTCAAGGAGACGACGGCCATGCACCTCAATCCCATCGACCTCGCACGCGATGACGCACTCTCCGAGCGCGGACTTCCGCCCATCGCCTATGCCGACAACCCGAAGGGCGTCTACGGCACGTCGCCGGTGATCGCCGTCAAGCGCGGCGAGCCCGGCTACTACCCGATCCACACACGGCTGACAGCTGACGAACTCAATGCCGCCGAAGGCGTCACATCCGCGCAGCGCGAAGCCATGCTGACCGGCTCCATGTTCGGCTGGCACCTGCAGGGAGCCAACCCGAAATTCCACGAGCAGCTGATGACGCGAAAGCATCACCAGCAGGGGAGAGAGCGATGCACCCCTGGTTCGTGACTTACACAACCGGCCCGCTGGATGTGCGCAAGACCTTCGAGGTGGACGCGGACACCAAGGCCGACGCGATCGTCCTCGGCGATACCCTGGCCGCCGCCTGGCTGCGGCTGCACGGATTGGTGCCGGGCGATCTCCGCGGCGACCCGGCGGACGGCAGCGAGAGCGCGGCGGCCCGGTTGTCGTACTGCCAGCCGGCACCGCCGGCGTGGGTGGGCATTTTCGGACGCCGCGCCGATGATGGGCACCACACCCGCGTGACCACGGCGCCGATGGTCTCGGCCATCCTCGACCACCACGGAGCGGTGCCGGCACCCTGGAACGCCACCGACGAACTGCCCTGGCGGATCGACCTGCGCAACCATTCGCCCAGCGGCCTGGAATGGGGGTACATGGGCTCGGGCCCGGCGCAGCTGGCCATCGCCGCATGCGCCTTCGCACTCGGCGACGAGCGCGCCGAAACGGTCTACCAGGCCGTCAAGGATCGACTCTTTGCCGGCCTCCAGACCCCCGAGTGGGTGGTAACGGTCGGCCGGCTGCGCGAGCTGGCCGATGAGATCGAGCAGGCTGCCCGGGAGCATGAGAAAGGGGTTCGCCATGCATGAAGGCCAGCCGCCCGTCCGGTTCGTGACCCTGCGCATCAGTGCGACCATCGCAAACGAGTACGCCAACCGCTGTCCCGAATGGCTGTCCGAAGAACTGGACGAGGGCCGCAGGCGCGTGCCGCTGGATCTGGCGCAGCAGATTTTGCTGGACGCCGAATACAACAGCGACCGCAGGGCACAGGACGTGGGCGAGTACGGCATGCCGCTGCCCATCTTCAATGCCTACAGGGCGCTGGCCAGGCAAACGCGCGCCGCCATCGCCGCCGAGAACAGCGGCACCACATGAGCCGCTGTCGGCCGACGCTGCGCATTTCATTGGAAGGAAGGACCATGGCACAACCGATCACAACCGTCACCGCCCGCGAGTTCGTGCACAACGTCAGCGCGTCAAAGCGCGTGGCGAGCGAGGGTGGCACGGTCATCATCACCGATCGCGGTGAACCCGCACTCGCGCTCATCCCGATCGCCGAGTACCGGCGCCTGACCAAAACCGACAGGAACCCGGTGGAGTTGCTGCGCCAGAACGAGGCCGACGATTTCGACATCCAGCCGATCCGCATCGACGCCAGGGAACTGGACGCATGACGGCGACCACGGGGTCGGGCAACGCCCGGATCGCGCGCACGGCCGGTCCAAACAACATTGGCACCTTCGACGGTCAGGAAAAACCATGCTGATTCTGGACACCAATGTCTTGTCCGAGATCCGAAAGAGTACCTGCCATCCCAGCGTGGAAGCCTGGATGGAAGCGCAGGCCATGGACCAGCTGTACATCACCTCCATCACGGTGCTGGAGATCCAGCGCGGCATCAGCCACCTGGCACAGCGTGGGGACGAGTCACAGGCGGCGGTACTGGCGCGCTGGCTCGATGCCATGGTGCTGCCAGCCTTCAACAGCCGCATCCTGCCTGTGGACCACGCAATCGCCAGGCGCGCGGCAAAGCTGACCCAGGCGGACAGCCGGGACTACCGCGATGCGCTGATGGCCGCTACCGGCCTGGTTCACGGCGCTGCGCTGGTCACGCGCAACATCAAGCACTTCGAGGACTCGGGAGTGCTGCTCATCAATCCCTGGGAATTTCTCGCCGAGAAATCGAGAGTCCCCCGCACGTGAAAGAACAACCATGCAAAGCCTTGGCATCAACAGCGAGAGCATCGACTACGAAGTGGCCCTGGAAAACCTGGGCCAGCGCCTGCAGCCCTTCATCATGGCCCTCCAGCACGAGCGCGAGAAGGCCCAGCCCTCGGCCGCGCTGATCGCCTATTGCGAGGCCCAAATGGCCGCCATCTCCAATCTGCAAGAGGATCTGAGGGTCAACGACCATGAGACCATCGCGCGCATCCTGAACCCTCAAGACAGCGTTTTCGGAATGCGCACCCCGCAGGAATCCGCGCGCCCATGACCGGGGAAGGGTACAAGCCGCTCACCGACGAATCGGTGGCGGCCATCACCAGCAGCTACTTCGCGCAGCGTGCGGCGCGGTCCTCGGCACAGGATCAACCCCGTGTCGTGCTGGTGGGTGGCCAGCCCGGCGCAGGCAAAAGTGCAGGGGGCGAGCTTGTGCGCGACGAACTCAAGGCGCAGGGTGGCTTCGTCCACGTGGATGCGGATCGCATGCGCGAGCGCATCCCCCTCGGCACCGCCAGACTGCCATCCAGCGAGACCCAAGCGGACGCCGGCCGGCTTGCGAACGCCCTCCGGCTCATGGCGATCGAGGCGCGGCGCAACATCGTGGAGGAGGGCACCTTCCGCAACCCACAGTCGGTCCAGCGCTTCGTGGACCGGCTGCAGGAGCAAGGCTACAAGGTGGAGATGGTGGTAGTAGCCACCAGCAGGGAAGAAAGCCTGCTCGGCATCTATCAACGCCACGAACGCCAGCACCAGGTGGGCAACCCGAACCCGCGCTTCGTCACAGAGGACTACCACGATGCGGCGATGCAAGGGTTCAGTGCTACGGTGAGCCAGCTGGCCCATCAGCTGGATCGGCTGCGCATCATCAACCGCGGCGGCCAGCTGCTCTACGACAGTCAGCGTCAACCCCGCGACGATGCGACCATGGCCCTGCAGGCCGCCCGGGAGATACCCGCCGAGCGACGGACCATGCTGGCCGATGGCTGGGCGGCTGTGGCAGCTGCTGCCCGCGAACGCGGCGCAAATCCCCAGTACCTTGATGCGATAGGCGGACACGCGAGGCGGGTCGCTGCGAGTGCGCAGTTGCAAGGGGACAGGGGCGCCAGGATCACGCCCTACACACGCGGAAAAGAGCAGGCCCTTTCCCGAGGTGCCAGCCCTGCCGGGCCATTCACCAGCCTAGCGGCCACGCCGCAGGCGAGCAAGCCTCCTGCGCGCAGCCGCTGAAAACATCACGCGGCCAAGCGGTGTTCGTAGTACGGCCGCGCCTTGTCATCGAGCAGCGCATCCAAGGCGTCCAGCGTGCGCCCCTGCGGCGTCAGCCAGGCTTCAACGTTCTCGGGCCGCAGCTGCACGATGCAGCGGTCATGCCCGGCCGCGGCCACTTCGGGCGGCGGATCATCCGTCACGGCCGCGAACGACCACAGGTCGGGCTCGTCGGAGCCCGCCGGCGGCGTCCAGTGCGAAAACAGGCAGGCGATGTACATCTCCTGCGGTGGACTGGGCTCGAACCGGAGCACGATGTTTTCTGGCGCCTCGCCAGCGCGCAGCGCCCGGCCTTCGGCTGCGTGCCGGGCCACGTTCTCGAAGAACGTGGTCACGAGCATGAGTGCGTGCGTCTGCCCGAACTGCTGCTTCCAGAACCCGCGCAGGTTGTCCCGGCGCGCGTTGTATGTCCCGGGGTACTTCCTGTCGTAGAGGGTCGGCTTGCCGGCCGGCCGGCACCCGTAGCGCATGGGCCAGATCACCGGCTCGCCGCCCTCGATCACCAGCACCGGCGCCCACCAGCCGGGGAAAATCCGCGTATCGCTTTCGCTCAGTTCGGGTCGCTTCAGCCTCGTCAGGCGCGCGAGCGCCTGGTCGATCTTGGCGGTGGCGATGCGCTGGTCTTCCTGGGCCTTCTTCGTCACCTTGGTCTGCAGGGCGCGCTCGGCGTCGGCTAGGCGCTTGCGCTGCGCGAACAGATCCTGCTCCAGCGCGGACACCTGGCTCGCGTCGAATTCCGCAATCAGCGCATGGATCTCGCGCTCCTCGGGCGAGTGGGGATGCGTGAACTGCGCATCCATCACCCTGGGCGTACGCATGGGCGGCTTGGGCTGCTGCCTGCGCCGCCAGTACAGATCGAAGAACGCCTTGAGCGCCAGGCGGGACCTCGGGAACAGGCGACGGAACGCGGCGTAGTCCGCGCGCACGGCGGCCGAGTAGCACATGGAGCGATCCTTTCCCTGAAAATCTTGACAGCAGTCTAGGGGAGGCTGGTGCATAGCGCCCGAAGCGTCGGATTTATACTGTACGTATGCACAGTGCAATCCAATGTTTTAACGTCCCAGTGCCGCTGGCCAGCAGCGGCCTGGTGCTGCCATTGGCCAATGCCAGCGTGCATGCCGGCTTCCCCTCGCCGGCGGACGATTACTTGGTCAAGCGGATCGACCTCAACGAAATCCTCGTCACCCATCCCCAGGCTACCTTTCTTTTCCGTGTTGCCGGGGACTCCATGCAGGACCTGGGCATCTTCGACGGCGATCTGTTGCTGGTGAACCGAGCCCTCAAACCCTGCCACGGCAACATCGTGGTGGCCGTGGTGGACGGTGAATACGCCGTCAAGCAACTGTACCTTCGCGCCGGCCGGCTCAAGCTCAAGGCAGGCAACCCGACGTACCCGGAAATCGTGCCTACGGAAGGGCAGACGATCGAGGTTTGGGGCGTGGCCACCAGCTGCATCAAGCGGTTCCAGTGATGCACCATGCTGGCACTCCTCGATGGCAACAATTTCTACGTGAGCTGCGAGCGCGTTTTCCGGCCGAGCCTGCAGGGCCGGCCGGTGGTCGTGCTCAGCAACAATGACGGTTGCGCGATCAGCCGCAGCAACGAAGCCAAGGCGCTGGGCATCAAGATGGCCCAGCCGCACCATGAATTCCGCCATCTCGAAGACCGCGCCGGCCTGGTCAGCCTGAGCGCCAATTTCACCCTGTACGGCGATATGTCGGACAGGATGATGAGCTTGGCCGCAGGCCTCGGGCCCGGCCAGGAGATCTACAGCATCGATGAGTGCTTCGTGGATCTTCACGGCGTGCGTGGCAACCTGGCCGAGCGCGCGCATGCCATCCGCGCTCGCATCCACCGTTGGATCGGTATTCCGACGTGCATCGGCATAGCGCCCACGAAAACCTTGGCCAAGTTGGCCAACCACATCGCCAAGTGCGCAGAAAGGAAAGCCGGCAGCTACCCTGCGCAGCACGCGCAGGTATGCCACCTGGGTGCGCTGCCGCAGGCCGACGTGGACCTGCTGCTCGCCATCACTGACGTGGGCGACGTGTGGGGAGTTGGGCCGCGTATCGGCGCACAACTGCGCGACGCCGGCGTGGCCACCGCGCAGGATTTGGCGCGGCTCGACCCGGCTTCGGTGCGCCGCCGCTGGTCGGTGGTGCTCGAACGCACCGTTCGCGAGTTGCAAGGCATGCCCTGCATCGATCTGGAAGAGGCTCCCACGCCCAAGCGCGAGATCGCCGTGACGAGATCCTTCGGCCGGCCGGTGCGCGAGTTGCCGCAGTTGCTGCAGGCCGTGAGCGACTTCGCGACACGCGCGGCCGAGAAGCTGCGGCGACAGGGGAGCCTGGCCGGGCGCGTGCTGGTCTTCGCGCACACCTCGCCGTTCCGGCCAGGCCCGCGCTGGGCCAAGTCGCTCGTGGTGCCGTTGCGCCGGCCCACGGCCGACACGGCGAAGATCATCCAGGCGGCCACGATGGGTCTAGAACTGATTTTCGAGCCCGGCTACAACTTGGCGAAAGCCGGCGTGATGCTGCTGGACCTCTGCGACAGCAGCATCCTGCAAGGCGAACTCGATCTTGAAGATGAATCTGGCCGCAACCGCGGCCAGCTGATGAGCGTGGTGGACAAGCTCAATGCCCGATGGGGAAAAGCCACGGTGAAGCAGGGCAGCGTCGGCACCGCGGCCGCGCGGCGTGACTGGGCAATGCGCCAGGCCCGACGAACACCCCAGTACACCACCGACTGGCGACAGGTTCCCGTCGCGCGCGCCTAAAGCCAGCGGACGGCGTTGCCCTCAATCACCTTACCCAACTCCATAAAGGGGAAGTGCAACTGTTCTTGCGGCTGACGATGTCAGCGGGCATGGAGCGCCTGCGCCTCGAAATTCTGGATCGCTATGAAAGTGGCATCCTCGGCATGCTTATGCTGTTGCTTAATATCAGTATCATTTTTCTTAAGCATTTAGCGAAAACGGGACGTATACATGGGTGCAGGACATTCACACGGAGCGACGACGCCTTCCGGCACGGCCGCAGGACGGCACAAGACGCGGTTGATGGGAGCTTTGGCGCTCACGACCATATTCATGGCCGTGGAAGTCGTCGGTGGCCTGTGGACCGGTAGTCTCGCTCTACTCGCCGATGCAGCGCATATGCTGACCGATGCCGGTGGCTTGGCCCTGGCGCTGCTTGCGATCCGTTTTTCCGAGCGCCCTGCAACTCCTCAGAAGACCTACGGCTATGTCCGATCTGAAGTGTTGGCAGCACTGGCGAACGCCGTCGTCCTTCTTGTGCTGACCCTCTACATCCTCTACGAGGCTTACCAGCGATTCCTGAACCCTCCTGAGATTCTGAGTGGCCCGATGCTGATCGTCGCCGTCGTCGGTCTCGCCGTCAACCTAGTGAGCATGAAACTCCTCTCTGCCGGGTCGTCAGAGAGCCTCAACGTGAAGGGCGCCTACTTCGAGGTGCTCGCAGGTCGTCAGCCTTACCCTCCAGCGCACCGGCGACGGCAGTGGTTCTGCCGAGCAGCGCATTCAGGCGCGTCAAGGCATTGCGTTCTTCGCTGGCGGCCTGGCTCAACTCAACGCGGATACCGGACTCCGCCACCCTGGCCTTGGTTTCCTCGACAGGAGAGACCTTGCCTGCCGCAACCCGTTTGGCCACAGCGTCCGTGGACGACTTGGCCAGCGCCGAACTGTCCTTTGCCAAAGCAAGCCGCTCCTGCGCGGTCAGCACATCGAAAAAAGCTGCCACCACGTTGGCGCGAACGGTGGCGCGCACGTCTGCCAACTGTGCCAGGGCTTGCTCACGGGCCTTTTCAGCGGCCTTTGTGCGTGCAGCGCGCTTTCCCCCCAGTTCGATGGGCAGGTTCAGCTGCCAACTCTGCGTGCGCGTCTGCGAACGTGTGTCTTCAAGCGAGTAGGCCAGTTCCGGGTTAGGTCTAACTCGGCCCTGGATCACCTGTCCTTCGGAGGCTTCGACTTGGCGTGTGGCGGCAGCCACCTCGGGGTTGCTTTCCATCGCAAGCTCGATGGCCCTGGCGAGCGACAACGGCGTGGCGGACAACACAGAAGTGGTACCCAGCACCGATTGAGGGCTTTGCATGCTGGGAGCCATCACTTGGGACCAAGCTCCGGTGGTACCCAGCAATATGGTGGCAGCCACCGTTGCGAGCGCGAATTTCTTGTGGCCGCGCGCGGCGCGCTGACCCTTGTTACCGTGATTACCCTTTAACATCCGATTCTCCAATGACCTCGAAATACGAAGACATCGGCGGGAGGGCAGACACAGGTCTGCTTGGTGGCCTGTGGTTCGTTTCGCCTTACCGCGCACGCCCAAGCACGTCACGAAGACGTGCAGGCTGACTGGCTAGTTGGCTGAAAAGAGAAGTAGGCGCCCCGCCGATCAGGCGAGGACGGGCCACTGAGGGCGATCGGGCGGAGAGGGGTTCACGCCAGTGAAAGGCGTGGAGATATGAGCAACCATGGTGTTGCCACGGTCCACGGATTGCTTGGCCACATGGAGCTGAGTTACACCCAAGCCCAAGCCACCGCAAAGGCGGCAGTCGCGATCGGACTTGTCGAGGCTTGGCTCACTCTTCTTGGTCTTGCCGACTGTATCGGTGTCAGCATGCTTATGCTCGTGGTGACCGATGTGCTCCGTCTTCGCTGGCTCACTTTCATGCTGGCAATACGAAGCCACCGCTGCCCAGCTGAACTGGAGCGGTAGTATCAGTATGAAAATGGCGATCCAGCGACGCATCATCACAGTCTAGCATGGCGAGGTGTCGGATCGTCGGTCAGGCTTGCCCGTTTAAACTACCTTGACGCCAAATTAAGTTTGCGTACCTGTACGATTACTGAATAAAGTGCGAGCATGTCCTCGCCGCCCCTTCGTGCCCTGGAACGCGAATTCCGCCGCCAGCTGCTCCCCGGCGTCGGCGGCCTGACCACCTACGCCGATCGGTACGACGCCCAGCTGCAGCGCCTGCGCGAAGCCACCCCCGTGCAGGCGAAGGCGGAATTCGCCCGGCTCGGCGGCGTGGTCAAGTCTTGGCGCCAGTACCTCAAGCAGGGCATCACCCTGGCGGTGCTGGGCTCGATTCGGCCCGGCCGCGAGCATGTGCGCAAGTGGCAGTTGGACCGCTTCGGCCAGTCGCAGACCAGCGCCCACCTTCGCCAGTTCGCCGATGAAGCCCGCGCCGGCGGCGGCCGGGGAGACGAGATCCGGTTGTCACCGGCGTTGAACGACGAGTGCGCGGCGCTCTTTCGCCGCTACAAGGATGCGCTCAAGCGCCCGCCGGCACCTGCTGGGCCATCTTCCGCAATATCCCCTCGGCCGGGATGAGGAAGTTCGTGTAGTCCTGGCCGGCGATCCATCGCGGCGCCTTGCCGCGCCCGGTCCATGTCTTGCCGCTGTTCGGGTCGTAGTACCTGGCCGGCGCCTTCTTCCTGGGCTCGATCTTCCGGGTGCGTGCCGCCGCAGCGGCACCGGGCATCACGTCCGCCTGGCTCAGGTCGTAGGTGGCCATCAGTTCGCGGATCTGCGCGATGGCGGCGTCGCGCGCCTCGGAGCGCACGGCCTGGATCTTCGCGTCCAGCGCCTCGCGTGCCGCAAGAAGCTCTGCCAGGGAAAGCCCGGCCCATTGGTCATCAGTCATGGCCGAGAGTCTAGCGACCGCCGCCCCGGCGGCCGCGCCCGCGCCTCAGCTTCTGCCCAGCGTGCCGAATAGGGCCGCCGCCAGGCCCAGCAGCACGATGACCAGCCAGACCAGCCGGTTCGTCCAGCGGTACACCTCGTTGCGCCGCATCTTCTGCGACGTGCGCGGCACCATCAGCCCAAACGCCCGGCGGACGACTTTTCTCGCGCCGATCATGCCACCCGCCCTCAGTACGCGATCACGAAATCGACTTGGCTGTCCCGGGCGCCGCCGACCACCGCCCGGGTGGTGCGAATCCGCTCGGCTGGCACGCCGTTGTCGATCAGGAACTGGCGCGCCTCGGCGATGCGTGAGTAGGCCCGGGCCTCGGCCAGGTGGCCGCCCCGGGCCACGGCCGCGCCGATGGTGACGCGGCTGGCCTCGCGCGATGCGGCCACCAGCTGGCTGGCTCGCCCTTCGCCCAGCGACTCCGAGAAACTGCCGTTGAGGACCACGCTGATGCGATCTGGCGTCGTCGCGTCGCCCCGGGCCGGCAACTCGGCCGCGTCGCCGTAGTTGTCGGGCGCCGGCGGGCGCACCGCAGGCACCGGAGCGCCATACTCCAGCGCACGCGCCGGCACCGGCGCGGCCACGCGCGCCGGCGGCGCCGGCATCCTGGCGTAGACGTGCGCCACGCCATGCGGCGTCGTCACGGTGAGGTTGTCGTAGACCCCTTCCAAGACCAGTAGCCGGTCGGTCCAGGCGTAGGGTAGGGCCGTGCCATCGACGGTGGTGACTACCGGATTCATGCGCCTAGCATCAAGGAATTCGAGGTAGGTGTGCCCGTCGTCGTTGTAGGCGCGGTGCAACGCGATATTGGGCTGCACGTCGATGACATACTGATGGCGAACGGTCGGCCGGGCGGCCTCCAGCGCCGGGCCGGGCGAGGTACACGCGGCGAGCCAGCCCGCGGCGGCGGCAAGGAAAAGCGCTTTCACGGCAAACCTCATGTTTAACAAAACATAGGCAGATTATATGTTTTGTTCAACGATACAGAAATGCCGATTCCAGGCAACCGCGTGGATATCATGCGATCCGGCGCTCCTTCTCCTCCCTCCCTCCTCCCCAAACGGAGCGCCGATTCGGCCGCCATCGAGCGGCCTTCTTTTCTCCCCGAGAAACCGCACCCGCTTGGCCAGGTGCTTGCACCTGGCGGTATTGGGTATGGGCGAAGCCCATGTCACCGCCTGAACGCGCACGTGCCCAGCCCATAGGGCGCAGCGCTTATCCGCGCCCGCAGTCTCCTTGGGGCGCGGCCTTGTTGGTCGTCACTGAGGGTTCCCGCAGCCTACGCACACCACAGACGTCTGAGCGCGGGGCACGCCGCTGGCTGGCACGCAACTTGCCCCGCGTCCTGATAAGCAGTTCAGCGTTTGAATTCACAGTTGTGGCTTGATCAGGGCGTGGCTTGTCGGGGGGCTGTCTTTGTTCGGCCCCCTTGGGGGGGCCTGGATTGGGTGAGCGCGCAGCGCGAGGGCGTTAGCCCTGGGGGATGCCGGGTGGGAAGGACGCCGAAGGCGGCCGGGGCGTAGGCCGCTTGCGGCCGGAGCGAGCCGGCGGGGGCGTAGCCCCCAAGAGGCGGTGTCCCTACGTGGCGCGGCCTGTACACAAACGCGGCCTTCTACTACAGGTTAAATAAAGAAATATAAGGAAAAGAAATACAGGGGGCGTCTGTGGATAACCCATTTTCCTGTTGAAAATCAATGGTTTATGCGTGCTTCGAGGGCTCCCGAGCGAGAGTAGATCGCACACCTTGCGAGAGTAGATCGCACGAATAACCCGCTAAGCCCTTGATCCAATTGAAGATGTTACCGAGAGTAGATCGCACGCACATCTTGATGTTCTCCACCGACTTATCCACAGCAGCGAGAGTAGATCGCACCGTTGGTTACAGGGGATGGGGTGGCCTTCGGACGGCCTGACGGCCTGACGGCGAGAGTAGATCGCACCGCGCACGGGCCGGCGCCGAGAGTAGATCGCACCATGCGAAAGGCCCGAGCACGACGAGCGACGAGCGTTCAGAACAGGTCGCCCTGGCCCTTGATCTGCGGCACGTGCGGCTTGGACGGGTGCAGGATCAGGCCGCGTTCTGTCACGTCGAACCTGGCCTCGGGGTAGATCTCGCGCACAACGTTCAGCGCCGGTTTGAAGCTCTTGTTGCGGAACTCGCGCACCGCCCGGCTGGGGTCCTTCGGGTCCACCGCGTAGTTGGAGCCGAACTGCAGCATCAACGCCTCCCACGGCACCGGCCGGGTGGAGCGCTCGATGTAGCTCATGCGGTACGTCATCCACGTGTAGAGGTCCATGGCCACCGGTGAGCCGCGCAGCGCGCGGTAAGCGCGCAGGTCGATCGGCACCGGCCGCTCGATGATTTCCGCGAAGAAGCGCGCGCTGAGCACGACACGGGAGCGCCAGCGCCCGGCCATCTCGCGGCTCTGCGGCGTCCACAGGCGGTTGTCGTCCTCATCGTCCCGATCGTCTCCATCCCCATCCCCATCCCCATCCCTGGCATCGGCGGCCGGCGCGATGGCCACATCGCCGGCGGCTTCGTCCAGCAGCTGGGCCGTCTCCCTGTCCATGGACGCCTCGTCCACGATCAGCACGTTGCGCAGGTTGAACGAGCGCCCGCGGTCGCCGGTGTACGTGGCCGTGATGAGCGTCGAGAACAGTCGCTCCATCTGCTCGGAAACGCGCGCGTTGGCGCCGCGCTTGCCGCCGCCCCGCTGGATGCCGAGCACGTTGCGCAGGAACGAACTCAGGCTCTCGCCCAATTCAAGCTCCGGCGAACCGGTGCGCACCGCCTCGGTGGTGATCCAACTCATCAGCAGGCGCGGGTAGACGCCGTAGGGCAGACCGTTGTCGTTGCCGCCCATCATGCGTAGCACATAGTGGCCGTTGCGGCGCTCGAAGATCGGGCTCTTGGGGTCCTTGTACGGCAGGGTCGCGTTCACCAGCGCGCGCGCCATGAAGCCCAGCGCGCCGGCCTTCTTCGCTTCCTCGGTCTCGATCGCAAAGGACTCGTCAATCACGTCGTGAACCCACTTGGGCATCGGCGTGCTGGCGCGGTAGTCGAGCGACAGCGGCCTGCCGTCCTGCTCGGGCGCCGGATTGGCCCCGGCGCCGCGCGGCGGCCGGGTGTTCGAGGCGTCGTGCGCGCTCCCCGGGAGATCCTTCTTCGTCATAAAATCCCCTTGCAACATTCCTGTTGCGGACTAACTGTTTGCCCGGCGCTCTTCATGGAGCGCCGGTTTTTTTTTGTGCTGTGCGCGGCCGTGGCTGGCCCCGCTTTGGTCTTGTCCCGGCCTCCGCCGCCTCCAGCGTCTTGGCCTCGCGGTACGCCGAGAGCAGCGCGTTCATTCTGGCGACAGTGTTCCACACCGCCTGCGCCGTGACGTGGTGCAGTTCGGCGGCATACTTGTAGGTCTTGCCTTCCTGAATCACCAGCCGCGCGGCCGCGATGCGCGCCTCGCTCAGGCGGCCGATGCGCACTGCGATCAAGTGCAGCGCCGCGAACTCACCGGGGTCGAGCGGTCCCAGCTTCATGCCGACTGCACCAGACGCAGGATTTCGGCGAGCTGGAAGCGGCCCGACTGGCCCGCGTCCACCCCGCGCAGGAAAGCGGCCAGCCGCAGCGCGCCGGCGCCGGCGGTGCCGAACACGCGGCTGTCGAAGCCTTCGAAGACCGCCCGCCCGGCCTTGGCGGCATTGCAGCCCTGCTCGAAGTATTCGCGCAACTCCTCGCACGCCTTCTTCTGCTCGGGGGTGAGCGCGGCGGCGATGGCCTTGGCATCGCCCGTCCTGGCCTGCGCATAGAGTTCGCCCAAGTCGTGCCTGGCGGCCTTGGCCTTGTTCGCGGCCGGCTTGATCCTGGCGCGCACCCGCTGCACCTTCTCCCGCGAGTCGCCCTTGCCGAAGTTCCTCTTCAGGTCGTCCACCAGTTCCTTGGCCACGAAGGGATCGCGTGCTTCGATCTGGCGCACGTCGCTGATGATGGCCAGGTCGGCGGTCACGCCCTCGGTCACCAGCCGCTGGGTCTGCTCGGGCAGCTTGTTAAGCGACAGAATCTTGGACACCCAGGAACGGCTCTTGTTGCGCTTGGCCATCACGGCGTCGATGCTGCCCAGCTGCTCCAGATCCTTCTGCAGGCGGCGTGCAAGCTCCATGTTGGTCAGGTTCTTGCGCTGGATGTTCTCGGCCGCCTGGATGTCCTCGGCCTGCTGGTCGGTCAGATCGCGCACCATCGCCGGGATGGCATCCAGGCCGGCCATTTGCGCCGCCCGCACGCGCCGCTCGCCGGCGATCAACTCATACCGCTCGCCCTTCCTTCGCAGAAAAATCGGACTGATGACGCCGACTGCCTTGATGCTGGCCGCCAGTTCCGGCAGGGGGTTGTCCTCGTCCTCCAGTTCGGTGCGGATCTGCGGCCGCATGTCGATCAAATCCAGCGCAACCGGAAACTGCTGGGCTTCGTCGTCCGTGAAAAAGGCGGAGACCGAATCGCCCAGCCCTTCGATGGCGCCGGCGAAGATGTTCGCACCGGCGGGTTTGGTGGATTTCTTGCTCATGCTCTGTCTCCCCCTCACTTCACCCGCTTGAGGATCAGCCGGCACGCCGCCCGCCATTCCTTGCCCGCCGCCAGGTGCCCGCCGCCTTGAGTGGAGTGCCACACCGGCTTGCGCGCCGCCACCGCCTTCTTCACGGCCGCCCGCGAGGGCAGGGTGGCCTCGATCAGCACCGCATCGCCGTAGCGCTGGCGCAGCATGGCCAGGCCGTCGCGCTCGGCAGTGCTGCGCGTGTTGGTGTTCACCGGCAAAAAGCCGATGTGCTTGGCGTGCTGGTTGACGCCCTTCTGGCGCAGCGCCTGCATGGTCTGCATGAGGTCGCCCAGCCCGGCCAGTTCGTACACGCCGATGGACAGCGGCGTCACCACATAGTCGGCGGCCGCCAGAGACGCCAGCAGTCGCATGCCCAGCAGCGGCGGCGTGTCGATCAGGCACAGGTCGAACTGGTCGGCGAATTGCTGCAGGGCCGCGCGCGGGCGCTTGACCACGCTGTTTTCCGCACGGTCCACCTCCAGCAGCGCGGCATCGGCGCGCACGATGCCCAGGCCCTCGTCCACCATCTCGATCGCGGCATCGGCGGGCAGGGCAGGCAGGTACAGCTGCGAAGCCACGATGCCGTGGCCGCCCGTGCTGGGGAACGTCATGGACAGGCTTCCCTGCCGGTCCATGTCCACCATCAGCACGCGCTTGCCGTCTTCGTGCGCGGCATAGGCCAGGTGCGCGGTCAGCGTGCTCTTGCCAACGCCACCTTTCTGGTTAGCGGTCACCAGAATTTTCATGCTCTCACTCCTGTTGATTTGGATGTTCGGACTAACTGACGATCTCTTTTTTGTAAGTCTGCATTGTAGGACGGCGAGGGCCCGCAATCAACCTCTAGGAGTGTATTTAATACACCTATAGAGGTGTAATGCAACAGCTGCGAGGCCTACCTGTTTCTCGCCGAGAAAGGCCGGCCATCGTGCGCCGTCGCCGGCCTGTACCTTTGCTGGCGCGCTCGCATTGAAGTATTCGTACAGGTACGAATACTAAAGAATCTGCTATCGGGGTCTCCTCGTTTTCAGTGCAATAAGTGACGGTACGAAAAGCTAGCACTGGCGCGGAGGTGGTGTTGGTAGATCGTTGATTTCATTGACTTTCCTGTTCACTTTCAAATCTGCGATTCGT
This sequence comes from Hyphomicrobiaceae bacterium, assembly GCA_040765305.1. Lineage (GTDB taxonomy): Bacteria > Pseudomonadota > Alphaproteobacteria > Rhizobiales > Hyphomicrobiaceae > JAEUMD01. The sequence continues at coordinate 17 of JAXGRZ010000026.1, read as the reverse complement.
GGCGTCAAACCGTGGTC
>JAXGRZ010000259.1:0-2630 GCA_040765305.1 Hyphomicrobiaceae bacterium | reverse complement strand
TTCCTCGCCAAGCAGACCGGATTCGGCGAGGACGACCTGGAGTTGCTATGGCAGTCGCTGGAACACATGTTCGAGCACGACCGATCAGCGGCACGCGGTGAGATGTCGACTCGCGGGCTCTACGTGTTCAAGCACGACAGCGAGCTGGGCAATGCACATGCCCACAAGCTGTTCGAGCGCATCAAAGTCAAGAAGACGGCGGATGTGCCACGCGGCTTCTCGGACTATGGGGTTGAAGTGGATGAGTCGGATATGCCCGCTGGGGTGACTTTGCTCCGCAAGGTGTGAGCGAAGAAGACCCCATCCCCCTGTCAGCCCTGCAGCACTGGGCGTACTGTCCCCGTCAGTGCGGCCTAATCCATCTGGATCAGGCCTTTGATGAGAACGTCCACACCTTGCGGGGGCAGGCTGTGCACAAGCGGGTGGACCAACCGGGTGTTGAGACCGCCAAGGGCGTGCGTGTGGAGCACGCACTGCCTTTGTGGCACGACGGCCTGGGCATGCACGGCAAGGCTGATGCGGTGGAGTTCGACAAGGCGGGGCGCCCCTACCCGGTGGAATACAAGCACGGAAGCCGGCACAAGGCGGCGGACATCGCGGCGTGTGACGACCTTCAACTCGCGGCGCAGGCCATGTGTCTGGAGGCGATGACGGGCTTTGCCATTCCCGAGGGCGCCATCTACTACGTCAGTTCCAAGCGCCGCCGGGTGGTGGCTTTGGATGCCGCGTTGCGCACCCAGGTGGAGTCGGTGGTGGGCGAGGTGCGGCGCATGTTGGGCGCTCAGCGTCTGCCGCCACCCTTGAGCGGTGAGACTGCGGTTCAGCGCTGCAAGGGGTGTTCTCTGCGCGACCGTTGTCAACCTCAAGCGGGCGCCGCCGCGCTGCGCCGTGTGGCCCAGGGTTTGTTCGATCCGGACGTTGATCTGGGACCAGAGGGGTAGGCGGTCCACATGCACTTGCTCAACACCTTGTATGTCAACACGCAGGACAGCTACCTGCGGTTGGACAACGACACGCTGCGGGTGCTGGTGGATGACGAGACGCGCTTGCGTGTGCCCTTGCATCACCTGCAGTCGGTGGTGTGTTTTGGCCGGGTGGGGGTTTCCTTGCCGCTGATGCACCGATTGGCCGAGGAGGGCATGGCCCTGGTGCTGCTGGACGAAAACGGGCGGTTCAAGGCGCGGTTGGAGGGGCCGACGTCTGGCAATGTCTTGCTGCGCCGTGCCCAGCACACCCAGTCGATGGACGCTGCATTTGCGCTTGGCATCGCGCGCGCCTGTGTGGCGGGCAAGGTGCGCAATGCGCGGCAGGTATTGCTGCGGGGGGCGCGAGACAGTCGCAGCGAGGCCGACGCGGCAGCGCTGACACGTGGCGCGCAAGACTTGGCCGCCACGCTGCGTGCTTTGCCTGATGCGGGCGACCTGGATGTGCTGCGTGGCCTGGAGGGTGAGGCGGCGCGTCAGTACTTTGACCGGCAGCCGTTGTTGGTCAAGGCGGATCTGAGGCCGGTGTTTTCCATGGACGGGCGAACGCGACGGCCGCCTCGTGATCGCATGAACGCGTTGCTGTCCTTTCTGTATTCCATGTGGATGAACGATTGCCGCAGCGCGCTGGAGTCCGTTGGGTTAGACCCGCAGGTGGGGTTTCTTCATGTGCTGCGCCCAGGGCGCGCAGCGCTGGCGTTGGACCTGATGGAGGAGTTCCGTTCGTTCGCGGATCGTCTTGCGTTGTCACTGGTCAACCGCCAGCAGGTTCAGGAGGACGATTTCATCGTGAGCACCGGGGGCAGCGTTTCCTTGAAGCCGGACGCGCGAAAGGCCGTTGTGGTGGCTTTTCAGGAGCGCAAGCAGGAGGGGGTTCAACACCCGGTGTTGAAGCAGGCGCTGCCGCTCGGTTTGGTCCCCCTGGTGCAGGCGCGATTGATGGCGCGGGCCATTCGTCTGGAAAGTGACGAGTCCGGCCTGGTCACCGGCTATTTGCCGTTTCTGGTGCGGTGAGGTGTCGGTGTGCTGGTGATCGTTTGTTATGACGTGAGCACCGAGTCCGCTGCCGGCCGGCGCCGACTGAGGCGGGTCGCCAAAGTCTGCGAGAGGACGGGGCAGCGGGTCCAGAAGTCTGTGTTCGAGTGCCGGGTCGAGCTGTCTGGTTTCGAATAGCTGGAGCGCAAGTTGCTGGCCGAGATCGAACCGACGCAGGACTGCTTGCGGCTGTATCGTGTCCCGGATGTTCGTGGCGCGGAGGTGCGCGAACACGGGCAGTTCAAGGCAGTGGATTTCGACGGTCCGCTCGTGCTTTGAGCTGGTGATGGCCGTGTCGGCCGCTTATCATGACTGCGCGAACCTGAAGTGCCGTGACGCGCTTCAACAGGTTCGCGCTCTTCCTACGTTGTTGTATTGATTGAAGTTCTTTCACCGTGAGGCACTTTCTCCATCGGTGTTGTGTCCGACCTGCGCATGGTTCGCGCAATGCGCTGTGGATTCGGCGGCAGGTCAATGTGATACGTGCGAAGGGGCTCGCCCGTCAGCGATGACGGGCGCGGATTGAAACACGAGTCTGATGGAGGATCGCGCAGGCGATGGCGCGATCGCCCGTCAGCGATCACGTGCCCGGAGTGAAACGACGATGTGCAC
>JAXGRZ010000258.1:0-2655 GCA_040765305.1 Hyphomicrobiaceae bacterium | reverse complement strand
GCGGCGAGGGCGATGACACCTTCACCATCCTCGGCAACCCCGAAGGCTTCGACGTTATCCAGGGCGGGTCCGGCACAGACACGATCCTCGGCAGTGCCTGGAACGATACGCTCGGCCTTGCCAATATCGCCGGCAATCTCGATGGCATCGAGGCGATTGATCTTGGCGGCGGCTACGACACGATCGCGCTGACCGGCGGCAACGATACGCTTGACCTCACCGGCATCACCGTCAGCGGCGTTGAATTGATCGATGCGGGGGCCGGCAACGACATCATTGTCGCAAGCGCTGCCAACGACATCCTCATGGGCGGCGACGGCAATGACACGTTCGAGTTCCGGTCCGGCTTTGGTCACGACACCATCGTCGATTTCGAGACCGGAACGCCAACGGCACATGACGTGGTTGATCTGGCAGACGCCGGTCTCGCTGACTACGCCGCGCTCCTTGCGGCGGCCAGCGAGGCCAATGGCGACACCCTCATTACACTCGATGCGTCGCAATCGTTGACCCTCGTCGGTGTCAGCTTGCAGCAGCTAACGGCCGACCACTTTCTTCTCGCGTGAGGGCATGTGGGTGATACCCTGAGGCGGCCGCGACACGGGGGCCGCATGCCATGCGCATTTACGCGCTCATCTACATCTATTTCATTGGATGCATCATTCGGGTGGGAGCCGCCATGGCGCACGAGGCGGTCACACAATCCGAAAACGGATGCGCACTTTCCCCCCGCTCAGAACCGCGCTCGGTGGTCCGCGTTATTGATGGCGCGACGCTTGCCCTGGACGACGGAACGCAGGTGCGCCTGATCGGCGCTCTTGCTCCATCCCCGCTCGATGCAGCTCCCGCACCACGCCTGCCCGGCGATGGCCGTGACAGCACCCAAGATCACGACTTGGCCCCGGCAACGGCAAAGTCGACACCGCCAACAGATGGCGCTGCCGACACCTGGCACCCTGCCGCTGCTGCTCGCCAAGCACTGGCGCACCTCGTCAATGACCGCACCGTGACGCTGGCCACCGCTGGACGCAAGCGCGACCGCTACGGGCACGTGCTCGCGCAGGTCTTCGTCAAGAGCGCGGACGGCGGCGCGCAATGGCTTCAAGGGGCGATGCTGGCGGCCGGGCAGGCGCGCGCCTATGGCCTTCCCGACAACTTTGCCTGCATGGATGCCCTGGTCTCCGCCGAGGCGCCCGCACGCGAGGCGGCCCGCGGGCTATGGGCAAACCCGGCCTATGCGATCCGCGCCGCTGCACACACGCGCACCCTTTTGCGTCTGCGTGGCACCTACCAGATCATCGCCGGCAAGGTGCGTGCATCAAAGCGCGCCAGGAGCGGCTGGATCTATCTCAATTTCGGCAACGACTGGCGCACCGACTTTTCCGCGTCGGTCGCGCCGGACGTCTCGCGCACCCACCCTGCGTGGGCAGCACGGCTCCTCGACCTCAAAGGAAAACAGGTTCGTGTGCGCGGCTGGATTGAGCGGCGCAACGGCCCCTCGATCAACATCGAACATCCAAGCGCGCTCGAAATCATCGATGCGGACACACCAGCGCATGCGCCACGGCCCACCATTGGCAGTCATTGAAACTGCAATCAAGGCCAAGCCAGAACGCGCCGTGCCGCCTTGCCATTCATGCCCGCCAGATCAGCAGCCGTATCGACATCGGGCAACTGACGCACCAACGCAACGCGCCGCGCCGCAAAGTTGGCCATCGTATCGGCCAGCGTGTGCTCGCTTGACCAGCGCACGCCTGAGAACGCCGGCAAAGACTTCGGGCTGCGCCGCTCGCCAACCAGCCAATAGCCGCCATCGGGTGCAGGTCCCAGCACAGTATCGGCGCGCCCCAGCGCAACAAAGGCGGCGGCAATATCATCAGCGCGCACAGTTGGACAATCAGAGCCGATGATGATCACCGGCCCCGGTGGCATGCGATCAAAAAGGCCCTGCATGCGTCGGCCCAGATCGCCATGGCCCTGCGCACGACGCGCCAAGCGGGCTGGCCAATAGCGTGCGTTTATCGCCGTGTCGGGAGCCACCGCCAGCAGCGTCTGCCAGCGCCGATCACAACCGAGCCGTCCCACGACGGCAGCACTGGCGTGACGATAAAAGGACGTTGCGCCAACGACGCCGATCTCGCGTGCAAGCCGCGTCTTCACGCGGCCAGCTTGCGGCGCCTTCACCATGATCACGAGACGCCGAGCCCAGCCCACATCGGCCAGGCGGCCTGTTGGCACGTGCTCCTGGCGCAACCCTCTCGCCTTGCGAATATCGCGATGGTTGGAGCGCCGACGCAATAACGCTGCCAGGCTAGAGCACTTTTCGATCCGATGGAACGGAACCGGCGCTCTAGCTCTTTGGTTTGGTCGCATTTTCTTCGACGAACCGGTATCCACTTCGTCGGAAAATGCTCTAGGCCAGCGGGATGAACGCGTAGCCATTGCCGTCCTTCTCGATGCGCCCGGCACCCGGCATGCCATAGTGATAACCTGTGATGATCGCCTTGTCGGCAATCACCCGGTCGAACATGCGGCGCCGGCTCACCTCGGCCATCTGCGGATCGGCGTCGAAGACGACATGCCAACCGGGATGGCGCACGAACAGCGCGGGTATGTTGGTGATGTCAGCAAGCACATAAAGCTGATCCTTGCCCG
>JAXGRZ010000257.1:0-2738 GCA_040765305.1 Hyphomicrobiaceae bacterium | reverse complement strand
CGGCCAGCATGGCCTTGATCATCGCGTCAACGGCGGGGTTGGTGATTCCAGCATAATTATAGGTGCCCTCCTGGTGCGCCATGCGTGAATCCCAGCGAAAGGTCTGCTCGTTGCCCGGTGAGAGTGAAGACGGCCATGTCGCCTGGATCATGTCATAGTCATAGATGTTGAGCCGCTGCTGGTATTGGGCGCTGTCGACAACGCGAATGCGCGCCTTGATGCCCAGTCGTGATGCCGAGTTGACGAATTCGCCCAGAAGACGTTCCTGCGCTGCCGAGGTTGCCAGGAATTCAAAGCTCAGCGGCACACCCGTTGCCGCCTTGACGAGCGTTCGCCCTTTCAGCACGTAGCCGGCGCGTCTCAACAGGTCGAACGCGGTGCGCAGGTTGGCTCGGTCCTGTCCGGTGCCGTCTGAGACGGGAAACGCAAACGTGCCGGCCATGATCTTTGGCCGCACCGCATTCTTGAACGGCGCCAGCAGCGCCCGTTCGTGCGCGTCTGCCGGCTTGCCATGCGAGGACAGGTCGGAGCGTTCGAAGTAGCTTTGCGTGCGCTTGTAAAGGCCATGATAGAGATTGCGATTGACCCATTCGAAGTCGAACAGCTGGATCATGGCCTGCCGCACCAAGGGATCGGCAAAGACCTCTCGGCGTGTATTGAAGACCAGCGCCGTCATGCCCGCTGGAAGGCCGATATCGAAGGATGTGCGCACGATCCGGCCGTCCTTGACGGCGGGAATGTCGTAGCCCGATGCCCAGCGGGCCGGATCCTCCTCGTTCCAGAAATCGATGTTGCCACTTTTGAAGGCTTCAAACATGGCGATTGCGTCGCGGTAGTAGTCGAAGCGAACTTCATCGAAGTTGAACCGGCCAACATTGACGGGCAGGTCGCCGCCCCAGTAGCCTGGGTTGCGCCGGTAGGTGATCGAGCGCCCCGGATCGATACTTTCCACCGTGTAGGGTCCTGAACCCAAGGGCGCGTTGAGCGTTGTCTGATCGAACGTTTCGGCATCCACTGCATGGCGCGGCAGGATCGGCATCAAGCCGAGGATCAGCGGCATTTCGCGATCCTCGCCATCGAGCACGAAGCGCACCCGATGGGCGGTGAGCTTCTCGGCCGATTTCACCTTGGCGTAATATGAACGGTGATTGGGCCGTCCCTTGTCGCGCAGGAGGGCCCAGGAAAACAGCACGTCGTCCGCGGTAATCGGATGGCCATCGGAAAACGCGGCCTTGGGGTTGATGTTGAAAATGATCTCGCTGCGGTCATCGGCCATCTCCGCGCTCTGGGCGATGAGCCCATAGAGAGAAAATGGTTCATCAAGGCCGCGCGCCATCAACGTCTCGTACACGTAGTCGCGCATGCCAGCAACCGGATTACCCTTGATAATCAGCGGATTGAGGCTGTCGAAGCTGCCCGGCATCCCAATCGTGATGCGGCCACCCTTGGGGGCTTGCGCATTGGCATAGGAAAAATGTGAAAAGTCCGGGGGCTCAGTCACGGTGCCGTGCATGGCGATACCATGCACCGGCGTCATCGTCGGGCTTGCCGCAACGGTTCGGTCGGGCAGGGCAAGGCTGGCGAAGGCAAAGATCGCGGCGCCAACAAGGCCAAATGTGTGCCTTGCGCTGGATATGGCCAACCTGCGCCTTGCACGAGCGCCGCAAGGGATGTCGCTCGGGTTTATCATCAAAATCTACTCCACCGCCAGGTTATCTCGTTTTCTCTTCCAATTCCGCAACTTGCATCGTTGCCGAGAACGTGCCGCTAGATCTTGCGTCGAAAGGATCGTGGATGATCCGCGTGGTGTGATTGCCACGCCGGTATGGCATCGCTATGAGGGTCTTTCCAAGTCTGGATTTTGGTCACGCGATTGCCGCATTCCGAGACTTACTGCGGCAGACGAGGTTGCCGAGGGGCGGCTCGGCCTGGTTGCGCTGGGCGCGGACGGAATATTCAAGGGGCAGTGCCGGTTTTTTACCGGCTCGCAGACGAGAGGTCTTTTGTTCATGGTACATCATGGTCGCCGCACATCGTACGCGCCGCTGAGCGGTCGTGCACTGATGACATTGTCCGCAGCGATCGCGCTCGGTTTGAGTGCGATAAGTGTTGGTACGCCGGCATTCGCGCAAAAGAAAGACGCGGCCAAGAAGGAAGAGGCCAAAAAGCCAGCGGCCGAGCACCAGAGCGCCTGGGTCAAGCTGTGCGAAGTCGCCAAGTTGAACAAGCCGACAACCAAGCCGGGTGACAAGCCCGAAGTCGAAGAGAAGAAGATCTGCCTGACGCATCATGAGCGTCTTGATGGCAATACGGGCATGGTGCTGGTCTCTGCGGCCATCCGCGAGGTTGAGGGCCAGGACAAGAAGAGCCTGATGATCATGGTGCCGCTGGGCATGGCAATCCCGCCAGGTGTCCGCGCCGCTGTCTATTCGACCGACCAGTGGGAAAAGGCGGCCAAGAACGAGCAGATCGACGAAAAGCAGCTCAAGCCGATCAACCTGAAATACTCGCTGTGCCACCCAGCCGGCTGTACCGCCGAAATTGAGGCTGACGCCGGTCTGATCGACCAGATGAAGAAGGGTGGCGGCCTGATGATCCTTGCGCTTAATGCCGCCGCCAAGCCGGTCGGCTTTCCGGTTCCACTCGATGGCTTCACCAAGGCCTTTGAGGGTCCGCCCATCGACAACGAAAAATATGCCCAGGCCCGCAGCCAGCTGATGAACCAGATCCGCGAGCGT
>JAXGRZ010000256.1:0-2773 GCA_040765305.1 Hyphomicrobiaceae bacterium | reverse complement strand
CGCATTTTCTTCGACGAACCGGTATCCACTTCGTCGGAAAATGCTCTAGTGGCCAGCCGGACTCGCGCCTGCACCCCAGACATAGATCGATGCGAACAAGAACAGCCAAACCACGTCGACGAAATGCCAGTACCAGGCCGCCGCCTCGAAACCAAAGTGCTGCTTGGGCGTGAAGTCCCCCCCAATCGCCCGAACGAGGCAGACGAACAGGAATATCGTGCCGATGATCACGTGCGCGCCGTGGAAACCGGTCGCCATGAAGAACGTCGACCCATAGATGTGACCGGCAAAATTGAACGCCGCGTGGCCGTACTCGTAGGCCTGGCAGGTGGTGAAGGCGACGCCCAACGCGACAGTCAGCGCAAGTCCCCACACGAGCCCCCTGCGATCGTTGTTGAGCAGCGCATGGTGCGCCCAGGTGACAGTGCAGCCCGACAACAACAAGATCAGCGTATTGACCAGCGGAAGTCCCCACGGATCGAAGGTCGCCTTGAAGTTTTCGCTGACGGCGGGCGGCCAGTGCCCCCCGGTCAGCGCATTGCGCTCGACCATACCAATCGTTTCGGGAATATTGGGCACTTGATCGATGCCGCCGGGAAACAGCGAAGCATCGAAATAGGCCCAGAACCAGGCGACAAAAAACATCACCTCCGAGGCGATGAACATGATCATGCCGTAGCGCAGATGAAGCTGCACGACCGGCGTGTGATCGCCCTTATGGGCTTCGATGATGATATCGCGCCACCACAGAAAGGCGATGGCGACGAGGCTTGCGAACCCGACCGCGAAGACCCACGGACCATGGAACCCAAACAATCCCTCACCGCCGCCAAGTGATCGCATCCAGATGATCGCTCCGATCGCCGACGTCAGAGCTGCCAGCGAGGCCGCAACCGGCCACGGGCTCGGGTCGACGAGGTGATAGTCGTGATGCTTAGCGTGTGAATCGGCCATCGATATCTCCGTTCCCCAGGTCTTTATTGGGGAGGCCCGCCTCTTGTGAACCCTGACTGGATCCATCACGTCTGGCGAACGTCCCGTTTCCTTTTTCCAAAACGGCGCCGCCGCACGGACGACACCACCTTCCTTGCTAACCATGCGGCACAAGCTGAACTGAACCGCGCACTCGATTTCGCGCTACCCTTGACCTCCACGCCCCTGCAGCTCGTGCGGTGCCTTCGGAGAGGCGGACGCATCGGCTGCGGGCTTATCCATGGGATGGAACGTATAGGACAGGGTGATCACGGGCAGTTTCTCGGTATCGCGATCGGTGATGATCGCGGGATCGACAAAGAAGGTCACAGGCATATCGACCGTCTCGCCGGGCTTGAGCTTCTGCTCGGTAAAGCAGAAGCAGGCGATCTTGTTGAAATAGGCACCCGCCGCATCCGGAGACACGTTAAAGCTGGCGGTGCCGCGCAGCTCCCTCTCCCCGACGTTGGTTGCCTGGAAGTGGACCAGCACCGTCTCGCCAAGGCGGACCGTCACCGAATTCTGCTTGGGGCTGAAATGCCAGGGCAGGTTCGGTGCGACATTGGCATCAAGGCGGACATCAATGGTGCGGTCGAGAATCTCGACATCGTTGGCGGCGGCAATCTTGGGGGTGCCGCCATAGCCTGTCGTCTGACAGAAGATGCGATAGAGGGGCACGGCAGCATAAGCCGCCCCAACCATGGCCAACACGACGCTCGACAGAACGATGGCAACACGGCGGTGACGACCGGCCAGCGCATTCGGCGCCGCCTTCGCCTGCTTCGCAGTCCCATTATGTTCGGTGCTATCGCTCACGTGTCTTGCAATCCTCACAAAGGCCTGTTCAGGGCGTTGCCACCAAGGTGGATGATGGTTGCCGCATAGAATGCAAACACAAGAAACAGCAGCGCACCGGCAATCGCCCATGAGCGCATGTGCCGACGGCGTTGCGCCTCCTGCGGCGTCGGCTGCGGCGCGTTCGTGCCAGTGTGATCGTTCGTAGACACCATCACCCCAGGATCCGTTGAGCCAGCTGCTCGCCAAGAATGACGGCGAACAAGGAGAACAGGTAGAAGATCGAGAACCCGAAAAGCCGGCGCGCCGCCTGGTCGGCTTCGCGACCCTCACGCAACCGGTAGACTTTCAAGGCGAGCGCAAAAAACACCACGCCCAGCACCAGCGACGTTCCCAGATAGGCAAGACCGGCCATGCCGATGAGATATGGCGTTACGGCCAGCGGCAGCAGTAGCAGCGTATAGCCCATGATCTTGCGACGCGTAACGTCGGGGCCATGCGTTACGGGGAGCATTGGTACACCAACACGCTCATAATCGCGGCAACGATAAAGCGCCAGCGACCAGAAATGAGGCGGTGTCCAGAAGAAGATGATGAGAAACAGCACGAAGCTCTCAAGCGAGACGGTGCCTGTGACGGCGGCCCATCCAACCATCGGCGGGAATGCCCCAGCAGCACCGCCAATGACGATGTTGTGGGGTGTCCGGCGCTTCAGCCACATGGTGTAGATGATAACGTAATAGGCGATCGTCATGCCCAGCAGGCCAGCGGCGAACCAGTTGACGAGCAGACCCAGAACAAGAACCGAGCCAACGGCAAGGATGACGCCGAAGGTGAAGGCTTCCTCGGCCGTGACATGACCCCGCGGGATCGGGCGAGCGGCCGTGCGTGCCATGTGGGCGTCGATATCGGCGTCATACCACATGTTGAGTGCGCCCGAAGCGCCGGCACCGACAGCAATCATGGTCAGCGCGATGAACCCGAGCACGGGATGAAGATCGCCTGG
>JAXGRZ010000255.1:0-2796 GCA_040765305.1 Hyphomicrobiaceae bacterium | reverse complement strand
CGTGGGGTTTGCACCGGTGACGGGGTGTGATGACGGGGGTGTGAGGGAACGAATGTCTCAGGCGCTGCGAAAGGCCGTGGTCATTGCTCTGCTGCCGCTGTTGTTGGCGGGATGCGGCGTGCGCGGCTCGCTGGACGCCCCCGAGAGTGCCAAGCAAAAAGGTACCGCCACTTCGCCTGATGCGGCCGACAATGGTCCAAACTCTGCGGCCCCGCCAAAGCCGCACCGGGATTTCCTGCTCGACCCGCTGCTGCGTTGATCGCGACCTTTTTACGACACTTCAACCGTACCCGATCCGTTTTGCCGTCTGCGCTTTGGTGAATAGATCGGGTCAGGTGACGGCGCTTGTTCAGCGCCGCAACTGCAGAATCGTGATTTCGATACGCTCGCTGGCGCGCACCGGATGAAGGGCGTTGATCTGTCGTTTCGTCTGCCGCACATCCCAGCCCGCCTCGCGCATGTCGCGCACGAACAGCGGTGTTGCCGTGCGGCCCGGATCGGTCAGTATCGTGACACCCCCGTCTGCCAGGTTCGCTTGCAGCACGCGTGCAATGGGGGCATGCGCTGAGCCGTCGTAGAGGATGTCGGAACCCACGATCAGATCGAATCGCCCGGGCACCTCCCAGTGCGCCCAGTCGGCGATGGTTTGCGTGATGCCGCCGATGCCATTGAGCAGCGCGTTGCGCCGGACAAGTTCGAGTGCCTCGGGGGCATGGCATGGTCCATCTGGACGACGCTGGCCTTGAGATGCCGCGCGGCGAGCCCGGTGAGCCCCACGCCTGCACCCAATTCGAGTACGCTGCGCCCCTCCAGAGATCCGATTTCCGCAAGTGCATCGGCAAGCACCACGGCGCCATCCCACAACAGCAGCCCATAGGGAAAGTTATCGAAGTGATCGGCCGCCGCCAGCAGGCGGTCTTGATCCTTGACCGCGTCGATCAGCCAGGATCGCCCGGCGGCGGTCAGCGTATAGCGGTGAAGGTCAACGCGCGCCAGCCGTTCCTCGATCGTCAGCGGCGGGTTCTCTTGGCTCATCGAGTGTTCTGGATCTGACGTTTGGTTCCCGGGTGCAAGTCGTCAAACGTCAGTGAATCCAGAACACAAGTCAAAGATATTTCGTGTTCCGGGCTGACGGCTTGGGACCCGACAGGGGACCAAGCGTCAGAGTCGGAACACGAGGCGCTTGGCTCCAGGTTTGGTGTTTCTTCTGTGCACAGATCGACGACACCCGCCGGATAACCAAATTCACCCCCCTTTGCGCGCACGGGCCAAGCTGTCTTTTGGTTTGAGCCTGCGCAGGTCTGCGATAAGGTCTGAGGCACTTCCAAGCAATTCTGAAATGCTCTAATAGCTCATGCCAGAGCATGTTGAGATGAAGTGCGTCGCGTTAGAGCTGTGAAAAACATGCTTAAAATAAGAAGCTACGGTCGGAACTCATGGCGATTTGGGTTCGGACTTTAAAGCGTTTGCGTGTTTCCATTGAACGTAAACACGATCTAAGCGACACACGCACCCACATCTCAGCAACCCCGGCATCGGACCATCCATGCACCACTTCGCCTACAAGAACGGCATATTGCATGCCGAAGATGTGTCACTGGTCGAGTTGGCCGGTTCGGTGGGCACACCGTTCTACTGCTATTCCACGGCGACGCTCGAGCGGCATTATCGCGTTCTGAGCGAGGCGTTCCGCGATCACAACGCGCTGATTTGTTTTGCGGTCAAGGCCAACTCCAATCAGGCCGTTCTGGCAACGATGGCGCGCTTGGGCGCCGGCATGGACGTCGTCTCCGAGGGCGAGTTGCGCCGCGCGCGCCTAGCCGGTGTGCCGGCCGACAAAATCATCTGTGCTGGCGTTGGCAAGACGCGTGATGAGATGGTGTATGCGCTGGGCGAAGGCATTCTTGGCTTCAACGTGGAGTCTGAGCCTGAACTGCGTGCGCTGAGCGAAGTTGCGTCCGCCATGGGCCGGACGGCACGCGTCGCCTTGCGCGTCAATCCCGACGTCGATGCCAAGACCCACGCCAAGATCTCCACCGGCAAGTCGGAAAACAAGTTTGGCATTCCCTATAACGGCGCGGCCAAGCTTTATGCCCAGGCGCGTTCGCTGCCGGGCATCGCCGCCACCGGCATACATATGCACATCGGCAGCCAGATCACCGATCTGCAGCCGTTCCGCGATGCGTTTCGATTGATGCGCGACCTTGTACTTGAGTTGCGCGCCGCCGGTCACGAGCTGGAGCATCTCGACCTTGGCGGCGGCTTGGGGGTTCCTTATCGCCACAACGCCGAGGCGCCCCCGCCGCCCGACCACTATGCGGGCGTGGTCAAGGAGACCCTCGGCGATCTCGGGCTGAAGGTCATTTTGGAGCCTGGCCGCATGATCGTCGGCAACGCCGGCATCCTCGTCACACGTGTTGTGTACGTGAAAGAGGGTGTCGATCGCACGTTCACGATCGTCGATGGCGCCATGAACGATCTGATCCGCCCGACCTTGTACGAAGCCCATCACGATATCGTGCCAATTGATGAGGCGCTGCTCAGTGCGCCACCCATGCAGCAGGACATCGTCGGTCCGGTCTGTGAGACGGGCGACTATCTGGCGCTCAACCGGAATCTGCCGCCGTTCCGGCAAGGAGATCTGGTGGCGGTGATGACGGCTGGCGCCTATGGGGCGGTCATGGCGTCGACCTACAACACGCGCCCTCTCGTGCCTGAGGTGCTGGTGCGGGGGGAGGATTACGCGATTGTGCGCCCCCGCCAGGATTACCAAGATTTAATCGCTCTGGACCGCTT
>JAXGRZ010000254.1:0-2797 GCA_040765305.1 Hyphomicrobiaceae bacterium | reverse complement strand
GGCTGCACCGGAAAGGCCTCACCCCGCCCTTGCGGGGAGAGGGGGCAAGCGCACCACCGCAGCAGTTCCCTCTCCCCGTCCTTACGGGGAGAGGGTTAGGGTGAGGGGCGGCTGCGGGATACGAACCATGGACGTCGGCTGCGCTAGAGCGTCGTTTACCGAGGGCTTTTTCGCAAAGCCGCCGTGCGCGCGCGGTCCGCACTCTCCAGTTTGGAGCGATCAACAGCGCTGATCTCGACGACGAACTTCTGGCGGATGGCACGGCCGAAATCCTCAAAGCCATGTGCCGGCAGAACGAACGATCCAGGACCGCCCATCACATTCTCACGATACCATCCTTCAAGGGTGGCAGCCTCGCGCCCCTCCAGAATTGGCAGGCCGTTGATCGTGGTTCCGCGCCCATTCATCTCGTCGCGAACGGCCTTGGCGGGCTCTTCCGCATTGCAATTATCAGATCCGTCACCCGATACGTCGACAACGACCTTCAAGGCGCGTTCGGGAATTTGCGGTACGATCTTGTCGCTGATAAAGCGCAGCATCTTCGACAGACATGTGAAGTCGCCGCCCTCGCGCTGCATGGTGCGCACCTTGAGCGCCGCCAGGAGTGCATCCTGTCGACTTGCGATCTTGATCCAGGGCAGTGAAAACTTCGGCCGATCCGCCCAAGTAACTACCGAAAACAGGATCGACTTGCGAGGCCCAGACAGAATGGCATCGATGACGCCCTGATCCTCGAGCGCCGCAGCGATCCCTTCCAGCTGGATCTGATAGCGTCGCTCATCAACCGAACTTGAGACGTCGACAGAAACAATGAGTGCGGTATCCACCCCACCTGCCCCGGCTGGCGCGACATTGCCGTAACGAGGTAAATCCTCCGCGGCATGGGCAAGGTGCATCGCAACGCCAGCAGCGATAATCAACACAGCTCCCGCAAGCAACGAAAAGCTGCACACCAATCTGCCCCATCTGGCCTTGAGAGCGCCCAATCGCAAATCCTCACCTCGTCATAGTTCGGCACTTCGATACGTTGTAATAAAAGACGCGAAAGCCGGCTGGGGCACGCAAACACGCGCGCAATGACGCTTCTTCTGAACCAAGCATAGCACAGGCTTGCCGCGTTACGCAGATCGGCTGACGCGACGGCGGGCGGAAAAATTCACTCCGCCGCTTCACTGGCCAGGAACCCACCTGACTGGCGCGCCCACAGATCGGCATAAATGCCGCCACGCTTCAGCAACTCCTGATGCGTGCCCTGCTCGACGATCCGCCCCTCGTCCATGATGATCAGACGGTCCATCGCCGCAATCGTCGACAGGCGGTGGGCAATCGCGATCACGGTCTTGCCCGCCATCAGGTTGATGAGCTGCTCCTGGATCGCCGCCTCGACCTCCGAATCGAGCGCGCTCGTCGCCTCGTCAAGGATCAGGATCGGCGCATCCTTCAGCAGCACGCGCGCAATGGCGATGCGCTGGCGCTGGCCGCCCGACAGCTTCACACCACGTTCGCCGACGTGCGCATCATAGCCCGTGCGCCCCTTCAGATCGACAAGCCCGCCAACAAACTCATGCGCATGGGCACGCTGCGCCGCAACGATGGCCTGCTCGCGTGTTGCTTCGGGGCGCCCATAAATGATGTTCTCCATCACCGAGCGGTGCAGGAGCGAGGTATCCTGCGTGACCATGCCGATCGCCGCGCGCAGACTGTCCTGTGTGACGTGGGCGATATCGTGTCCATCAATCAGGATGCGGCCCGCCTCAAGATCATAAAAACGCAACAGCACCGACACGAGCGTCGACTTGCCCGCCCCCGAACGGCCAACAAGACCAACCTTCTCGCCCGGCCTGATCGTCAACGACAGGTTGTCGATCACACCCTGCCCGTCCGACAGCCCGCGATCCTTGCCATAGTTGAAATGAATGCCGTCATAGCGGATCTCACCCTTGCTTACCGCCAAAGGTCGTGCATCGGGAGCATCCACCACCGCACGCTCACGCGCGATGCCCTCAATGCCATCCTGCACGACACCAACGTTCTCAAACAGCCCCGCCACCTCCCACATGATCCAGTGCGCCATGCCCTGCAGGCGCAACACCAGACCAACCGAGAGAGCGATAGCACCTGTTGTCACGGCATCAATCGTCCACAGCCAGACGGAAAGGCCCGCGACGGTGACGAGCAGCAGCGCATTGAGCATGTTGAGCGAGAATGTGAGCCATGTCACCAGCCGCATCTGGCGGTAGACCGTTCCCAGAAACGTCTGCATGGACTGGCGCGCATAGATGTCCTCGCGCTCGGCATGGGCAAACATCTTAACGGTCTGGATGTTGGTGTAGCTGTCGACAACGCGGCCGGTCATGATCGAGCGCGCGTCCGCCTGTTCGGCCGAGATCCGCCCAAGCCTTGGAATGAAGTAACGCATCACGGCGATATAGGCGGCAAGCCAGACCAGCATCGGCGCCGACAGCCTCAGATCGGTCGCCGCAAAGACCATCACCGCGCCGAGAAAATAGACCGACACGTAGACCAGAACCTCGGCGATCTTCATGACCACCTCGCGCACCGCCACCGCGGTCTGCATCACCTTGGCCGAGATGCGCCCGGCAAAGTCGTTCTGGAAATAGGCGAGCGACTGGCGCAGCACATAGCGATGTGCCATCCAGCGCGTGCGCATGGCAAAGTTGCCCATCAACCCCTGATGGATCACCGCCTCATAGACGAATTTCATTGCCGGAAGCACCAGCAGGACGACGCCGGCCATGACCACAAGGAACGGCCCGCGATCGGCCCAGAAGGTGGC
>JAXGRZ010000253.1:0-2837 GCA_040765305.1 Hyphomicrobiaceae bacterium | reverse complement strand
GAATCCGAGTCCATCCTTGCTGCCAAGCGATTCGTTGACACCAAGCGCAAAGTTTCGCCCCTGTGGGTAGCGTGCATGACTTGGCGATGGCAGCCCCAACCAGCACCCTGACACTCTACTGTGCCCCCGACTCGAACTAACTTTCAGACCCATGGCAAAAAACGCAATTCTTCCCGCTGACAAACTCCGCGCCGTAGCGGAGGCAACAGAGCCCGTCACCTTCCGCCAGGTCCCCCACAACATCGAGGCGGAACAGGCGCTGCTGGGTGCGATTCTCGTCAACAACGAATCGCTCGACCGCGTCTCCTCGTTCCTGCAGGCCGAGCATTTCTATGATCCGCTGCACGCCGAGATCTTCACCGTTGCCTCCAAGCTCATTGGCGCTGGCAAGCAGGCAACGCCAATCACGCTGAAGACGTTCTTTGAGAACGCCGAGCCGATCGACGATCACTTGACGGTGCCGCAATACCTGGGGCGCCTTGCCGCCAGCGCCACGACCATTATCAACGCCCACGATTACGGCCGCACGGTCTATGATCTGGCCGTGCGACGCCACTTGATCATGATCGGCGAGGACATGGTCAACACGGCGTTCGATTCGCCCGTCGACCATCCGCCCGAAGAGCAGATCCAGGAAGCCGAGGGACGCCTTTATTCGCTCGCCGAGCAAGGCAAGTACGGCCAGGGTTTCGTCACCTTCAACGCCGCGCTGACCGCCGCCATCGATATGGCCGACAGCGCCTTCAAGCGTGCCGGGCACCTCTCCGGGCTATCGACGGGACTTGTCGATCTCGACAAGAAGATGGGCGGGTTGCAGCGCTCCGATCTCATCATCCTGGCCGGCCGCCCCTCGATGGGCAAGACCGCCCTCGTCACCAACGTCGCCTACAATGTCGCGCGCAACTACCGCACCGAGATGAAACCCGACGGTAGCGAAGAGGTTGTCGACGGCGCCGTTGTCGGCTTCTTCTCTCTCGAAATGTCGTCCGAGCAGCTCGCCACCCGTATCCTTGCCGAACAGTCCGAGATCGGCTCGGAAAAGATTCGTCGCGGCATGATCGACGAGAAGGAATTCCGCAAGCTCGTCGATGTCTCCCAGGAGATGGGCCGCATCCCGCTCTACATCGATCAGACCGGCGGCATCACCATCGCCCAGCTCGCCGCCCGTGCCCGCAAGCTCAAGCGCCAGAAGGGCCTGGGCCTGTTGATCGTCGATTACCTCCAGCTTCTCGCCGGCTCCTCCAAATCGGCCGCCGCCAACCGTGTCCAGGAAATCACCGAGATCACCACGGGATTAAAGGCGCTGGCCAAGGAACTCAACGTCCCCATCATTGCGCTCTCGCAGCTCTCGCGTCAGGTCGAACAGCGCGACGACAAACGCCCGCAACTGTCTGACTTGCGCGAGTCGGGCTCGATCGAGCAGGATGCCGACGTCGTCATGTTCGTATTCCGCGAGGAATACTATGTGGAACGCAAAAAGCCAGCCGAAAACACCGAAGAGTTCTTCAAATGGCAGCAGGAAATGGAGCGCGTGACCGGCAAGGCTGAAGTCATCATCGGCAAACAGCGCCATGGCCCCGTCGGCACCATCGCCTTGTCCTTCGAGAGCCAGTACACCCGCTTTGGCAACCTCGCCCAGGACTACCGGATACCGGAGCACTGAGCCCAGTCATGAAACACGGCCCGAAAAGTTGAGCGCGCGCGATACCACCATGCAGGACGTAACGAGCGAGGTCCCAGCGCACGCAACCGGCGTGCTGATCATCGATCTGGATCGCATCGCCGCGAACTGGCGCGCGCTGGCCGCCTTGGTGCGTCCGGCCGAATGTGGCGCCGTCGTCAAGGCGGACGCCTATGGTCTTGGCGCGCACCGGGTCATCCCCGCCTTGGCGAAGGCTGGCTGCCGCACCTTCTTCGTTGCCACGCTCGATGAGGCAAAGACGGCGCGCGCGCTGGCACCCGACGCAACCGTCTATATGCTCGATGGCATTGTTCATGGCGCCGCCAACGCGGTTCATGAGGCAGGTGTCATCCCCGTCGTCTCAACGCTATCTGAGATTGCCGCGTGGTCGGCCTTGTCGCCCTCACGCCAAGAGCGCCAGCGCGCCGCACTGCACATCGATACCGGCCTCAACCGTCTTGGACTTGCCGCCAGCGACATCCAGGCACTGGTGCGCGATGTACACATGCTCGACCGGCTCGACGTGACGCTGGTGATGAGCCACCTCGCCTGTGCCGATGAACCCGAAGCGAAGAAGAACGCCCAGCAGCGCGCCATTTTCGAACAGCTCCTGCCCCTGCTCCCCAGAACGGCGCGCAGCCTTGCGGCATCCGATGGCCTGATGCTGGGAACCGACTACCATTATGATCTCGTCCGCCCCGGTTACGCGCTCTATGGCGGCCAGGCCTTCGGCGGCGGTCCAACCCCGGTGGCGCCAGCCGTTAGGTTGCATGTCAAAATTCTGCAGGTGCGCGACGTCGCCCCCGGGCAGAGCGTTGGCTATTCGGCCACCTGGTCGCCGGATCGATTGAGCCGTATTGCCATCATCGCGGCAGGCTACGCCGATGGCCTGTTCCGCCAGTTGTCGCGCGCCTCGGGTGGCGACGGCGGCTTCGTCGCGATCAACGGACAGCTGGCGCCGATCGTCGGGCGCGTCTCGATGGATCTCATTACCGTCGACGTGAGCGATATCGCACCCACGCCACAGCCCGGTGATCTGGTGGAGGTGATCGGGCCCAACATCTCAATCGAGGCGGTGGGCGCAGGCGCCGGTACCATCGGCTATGAGGTGCTGACCTCGCTCGGCCGCCGCTTCCATCGCATCTACCAGGGCGGG
>JAXGRZ010000252.1:0-2845 GCA_040765305.1 Hyphomicrobiaceae bacterium | reverse complement strand
TGGCCCGGCAAGGTGGCAGAAAGGGCCGTGGCAGCGACAAACGCGGTCGTGGCTACCTTGGTGCTGTTGTCGCCCGTCGTCTGCGTGGCAGCCGTCACCGTGGCGCCGGTCATGTTGTGCGTGCCGGTGTAGGTGTCGCCCGACTTGCTCACGCGGTTGGTAACGCTGTTCAGCTCGGTATGGCTGGCCGTGATAGCGCCGGTCACGTTGGGGAATGTGGCCTTGATCGCCGACTTGACCAGGCGCAGATGGTTGTCCCCCTGACCTTTGTCGTCAGTGCCGAGAGGCCAAGCCGGATTCAGGCCGTCAATGTAGGTTGCGGTTTCAAGACCCATGTCAGCGCCTCATCTTGATGACCAACTGCTCCCTTGCGGGAACATTGTTGCGGGTGTTGAACCGCGTTACCTGATCCATGGATGACAGGAACAGGTTGGAATATTTGCTGGCGTTGGCGTCGTCTTCAGCCCACATAGCCAGTTGCATCAGCGCCCCGTACAGGTACAGGTCAGGATGACGGCTCAAAAGCTCGTTGGTCGGGTTGTCGGCGGAAAGAGCGTCTGGGATCCCCGATGCGTCCCACTGCTCAGGAATGTTGCGCCTGATCTGTGCGTCGGCAAGCTGGATGAACCCAGGAATCTGCGCAGACAGATCATCCCGATGCGACGTGGAGATCACGGCATCGGTCAATGAGTCGAGGTCGGTAATCACTTCAGGAATGCGTCATAGGCCAGAAACGCAGGGTTCTGGCGGAAAAACAGCTTCATGGCCTTGGTGCGCTCGGCTTCATCACCGATGGCATTGATCTGCGGCAGCACCCAGGGCGGCAACACGCCGACCTCTTTGCCTTCGCCCCATCGCTTGCCGGCGTTGCGCTCGCGCATTTCCTGCGCGCGCTTGATGTACGGTTCGGCGTCGTAAACCTTTTCGGTCGTGACCTGATCGCCCTCGAACCTGTAGACGGTGCGAATGCCGGTCTTGGCGTCCACGCCTTCATCTATGGTCATGTGTCCGAACATTTCGCCTCCAGAAGAAAAGCCCCGCCGGGTTAGGGCGGGGCTCTCAGTTGCTGCCTTTGATCAGGTGCCGGACAGGTCGGCGATCTTGAAGCAGGCCTTTTCGTTTTCCACCTTCAGGGTGGCATCGACCAGGATTTGCTCGCGCGAGCTGTCGCCGGTCTTGCCCATCGGGGTGGACTGGAACGGGCGCAGATACGTGATCTTGATCTGCTCCATGTCCAGGCCGTACACGACGCCCAGGCCGGCCATCATGTAGTGCGGTGCGTGCGTGACCGCGCCGAAGTCGGACACGAACACGTCTGCACCGGCCACGATGGCGCCCTGGTTCTCGCCCTTGACCTCATAGCGGTTCTGAGCGATGCCGGTGAAGCCGGACGCCAGGGCCTTGCTGGTCGGGCTGAAGAACACATTGCGCGGCACCATGCCGGCGCTGGTGTACGTGCCTTGGATCACCGTCTTGTAGATGTTGATGTCCAGCGCGCGCCCAGTGCCAGCCGTCATGGCCGTGCTGGCCACGCCGGAGGTGTGCGCAACGGTGGAACCGCCGGCGCCGTGGCTGGCGTTGGTGTAGATCAGCACGCCCAGACCGGCGGACTTGGCAGCAGCCGCACCAGAACCGAGAACGGCGGCGTTCTTGGACACCACCATCGCCTCGATGTCTCGCTGCAGCTCCTTGTACATCTTGGCCTTCTGGTAGGCCATTTCGGTCTTCTTGCCGGCCTTGTCCACCACGTCAGCACGACCTGACACGGAAACGGTGTCCTGGAAGATTTGGCAGTAGTTGCCGACCCGGTTGGGCGGCGTCTTGGCCGATGCGGTGGCGTCGTCACCGTCGATGGCGGCGTTGTCCGCATTTGGCGCGCGCAGAGCGTCGCGGCTCCATTCGTGCAGCGTCTGAGCGGCCTTGTCGCGGCCAGCAGCCGACACGATGGGGGTTTTCTCCGGGTCTTGCCGGGAGATGTAGTTCACGAGGTCTTCGCGGACGTTGTTGGCCGCCGTGTAGCGGGTATAGGTATTGGTCGGGATCGCCATTTTGCGTTTCCTTTAGAGGCTGTGACGTGCAATGAAAGCGGCCAGGTCATCGCGTGACGCTTTGCCGCTGCGTAGCCGGTCTTCTTGACGCTTGATGCGCTCGGTCTGCCGGGGCACGGATTGCTTCTGAGGCAGGCGCGGCGCTTCGGCGGCCTTTTTCTTGACCTCAGTCGTTTTCTTTTGCAGTCCTCGGTACGCAGCAGCCTCGGCCATGATCAGGATCAGGGCCGGGTCTTGAATGCCGTTCATGCGCTCCATGGGAACACCGTGCGCTGCATGCGTTTCCTCGAACAGGCGGCGCAACTTCTCGTTGTCGATGCCCTTGGACTGGATCACGTCCAGACACTTCCGAAACGCCTGCTTTTCGGCTTCGCTCTGCTGCTGCGTCTGCTGCGACTGGATTTGCTGGGCCTGGGCCTGCAAATTCCCGACGGCAGCCTGAATCTGCTCCATGCGCGATTTCTCGGCCACGTAGGCGGCCGGATCGCTTTGGGCCAGAGCGGCCATTTCCTGAGGACTGCGAATGCCGGCGAGCTGCAAGACGACCGCTTGTGCCAGTTGCGATTGCTGCAGGGCGTAGTTCTGGGCCTTGCTGACCTCAGCCTTCACCACGTCCAGCGCTTGCTCTTCTCGCCGTGCCAGTTCCTGCGTCTTCCGGGTGTAGTCCGAATGACGTTTGTAACCAGCAATGAGTTCTTTCTCGTCAACCTCTAGATCGAGGTCTGCGCCGTCTTCGCCCTTGACGGTGACTTTGAATTTGCGATCGCTTGGCTGATCTTCCGTGGCGTCTGACTCTT
>JAXGRZ010000251.1:0-2855 GCA_040765305.1 Hyphomicrobiaceae bacterium | reverse complement strand
GCCCCAGGTTTCACGCTGAGCGATGAGGTCCACCGCGCTCGTTGTCGGTAGCACGGCATATCCGGTGTCTGCACTTTGTGGCGCAGTTGGCGCTGCTGCTGGGGCTTTGAGCCAAGCCTCGCGCTGGGTGAACAATTTCTTCAGTGCATCAGCAATGTGGTCCTGCGGTACTGGCGTCAATTGCGGTGGCGGCGTGACTTGCAGCGGATGAAATGTCGGTTCACCCTCGAACCCCTTTGGGGCTGCCAGCGTGTCTGCCAGAAGAGGTGAGGAAGCTCCAGTGGCGAGTGGTGCTGCCACGTCCTTGGGAGCGGGTCCCATGCCCCAGGCTTCGCGTGCTGTGATCAGATCTGCCGTGCCCGTCGTTGGCAGCAGGGCATAACCGTCGCCGGCTTCTACCTCAGTGGCCTGCGCAGCACTCACGAATAAATCGCCGAACCACGAAATTGTGGTGCTTGTCCTGTCGCTACCGCCTGTATCGAGGCCGGGTGGTACGCCCGTTATGGCCGCGCCCATGCCGCCAGCGGTGAACAGTGAGAGCGCCAATACCAATACGATTCGGCCGACCGACCCATCCTGCATTGCAATACTCCTCCCTGCATGTTTTTTCTGGTTGCGCGGGCGTGCTGCCTCGTCCATTTGCGATTTTGAAGTTTTGCACTAGATTTCAGAGAATTGAAACACACACATGCGTGCAGAAACCTGATTATGACAACGTTGGACCGACTCCAAGAGCCGCTTGGCGAAAATGGCATACGCCTGCATGGGCCTGCCGACTTTGAAGGAATGAGAAAAGCGGGGCGCCTTGCGGCGGCCGCGCTCGACCTTCTGGTGCCGCACGTACGCCCCGGTGTTCGCACCGAGGAACTCGATGATCTCGTCTTCGAGTTCGCACTTGCGAACGGTGCCGTCCCGGCTCCGCTCAATTATCGCGGTTTCCCCCGCTCCATCTGCACATCCATCAATCATGTCGTGTGCCACGGGATTCCAGGGCCCAAGCCTCTCAAAGAAGGCGATATTGTCAATATTGATGTGACCTTGATCGTCGATGGTTGGCATGGCGATACCAGCCGCATGTATTCGGTTGGCCAGATCTCGCGTCGCGCCGAGCGACTGATCGAGGTTACTTACGAGTCGTTGCGACGAGGGATTGCGGCGGTGAAGCCTGGCAACACCACCGGCCACATCGGGGCGGCGATCCAACACTATTCCGAAGCGGAGCGTTGCAGCATCGTGCGCGATTTCTGTGGTCATGGGCTCGGCCGCCTCTTCCATGATCGTCCCAACATCCTGCACTATGGCGAGGCGGGTGATGGTCCGAAATTGAAGCCCGGCATGTTCTTTACCATCGAGCCCATGATCAATCTGGGCCGCCCGCATGTGAAGGTTTTGCCCGATGGCTGGACGGCGGTAACCCGCGATCGCGAGCTTTCGGCTCAGTTCGAGCATACGATTGGCGTCACCGAGGACGGCTGCGAGATCTTTACGTTGTCGCCTGGCGGCTTCCATAAGCCACCCTACGACACTGAGCCGATTGTGCTGTGAAGGCTCGACGGCGGCTCTGGTGCAAATGCAATTTTATGATTTTGGAGGGTCTATGCCGCCGCCCGATCGGTCCGTGACCAGATCCCGATCGGCCTCGGCAGCGCGGCGGACCAGCGAGGCGAAGTATACAAGCGATACAAATGCGCCCGCCCAGGGCTCGTTTCTTGAGCAGTCGCTGCCGCTGTACGTTGGCCATCGAGAACGTTTGCGCCAGCGCTTCACGGTCGGCGGGGCCGACGCCATGCCGGACTACGAACTGCTTGAGTTACTGCTCTTTCGCGCCATTCCCAGACGCGACACGAAGGATCTGGCAAAACGGCTTCTGGCTCGCTTTGGCTCGTTCGCAGAGGTGATCAATGCGGCGCCTGAGCGCATCAAGGAGGTGAAGGGCGCGGGCGAAGCGGTGGCCTCGGAGCTGAAGCTCATTCGCGCGGTGGCCCTGCGCCTGAAGCGTGACGAGCTGATCCGGCGCCCGTCAGTTTCCTCTACCTCCGACGTTCTTGATTATGTACGCGCTGCACAAGGCTATGAATCGCGTGAGCTGTTTCGCATCCTGTTTTTGGATAAAAAGAACAAGGTCATTGCCGATGAGGTGCAGGGCCACGGCACAGTCGACCACACGCCCGTCTATGTGCGCGAAGTGGTCAAGCGCGCCCTCGAGGTTGGTGCGACGGCGTTGATCCTCGTCCACAACCATCCTTCAGGCGATCCCACACCCTCGCGTGCCGACATCGACATGACGAAGCTGATCGTCGCGGCGGCGCGCCCGTTCAATATCGCAATCCATGACCACATCATCGTTGGCCGTGAGGGGCACGCCAGCTTTCGTGCCCTGCGCCTTCTGTAGGGCTTTTTTGTGCTGACACAAGGAGCACCAGGCATTGCCTTCCCGACTGTTGTGCCGGTTGATGTCCGGCGCACTGGCGCCGGGCCGCGGTCGCGGCCTGACCGGCCCTTGTCGGGCCGGTTGGGTGGATGGGTAATCTCCACCCTTGTTATCTACGGCCTATCGGCGAGATCCAGTGGGCAGCGTGATGACGGCCGTACCTCCGTGAGAAAGGCGGGCTAGATTGTTTCCGCTTTAGGCGGAAACGATTTTATCCGTTATCGCTCACGAGCCGCACCGGCCTTCGGCCTGGCTTGGCGCGGGCGCGGCGCACTGGCGCCTGGCCGCAGTCGCGCCCTGAGCGCTTCCTCCTCATCGTGCAAGCGCTCTAGAGCGCTGCGGTTTGGTAGAGGCGCACGCGCAGGCCGCCATGCGACACCGGTGCACCCGCCGGTTTGAAGGGCAAACCCGTTGCCTTGGCAAG
>JAXGRZ010000250.1:0-2874 GCA_040765305.1 Hyphomicrobiaceae bacterium | reverse complement strand
TCTCTCAAGTTCGGTGCGGCGCCCCTCACCACTTTGCGTCAACGAAAGCGGCATCGCCGATTGAAATCATGCTCCTGCCGTGTTGTGAAAAAAGCTGAACCCCACTTCGGTCGCCACGTCCGAAAAAGGATGCGCTGCACGACAGGAACGACTGCCACAACGCAAGTTCTATTGAATGATTGTGCGAGGCATTGGGCCGAGATTGGACATTTCCAGGGCAACGCGCATGTCACGCAAAGCGTCACGCTTGCATCGCCGAACGCGGCCAAGCGGCGTGCAAAGCAGCGATTGCTCGATGCAATCGATGCTGTCGCCCACACGCCAACCACGACGGGCATACCGTGTGCACAGCCAACGCGGCGGCTCACCCTTCACCTTCAAAAATCAGGTTGTAGAGCCACGCGACTTGAAGATGCCGCTCAACGCCTCGGTTGCCGGCAGATGCGTGAGGTTCGGCGTCAGCGGCGTCACCGAGATGAGGCCCTGATAGATCGCCCACAGGTCGGTGCCTTCGAGCGGGTTGGAGCGGCGGCGCTCGAAGTTGAACCAGTAGTAGGGCTGCTTCCAGGTGTCGAAGCGCTCGTCGATGTGCAGCAGCGACTGGTCGCGCTTGCCCTGCACCGTCACCATCACGCCCTTCACCTCATCAGGGGGCAGTGCGGGAAAGTTGATGTTCATGAGAACCGATGGATTCCAGTCCGTCTCCAGCACGCGGCGCACGATGTCGGGCCCGTGCGCTAGAGGCGTGTCCCAATGAATTTCGCCTGCTTCATAATCAATCGACTGACTGAGCGCGAGCGAGCGAATGCCGAGCAGCGAACCTTCCATCGCGCCTGCGACTGTCCCTGAATAGGTGACGTCCTCGGCAATGTTGGAGCCGCGATTGACGCCTGACAAGATGAGATCGGGCGGCGCGTGAAGCAGAATGTGGCGCACGCCCATGATGACGCAATCAGTCGGCGTGCCGCGCACCGAAAACGATCTGTCCGCCACCTCCATGCAGCGCAGCGGCTCGTGCAGCGTCAACGAATGGGACGCACCCGATTGATTGGTATCGGGCGCCACGATCCAGACATCATCGCTCAAGGCGCGCGCAATATCGGCCAGCACCTTGAGGCCTGGTGCGTTGATGCCATCGTCGTTGGTGACCAGGATTCTCATATCATCTCCACGCCTCATCGCCCTTCGCGATCGCGGCAGGGTCAGCTGCGCGAGCAGCGCTTGCGTTACGATCGCAAGGCGCCCCTCACTGTGACCCTCGTCCCGCAAGCGGGGAGGGAATGAACTGCCGATCAAGCCTTCTCGATCTTCTCGATGCCGTGCATATAAGGCTTCAACGCATCGGGTATGATGATCGAGCCATCGCTTTGTTGATAATTCTCCATGACGGCGATGAGTGTGCGCCCAACAGCAAGCCCCGAACCGTTCAGCGTATGCACGAAGCGCACATCCTTCTCGCCGGCGCGGTAACGCGCATTCATCCGGCGCGCCTGGAAATCACCGCACACCGAGCACGAGGAAATCTCGCGATAGGTATCCTGGCCCGGCAGCCAGACCTCGATGTCGTAGGTCCGCTGCGATGCAAAACCCATGTCGCCGGTGCACAGCATCATCGTGCGATAAGGCAGGCCGAGCTTTTCCAGAATGCCTTGCGCGCACGCCGTCATGCGCTCGTGTTCGGCTGCCGAATCTTCCGGCTTGGTGATGGAGACGAGTTCGACCTTGGAGAACTGGTGCTGGCGGATCATGCCGCGCGTGTCGCGGCCCGCAGCCCCTGCTTCGGAGCGGAAGCAGGGCGTCCACGCCGTCATCCGCATCGGCAGCTTGTCGGCCTCGATGATTTCCTCGCGCACGATGTTGGTCAGCGAGACTTCGGCCGTTGGAATGAGCCAGAAGCCATTGTCCGTGTGGAACAGATCCTCGGCGAACTTCGGCAGGTTGCCGGTGCCGTAGGCGGTGTGATCCTTGACCAGCAGCGGCGGGTTGAACTCGGTATAACCACCGACGCCCTCGCCGGCGGGGCCGGTATGCTGATCGATCATGAACGAAGCGATGGCGCGCTCCAGCCGCGATAAGGCACCCTTGAGAAACACGAAGCGGGCACCCGATACTTTTGCCGCCGTCTCGAAATCCATGAGCCCCAGCGCCTCGCCCAGCTCGAAATGCTGCTTGGGCGCGAAGGTGAACTTTTTCGGCTCGCCCCAGCGGCGCACTTGCTTGTTGTCGTGCTCGTCCTTGCCCTCGACGACATCGGGCAGCGGCAGGTTGGGAATGACCGACAGCGCCTCATTGAGTGCCGTGACGAGCTGGCGCTCTTCTTCCTCGCCCCCCTGGATCAGCTCCTTCAGCTCCGCCACCTCGGCCTTCAATTTGTCGGCCGTTGCCGCGTCCTTGGCGGCCATCGCCTTGCCGATCTCCTTGGAAGCGGCATTGCGCCGGCTCTGGGCATCCTGAAGCTTGGTCTGGTGGCGCCGGCGCGCCTCGTCCAGCTCGATCAATTTGGCTGACAAAGGCTCAAGACCACGGCGCTTCAAACCGTTGTCGAACGCATCGGCGTTGTCACGGATCCATTTGATATCGAACACGGGGGCCCCCTTCAGTCGAGATAGCTGGATTGCTGTACGATCCGATTCCATCGGAACGGAAAGCGCTCTAGCTCTTTGGTTTGGTCGCATTTTCTTAGGGCGAACCGGTATCCACTTCGTCGGAAAATGCTCTAGCACGGCTCCATGCCCGCGCGCTGCTTGCCTGAGCTATAGGACGCCAACCCGTACCGGTCCAGATGTCGGATCAATAAAGGACCTCACGCCGCCGGCTTGGGCGCTTGTTTCTCAACGCGTTTGACGACCCAGATGGACGCCTCGTAGAGAAGCC